>JAZNBM010000142.1:0-72606 GCA_045587045.1 Acutalibacteraceae bacterium | reverse complement strand
GAAAAGCAGAATTTTAAAGCTTTCAAATTTTGTTTTCCTCCTTAATTGTAATGACATTTATTTATTTTGTCAAATTACAATTATGTAGTATTTTTGTCATTCTTTTGTTACAACTATAAAGCCATCGGAATCGCCGTCTTTCATTAATATTTAAAAGCTGATCTGCCGAAAAAATCCTTTCTGCTTAATGAAGCTTTCATTATATTAATGAAGAAAAAGTTGAAATGTCACACAAAAAATTTTTTAGAATTTGAATATTCTGCATTTTTCACAAACAAACCAAACCAAAATTGGCGAATATGACGATGAAAAATATACGCAAAGAAAAAAATAAAGGCACTCCAAACGGAGTGCCTTTGGTTTTTGTAAATTTAATTATTTAAACTTACGCTTACGAGCAGCTTCAGTCTTCTTCTTTCTCTTTACAGAGGGCTTCTCGTAGTGTTCTCTTTTGCGAACTTCCTGAATAACGCCGTCTCTTGAAGTCTGTCTCTTGAATCTTCTGAGTGCGTTTTCGAGTGACTCGCCTTCCTTAACTTTTACCTGACTCAATTATATTCCCTCCCCTCAAATGATACAGGGTACCTGATAATCATAACTTAATCTGTATTATACAATAGCTTGACCCGAATTGTCAACCACCAAAATATTAAATTTTTTCAATTAATCAATTCAAAATCATACATTCTGGCGGCAATCTGACAACGAAGGGGTGTTTTACGGTTTAACAACGATGTTTACAAGTCTGCCCTTAACGTAGAGTTCTTTAACGATTGTCATGCCGTCAATGGCGGCGGGAACCTTTTCAAGAGCCTTTGCGGCGGCAATAACGGTGTCATTATCAGCGTCAGCGGCAACAACAAGCTTTTCTCTGACCTTGCCGTTAATCTGAACAGCGATTTCGATTTCGTTATCAACGCACTTTGCATCGTCATATGTGGGCCAGCTTGTCTGGTTGAGCATACCCTCAAAGCCTGCAACTTCCCAGATTTCTTCCGTAACGTGAGGTACGAAGGGGTTGAGAAGTGTGATGTATGTTTTAAGCTCTGCCTTGTTGATTGAGCCCTTGTTGTAAATCTCGTTTGTGAGAGTCATAAGAGCGGCAATGGCGGTGTTGTATTTAAGGTTTTCGATATCGCTTGTAACCTTTTTAACGGTTTTATGCATAAGGCTTTCGAGCTCTTTTGAATAGCTGTCGCCCTCTGTCATAATCTCGGTCATACCCCAGATGCGGTCAACGAATCTCTTGCAGCCCTTAACAGCGGTATCGCTCCAGGGAGCAGCCTTTTCGTAGTCACCCATAAAGAGAACGTATGCTCTGAGAACGTCTGCGCCGAACTGGTCAACAACTTCGTTGGGGTCAACAACGTTGCCCTTGGATTTGGACATCTTTTCGCCGTCGGGGCCAAGGATAAGACCCTGTGCGGTTCTCTTTGCATAAGGCTCGGAAACGGGAACTTCGCCGAGGTCGTAGAGGAATTTATACCAGAATCTTGAATAGATGAGGTGTCTTGTAACGTGTTCCATACCGCCGTTGTACCAGTCAACGGGCATCCAGTACTTAAGCTTTTCGCTGTCTGCAAATCTTTCTGCGTTGTTGGGGTCAATGTAACGCAGGAAATACCAGGAAGAGCCTGCCCACTGGGGCATGGTGTCTGTTTCTCTCTTTGCAGCCTTGCCGCACTTGGGGCAGGTGCAGTTTACGAAGGAATCGATTTTTGCAAGCGGACTTTCGCCGTCTGTGCCGGGCTCAAAGTTATCAACCTTGGGCAGTCTGAGAGGCAGCTCGCTGTAGGGAACGGGAACAATGCCGCAGTCGGGGCAGTGAACAATCGGAATGGGTTCGCCCCAGTATCTCTGGCGGTTGAATGCCCAGTCGTTCATCTTATACTGAACGCCCTTTTCGCCGATGCCTTCTGCCTGAAGGAATTCTGCCATCTTTTCAATGGAATCCTTTTTGTTTGTAAGACCGTTGAGGAAACCTGAGTTTACCATTTCGCCGTCGCCTGTGTAGGCTTCAACATTCATATCGCCGCCCTTGATGACTTCGATAATGTCGATGCCGAATTTTTTGGCAAACTCAAAGTCTCTCTGGTCGTGAGCGGGAACAGCCATAATTGCGCCTGTGCCGTAGCCCATCATAACGTAGTCGGAAATATAGATGGGAATTTCCTTGCCGTTAACAGGGTTTGTTGCAGTGAAGCCTTCAAGCTTAACACCTGTCTTATCCTTGACAAGCTGTGTTCTTTCAAAAGCGGACTTCTTGCTGCACATATCTCTGTAAGCCTCAACGTCAGCCATATTGCCGATCATTGAAGCGTATTTGTCAATAAGAGGATGCTCGGGAGCCATAACCATAAAGGTTACGCCGAAAAGTGTATCGGGTCTGGTGGTGTAAATCTTGAGCTTTTCGTCAGTGCCGTTTACGGAGAAGTTGACAAATGCACCTGTTGATTTACCTATCCAGTTTTCCTGCTGGAGCTTTATGTTGGGCAGATAGTCAACTTCCTTGAGACCTTCAAGGAGCTTATCTGCATATTCCGTGATACGGAGATACCAAACGTCCTTGGATTTCTGAACGATGTCGCTGTGGCAGATATCGCACTTGCCGCCCTGCGAATCTTCGTTTGAAAGAACAACCTTGCAGCTGGGGCAATAGTTGATGAGAGTCTTATCTCTGAAAACAAGACCGTTATCAAACATCTTAAGGAAAATCCACTGTGTCCATTTATAGTAATCTTCCTGAGTGGTGTCAACAACCTTTGACCAGTCAAAGGAGAAGCCTACTCTGCGAAGCTGGCTGGTGAATTTTTCAATGTTGTTATCTGTAACAACTCTGGGGTGCAGACCTGTTTTGATGGCGTAGTTTTCAGTCGGCAGACCGAAAGCGTCAAAGCCGATGGGGAAAAGAACGTTGTAGCCTTCAAGTCTTCTTTTTCTTGAAACAACTTCAAGACCGCTGTAAGCCTTGATGTGACCAACGTGCATACCCGCGCCGCTGGGGTAGGGGAATTCAACAAGGGCGTAGAACTTCTTTTTGGAATAGTCCTCTGTGCATTCAAAGGTCTTTTCCTTATCCCAGATGTCCTGCCATTTTTTCTCTACGCTTTTAAAATTGTACTGAGCCATTTTGCTCAACTTCCTTTCACAGTTCTTAATGCGTAATGCGTAAATCGCAATTAATTATAAATCAGTGTAAGGGATAAAACCCTTCCTCAATTACTTATCTTTTCGGGCGATTCGTGAATCGCCACTACAATATAATCCGGCGGGGACGAAGTCCGCCCTTAACTATTCGTTATTTACTCAAAGAAATCAGTCTTCTGTAATAACATCGCTCAGGTCAACAGTGCCTGCATCTGCCCAAAGGCGTTCGAGATTATAATATTCTCTGTCTTCCTGTGTGAAAACGTGAACAATCACCGTGCCGTAATCAAGCAAAATCCAGCCTGTGGCTCTGCCTTCGATGTGCTCGGGGTCAACGCCGAAACGCTGTTTGATTTCATATTCAACGTCGTCAACAAGTGATTTTGCGTGAGTGTTTGAAGTACCCGAAGCAATGATGAAATAATCAGAAACAATTGTAACCTCTTCGGTTTTGATAGCCACAATGTCAATCGCCTTTTTTTCATCAAGAACTCGGGCTATTTCTTTAACAAGATTATTGGAATCCATTATTTTACCTGACCTTTCTGCAAACCGTGCAAGAGTATATCGTTATAGCATTCCACGGTTGCTGGGTGGATAAGCATATCTTTTTGTGCAAGTTTGTTTATTGTGTAGCGGCTTGTGTAGAGGATTGTTTGCTCAAGGCTTGTTTCCGCAAGCTTTCTGACTTCGGCAACGTCCTCATATTTTCTGTCGGCAGAAATGAAATCCGCCACATAAACGATTTTTTCGAGCAAAGTCATATCCGCTCTGCCTGTTGTGTGCCAACGAACAGCGCCCAGAATTTCTTCATCGGTGATAATTCCGTTTTCACGCAGAAAGCCTTCGCCTGAAATCTGGTGCCACACCTTGGGATTATTCAGCTCAAGAGCCGTGATGTTATCCATATAACGCATATGCTCATCGGGAGAAGCGTTTTTCATAACGTCGTGCATCAATCCTGCAAGGCGGGCTTTTTCGGGGTCGGCACCGTATTTTTCGGCAAGCACGGCGGCGCATTCGCTTACGCACTCGCTGTGGTCAAGCCTGTAATCGTCAAGCTTTTCTTCAAGTATTTTTCTGTATGAATCAAGCCCGTCGTCATAGAGCTTGTTTTCTTTGATATACCGTGCAACGTCGCCGTCAAGCAAATCTGCTTTCTGACCGCCGCGCAATTCCGTAGAGCTGACTTCAAGCGGTTGAGCATCAATAAAAACAAAACGTTTTTTCTGCTCAGCCGTATATACGCTCCAGTCGGGGCGGTATCCGTTTTCTCTTGATGCGGCGCAGACTGTGCACAGGGTAAGAATTTCTTCCCAGCGGTACCACTGGCGGAAGGTGCGGAGCATATCCGAGCCGATGATGAAATAAAGCTCATCGTCCGGATATTGCTTTTTTATAGCGTGCAGGGTGTCCACCGTGTAGCTTTTGCCGCTTCGCTCAAGCTCAATTGCCGAAACCTCGCAACGCGGGTCTTTGCCGAAAGCAAGGCGGCACATTTCAAGCCTTTGCTCGCCGCTTGCAAGCTTGCCTGCAAGCTTATGCGGCGGTATGCACGAGGGGATGACAATCATTTTTTCAAAGCCGATGGCATCTGCCGCCGTTTTCAGCAATCGGGTGTGACCCTTGTGAGGGGGATTGAAAGTTCCCCCGAAAATGCCGATTTTAATAGCAATCGCTCCTTAGGGCAGTGTGTGAATGCCCTTTTATTTAATATTGACCTTTTTATGCATAATAAATGATGTTGCAAAGAAGAGACCAACGCATTCTGCAAGGCACATAATCATTCTGCTGATGTCATATCCGCGCTCATAAATTGCTTCGCCGGCCTTGACAATGCCGAAGCCAAGTTCGCCGCTATCCTTGAACTGAACGATCATATGGAAGTAATCGGCAGGCTTGCAGGCAAGCCAGAAAAGGAAGAGGAAAACGGGGAAGAAGAGAAGGATTGACCACAGAACGCTGAGCTTCTGGAACCATCTCATATGTGAAACGGTGATTGTGAAATAAGCTGATGCAACAAAGAGGTACATAAGTGAGAATACGTTGAGCATCATAAACACAGCCGAAGCGATGATCTGTGAGATTGAGGGGAAATTGAACACTTGTGTGAGAAGCATTTCGCCCATTGCGACGCCGTCTTCGCCAAGCTGCTGTTCGGCAAACATACTTAAGAAAGCTGCAAGCTGTTCGGTAACAAAATAGAAATCAAGGAAGCTTACGCCCATCCATGCGCCGTAGACAAGAGTCTTTGAAAGAAGAAGCTCTTCGCTTGAAACGGGCAGGGTGAAGCTCAGGTAACCCTGAGGGCTGTAAAGCGACTTGAAAAAGTCAAAAATGATGAAGAACATCGTGAGGATTATCAGCGCAAAAGCTGTGACAAAAGCCAGAACGATTGCCCAGGGTGCAAAACCGATAAGCTTTGAAACGATAGCGCCGGGGTTTTCTGTGTGTGTGCCCAGATAGTGACCGAGCTTATAGAGAACCATAAGAACGGCTTCAATGATGTAGAAAAGGCTTATAAGTCTTGCGCTTGCAAGAAAGTCGTGTTTAAGAAGCTTTAAAAACTTGCTCTTGGGTTTGGAATTTTCTCCCAAGCTTTTTGCTTTAGAATTTCCAGTCAACGCTGAACACCTCCTTGAAAATATCGTTGATGGTTTTGCCGTTTTTGGTGAGGTTTGCAACGGAATCCTGAATACGGACCTTGCCGTTGCGAATCATAAGGATTGAATCAAAAATCTCTTCAACGTCCTGAATAAGGTGGGTCGACATAAGTATTGTTGAACCCTCGGGACGGTTTTTGAGAATTGTCTGAAGAATGAAATCTCTTGCCGCAGGGTCAACGCCGCCCATGGGCTCGTCCAGAATATAGATTTTTGCATTGCGGCACATAACAAGAATAAGCTGCAGCTTTTCCTGCTGACCCTTTGACATTGTTCTTACCTTCTGCTTGGGGTCAAGCTGAAAAACCTCCATCAGGCGCATAGCTTTTTCTTTGTCAAAATCATCATAGAAATCGGCAATGTAGGTGATTGCTTCTTTGGCAATCATATATGTGGGCAGGTAAGTTTTTTCGGGCAGAAAAGCTACCTTTGCCTTTGTTGCCTTGCCGGGTTTCTGACCGTCAACAAGAACTTCGCCGCTGTAATCGTTGATAAGGCCTGTTAAAATTTTGATGAGTGAGGTCTTGCCGCAGCCGTTGGGGCCGAGCAGACCGACAATCTGTCCGTCTTCGACTTTAAAGGAGATTTTGTTAAGAACCTCTTTTTTGCCGTAGGACTTGCTGAGATCTTTAACGGAAATAATTGCAGACACTTTGTTGCCTCCTGTTACGAATATTTTTGGTTTTTAATATACATAATTATCCATAATCGGATATATTATATCACTTACTTATATAAAATAAAAGACTAATTTTAAGAAAATTTTGACTTATGTTAAATAATTTGTGAACAAGGCTTTATTTCGGACTGCACGGCAGAGATTTTTATTTTGCAAATGAAAGTTATTCACTCAGCGTGGAAAAGTTTGACGGCGAGCAGTGGCAGACCGTTACGGCAATTGACGAAGCAGGCACTTACAGAGCCGTTTATTCCGACGGTGCAAACAGCTTCAGCAAGGAGTTTACGGTTGCAAAGAATTATTCCGAGGCAAAAATAACCGTGCTCAAGCCGCATACACGCTATCTTGAATACGGTGAATCAATAAATCTTTATGCCAATGCGACGAATCTGCCCGAGGGTGCAAAAATCAAATGGAAAATCGTTGACGGCAGAGGTGTTACGCTTGAGCCGTCGTCTACGGGATTGAGCTGCACCGTGACTGCAACCGTTGACGGCGATGCGGTTATCGAAGCGTATCTTGTCGACAGAAACGGAAACCGACTTAAGGATATTGACGGCAAGACGATTGCCGACAGGGAAGGAATAAGCTCCGAGGTCAATGTGTGGATGATGTTTATTTGGTATTTTAAGCGGATATTCGGGTTGATATAAATGAAAAAGCGGACTGCCGAAGCAGTCCGCTGATTTTTTGTGATTATTTGTAAAGAGGGCCGTAGTTTTCGCAAGCTCTGAAGTCTGCGCCTTCAAGGTCCTTTGTGCCGAATGCACCCCAGCAAGCGGGACGGAAAATCTTTTCGTCGGGAACGTTGTGGAGAGCAACGGGGATACGGAGCATTGATGCCATTGTGATGATATCTGCGCCGATGTGACCGTAGGAAATTGCGCCGTGGTTTGCGCCCCAGTTATTCATAAGGTCATATGCTGACTTGAATGCACCTTCGCCTGTGCATCTGGGTGCGAACCATGTGCAGGGCCATGTGTAGTCTGTTCTCTTCCAGATGATGTCTGAAACTTCGTCGGGAAGGTTTACAGTCCAGCCTTCAACGATCTGAAGAACGGGGCCGAGACCCTTAACAAGGTTAAGACGAATCATTGTTGCGGGCATTTCTGCTCTGGTGAGGAAACGTGATGAATATCCGCCGCCTCTGAAATAGCCGTTATCAGCTGCGTTCCAGGTTGTTGCTTCAAGAATCTTGTCAGCATCTTCTTCTGTAACGTTGTACCATTCTTTCATGATGCCGTTGCCGTTTTCGTCCTTAACTTCGCCGCAAGCATCAAGGCAGCAAGCGCCTGAGTTGATAAGGTGGATAAATCCGCCTGCTTCAGCAGCCTTGCCTTCGATGTCATAGCCTGTTACTCTCTTAACAGCGTCTGCGCTCCAGTGAGTACGAACGTCTGCAAACATCTGGGGTCTGTTGGTAAGTAATTTCATAAAGAGCATACCGATACCGTTGAGAACGTCGTTTTCGGTTGCAAGGATATAGGGTTCTCTTACGCCTTCCCAGTCAAAGGATGTGTTGAGAAGTGCTTCTGCAAAGTCAGCGTTGGGATAGAAGTCTGTCCACTGTCTCTGACCCTGGAAGCCTGCTGCGATAGCGTTGTGGCCGACAGCTTCTTCTTCACAGCCTGCAGGAAGATTATCGTTGCCGTTCATAAGGTCCTTGATGATGCACATCATCTTAACAACAAACTCCCAGTCCTTTTCTTTCTGTTCGTCGCTCTTTCTTACGAATTCGGGGTTCTTGTCAAAGCCTTCCTTGCACTTTGCCTTTGTCCAGGCAAGAGCCTTCTGGAATTCAGCTTCGTCATAGATGCCTTCTGTCATTCGGCGGATGATTTCAACCTCGTCAACGGATTCAACTCTCATGCCGAGATATTCTTCGATGAAATCGGGGTCGATAACTGAGCCTGCAATACCCATGCAGGTTGAGCCGATCTGAAGATAGCTCTTGCCTCTCATTGTTGCAACTGCAACAGCAGAGCGACCGAAGCGGAGAAGCATTTCTTTAACGTCGTCGGGCATTGATGTGTCGTCAGCGTCCTGAACGTCTTTGCCGTAAATGCCGAATGCGGGCAGACCCTTCTGTGCGTGAGCGGCAAGAACAGCTGCAAGGTAAACTGCGCCGGGTCTTTCTGTTGCGTTGAAGCCCCAAACACCCTTGATTGTGTTGGGATCCATATCCATTGTTTCGGAGCCGTAGCACCAGCAGGGAGTAACGGAAAGAGTGATGTCCACGCCTTCCTTCTTGAACTTTGCTGCGCATGCTGCTGCTTCTGCAACTCTGCCGATTGTTGTGTCAGCGATAACAACCTTTACGGGTTCGCCGTTTGAATAGCGAAGGTTTTCTTCAAAGAGAGCCTTTGCTGCCTTTGCCATATTCATTGTCTGGTCTTCGAGGGATTCTCTTACCTTGAGGGGTCCTCTTCTGCCGTCAATGATGGGGCGAATGCCGATTACGGGATAATCGCCGATAAGTCTGCTTTTTGCCATGATAATCAAGTCCTTTCTATGTAGTGAAGTTTATTATTTCTTATTTGAAACGGCAAAGTCAGCCGTTAACAACCTTTTTAAAACGCTCGTATGCCGTTGTCCATTCGGCGGTATCTTCGGGAGCATATTCAACGGTGTTTTCGCTTTCACGAACGATTTTTCTTGCTTCGTCGATGTCTGCAATTGCTCCGCAGGAGAGAAGCTGAACAAGAATATTGCCCAGAACGGTAGCCTCAATCGGACCTGCAACAACCTTTCTGCCGCAGGAGCAGGCGGTCATTTTGCAAAGGAGAGTATCCTTTGTTCCGCCGCCGATAACATGGATTGCGGGATAAGTTTTTTCTGTGCATTCTTCAAGCTTTTCAAGGGTTAAGCGGTATTTCATTGCAAGGCTTTCGTAGATACAGCGCATAACCTCGCCAACGCTTTCGGGCACAGCCTGACCCGTTTTGCGGCAGTATTCGCGAACACGCTCGGGAATGTTGCCGTGAGGCACAAATTCGGGAGCATCGGGATCGATGAAGCACTTGAAAGGCTCTGCCGCAAGGGCAAGTTTTTCAAGGTCTGCATAGGAATAATCGCTGCCGTGTCTGTTCCAGTGGCGGCGACTTTCCTGAATCAGCCAGAGACCGATAATATTTTTGAGGAATCCTACTTTTTCATTGTAGCCGCCCTCGTTTGTGACGTTCATAGCAATTGATTTTTCGTCAACGATGGGCTTGTCAAGCTCTGTTCCGAAAAGCGACCACGTGCCGCTTGAAAGGAAAGCAAAATCGCCCTCTGTGCAGGGAACGGCAGTGATTGCGCTCTGTGTATCGTGACCGCAAACGCTGATAACGTCAACCTCGGGGATGCCGCATTCTGTGCAGATATCGGCTCTGATTTTGCCAAGAACCGAGCCTGACGGAGCGACATCGCAGAGAAGTCGGGAGGGGATTCCGAGTCTGTCAAGAAGCGGAGTTGCCCATTTTTTTGTTTTGAGGTCAATCATCTGAGAGGTAGTTGCGATTGAATATTCCGTCGTCATTTTGCCTGTGAGCATATAGCCGAAAAGGTCGGGCATAAAGAGAATTTTATCTGCTCTTTCAAGCATATGAGGACGGTATTTTTTGAGAGCATAGAGCTGATAAACGGTGTTAAGCTCCATAAACTGAATGCCTGTTGTGCCGTAAAATTCGTCGTTGGGAACGGTTTCGGCGCATTCTTCGATAAGACCCTTTGTGCGTTCATCTCTGTAATGAACGGGGTTTTCAAGCAGGCAGCCGAATTCGTCAATCAGACCGAAATCAACGCCCCAGGTGTCAATGCCAACGCTGTCAAAGCCGCCGGCAAGCTTGGCTTTGACGATGCCCTGCTTGATTTCGTGGAAGAGACGTAGAACGTCCCAATACATTGTTTCGCCGACTTTTACGGGGTCATTTGAGAAACGGTGAACTTCCTCAAGTGTGATTTTTTTGCCGTCAAAGGTGCCGAGAATGGCTCTGCCGCTGGAAGCACCGAAGTCTATGGCAAGAACTCGTTTGTTCATTTTATATCCTTTCTAAGTGAATAATGAATGGTGAAGAGTGAATAGTTTCGGGTGGGCTCTGCTCACACCCGTATTTTATAATCGGTCAAAGGCGAAGCCTTTCCTTAACTTTTCACTATTCACTTTTAGTTTTTCACTTGAACAATTACTGAATAACAACGCCTTTTTTGAGGATGATGTTTGCGTAAATTGCAGTTTCGCCTGTTGCGATGATTGCATAAGCGTCTCTTGCCCTTTCATAGAAAGCAAAACGCTCAACGAGCTCAAAATTCTTTTCGCCTTCTTCGGCAACAACGGTGTTTTTGTATTCAGCCCAGATGGGAGGAGGATTTGAAGCATCGCCGTTATCCATAAGGGCAACGGGAGCCTCAACGTATGTATCAAGAGGCATAAGCTTGAGAATAGCTTCAAGAATTTCGTTTACGCCGTGGCCGTCAAGGCGGACAAGTCTTTTTGCATTGGCTGCTGCGGGGAAGTTGCCGTCACCGATAACAATTTCGTCACCGTGACCCATTTCCATAAGAATCTTGAGAAGCTCGGGAGAAATGATGGGGGAGATGTTTTTAAGCATGGTTATATTTCCTTTCTAAATGTGTTTTATGTAGACAGAACGGTTTACCAGTGAATAGTGAAGAATGAATAATGAATAGTTTTGGGCGGACTTTGTCCGCACCTGATTTATATGAAAACAAAATCAGTTGCTTTTACTTGTGTTCAAAGAGGCAACAAGCATTCTTTTTAAGCTTATACAGTTGCTTTTAAGAAAACAGAATTCTTTGGGCAAGAAATCTGTTTGTTCAAGAACAAGCAACCAGTATTCTGTTTCAGATACTTCTTTGAGGGCGATTTGCATTTTTAAAATAAAATCTGCCTTGCTGACAGCAAAGTCTGCCTCGTGGATGTTTGCGCCGATACTTGTACCGCTTCTTAGAATCTGTTTGGAAAGGACATATTCTTTTTTTTCGGAAACAAGCCATTTATAATAGTTAACTATATCTATCGAGAACTGTATTGATTGACTGGATAATGGTCCTTTATTCAACTGAAAAACTCCTAATATTAATCCGGGTGTGGGCAAAGCCCACCCGAAATTGTTCACTTTTCATTATTAGCTATTCACTACATTATTGCGTACATATTATACATATTGGCATAGATGCCGTCTTTCTGCATCAGCTCTTTGTGCGAGCCTTGCTCAGCAATGCCGTCCTCTGTGAGAACAACGATTTTATCGGCATTGCGGATGGTTGTCAGACGGTGCGCAATTGTGAGTGTTGTTCTGCCTTTTGCAAGGCGTTCAAGTGATTCCTGAACAAGCTTTTCGCTTTCGTTATCAAGGGCGGAGGTAGCCTCGTCGAGCAAAAGAATCGGCGGATTTTTAAGGAAAACTCTGGCAATTGAGATTCTTTGTTTCTGACCGCCCGAGAGCTTGATGCCTCTTTCGCCGACGTAGGTATCATAACCGTTCGGCAGGGCACTGATGAATTCGTGCGCACCTGCTTTTTTTGCGGCATCGATAATCTCTTCGTCTGTTGCGTCGGCCTTGCCGTAGATGAGGTTATCGCGGATTGTGCCGCTGAAAAGATAAACGTCCTGTGCAACAACGCCGATGTTTGAACGCAGAGAATGCAGTGTGATATCCTTTATGTTTTTGCCGTCAACCAGAATGTCACCGCTTTCGGGCTCATAGAAACGGGGAATGAGGTTGCAGAGGGTGGTTTTACCGCCGCCGCTGGGGCCGACAAGCGCAAGATTTTCACCTTTTCTGAGGTGAAGATTAAGGTTGTGAAGAATCTCTTTTTCACCTTTTTCGTAGCTGAAGCAAACGTTTTTAAATTCGATTTCGCCCTGAACGTCGGTAATGTCAACGGCATTTTCGCTGTCAACGATTTCTGCTTTTTCGTCCATAATTTCTGCAAAACGTTCAACGCCCGTTATACCTCTGCTGAACTGCTCGCTAAAATCAACAATGGTGCGGATTGAGCCGAGAAGTGTTGATATAAGCAGAAGGCTTGCGGCAAAATCGCCGGGAGACGTGATGCCTTTTTTCATAAGAACGGCACCCATTGCAACAACGCAGATATAAGTTATGCCGTCAATGAGCTTGACCGTTGCGTGAAACTGCGACATATATTTGTGGCTCTTGTTTCTGATTACAACGTATTGCCCGTTACCTTTTGAAAACTTTTCTTTTTCGGTTTTTTCGTTTGTAAAAGAACGCACAACTCTTACGCCGAGAAGGCTGTCTTCAATGCGTGCGTTGATTTCGCCAACCTGATGCCTGCCCTCTTTGAAGGTGTCGCGCATTTTTGTTCTGGAGCGTTTTGTGAGGATAATCATAAACGGCATCAGAATAAAAATTGCAATTGCAAAACGGAAATCCATTGTTGCGAAAATATAAAAACTTGCAACAAATTTGACTATTGTCATAAGCAGCATTTCGGGGAAGTGATGCGCCCATTCCGCAACGTCAAAAAGGTCGGATGTCATACGGCTCATAAGCTGGCCGACTTTGGTATTGTCAAAAAACGTGAAAGACAGGGACTGAAGATGGTCAAACATATCTTCGCGCATCGAATTTTCGATTTTTGTGCCCATTTTGTGTCCCCAGTAAGACTGGCAGAAGCTTGCAAGGCTGTCCAAACCGCGCAGACCGATATAGGCAACGGCGATGGTGACAATTAGCCTTGTTGTGAGTCCGGAGGCATCTGCAACACCTTGGTCTGTGATTTTTCTGACGATAAGGGGCAGAATGATTTCGCAAGCGGCGGACGTTGCCGCGCAGGCGAGCACGATAAGCTCTGTGCCCAGATGCTTTTTCAGATAAGGGAAAAAGCGTTTCATCAGCGAAATATTTTGTGCGGAGGTCTTTTTTGCTTCTTTCTTTTTCATGGATTCTCTTTCTTTCATTCAGTGTGCGCCGCTGTTGCGGCACGTAGTAAAAGCTTACAATATATCACTCTTTATTATGTAACAAATTCCTGAATTTGTAAAGTACTTTACTAATAAAATTAAATGTTAATTTATTTTTATAAATGTTGACCTTATAATGTAAAACTGATATAATATTACAGATTATAATGCCGTAAGTGTTGCCTTCGGGCAGCAGAAAGGAAGGTTTTGTTATGATAAAGATTTCACCGTCAGTGCTTGCAAGCGATTTTTCAGCTCTCGGTGCAGAGGCAGTCAGGGTTGAAAAGGGCGGCGCAGATTATTTGCATCTTGACGTTATGGACGGTTGCTTTGTGCCCAATATTTCTTTCGGTGCACCCGTCATAAAAAGCGTAAGAAGCAAAACCGACCTTATTTTTGACGTGCATCTTATGATTCAGAATCCGCTGAAATATATTGACGATTTCAAAAAAGCCGGTGCGGATATCATAACTTTCCATTACGAAAGCTCGTCACCCGTTGACGAAACGGTTGATAAAATACTTGAAAGCGGCTGTAAAGCGGGTATCAGCATAAAGCCCGCAACGGCGGCAGAAGAAGTTTTTTCTTATCTTGAAAAGCTTTCAATGGTGCTTGTTATGACTGTTGAGCCGGGCTTCGGCGGTCAGTCGTTTATGCACGACACAATGGATAAAGTAAAGACCCTGCGCTCGGAAATCAAACGCAGAGGTCTTGACGTTGATATTCAGGTTGACGGCGGAATTAACGCCGAGACCGTTGAAATTGCGGCTGCAGCCGGTGCAAACGTGTTTGTTGCAGGCAGCGCTGTTTTCGGAGCGGAAAATCCTGCAGAGGTTATAGAAATGCTCCGCAGCAAAGCCGAAAAAGCTTATAATTAAGCTTTGCGGCGAAGGACATCAAGGGCGTTTCCTGCGGCAAGCAAAGTCCAGTGTTCACGGGTAAAATCCGTTTCAAGGCTTTCGCTTTTTTTGCACCTTGCGAATTCGCTTAAACGGTGATTGAGCAGGTTCAGATCAAACGGTGAGCTTATTATAAGCCTGTATCTGCCGTTGTTTTCATAAAGACTGCTTTGCACATGAAAGCCGTTGCCGCATTGTTCTGCGGCGTCAAACAGGCTGTCAAGATTCTCAAAATCGCAGATGAGATTGCTTGCCTGTTTAATCAGAAGAGGGCGGCGTGCTTTAACAGCGGTATCAAGCAACGTAAAGGTAAGGGCACAGCCTCCGTCAGCAAGCGGCGAAGCTTCAATAAGCATTCTGTGTGAGAGGTCAAACTCTCTGCCAAGATGTTTGCCTGCGGCATCAAGAACGGTCCAGATAACGCGCCTTGTTTCGATTGAGGAGTAGTCCATTTCCTCATATGTAATATCCAGCTCACGCATATCGGGTGCGGTGAGCTCAACGATAATCCTGTTTTCCGACGGGGAATTTATCTGCATAACGCATAACCTCCTTGTTGTGCGGCTACTAACTATAATATGATTTTTCTTTGCGGCGTGCAATGAATAAATAATGGAAGTAATGAGGTGAAAGCTGTGGCAAACGGCACTGTAAAAGTGAATAAAGAACGAGCCGTGAGCATATACGGCGATTATCTGCTGATGCTTCTTGCCCCTGCTTTTATGGCATATTGGTATTACGGCGTGCGCAGTCTGCTTGTTATTCTGGCAAGCGTTGCTTCGGCAGTGATAACCGATATTCTGGCAGGAATTGTTGTAAATAAAAAAATAGATATCGGCGATTTGGGAAGCATTTTTACGGGTGCGGCAATTGCTATGATGATGCCTGTCAACGTGCCTTATTACGTGCCTGTTTTTGCTTCGGTTTTTGCCGTTGCGGTTGTAAAAATTCCGTTTGGCGGCAGTAAAAAGGTGCCGTTTGTTCCTGCGGCGGCAGGCTTTGCGTTTGCAAGTGTCTGCTTCAGCGAACAGGTTTTTACCTTCACGGAAGGCACACGCGGAAGCCTGTTTGGAGCAACCTCTCTTGGCTCGCTGCTTATGAGCGGCAGAGCGGTTTACGTAGGTCAGGCAAGTATCTTTGATATTCTCGGCGGTAACGTTGCAGGCCCGATGGGCACAGGCTGCGCCCTGCTGATGGTTGCCTGTGCGGCATATCTGCTTATCAGACGTCCCAAAACACTGATTCCGTCTCTCAGTTTTATTGCGGTTTGCGTGCTGATGGTTTCTGTTTTTCCCAGGGTTACGGCATCTTTCGGAACAAACCTTGTTCCCGAGCTTTGTTCGGGCTCGCTTTTGTTTGCGGCTGTTTTCTTTGTCACGGACCCGATAACTCAACCGGAAAAAATCATCAACAAAATAATTTACGGTGCGGTGTGCGGTGCCGTTTGTATGGCGATGCGCCTGCTTGGCGCATACGAGGAGCCCGTTTGCTTTGCAGTTTTGCTGGCAAACGCTCTCAGACCGCTTATTGATTCCGCATTAAATAATATTCCGAAGTTTGGCAAAAAAGCATCCCATAAGGAGGTGCGTGCTGAATGAAGAACACAATTTCTTTTAAAGATGCGCTGAAAAAAGGTGCTGTTCAATACAACCCCGTTCTTGTTCAGCTTGTCGGTCTTTGCCCTGTTATTGCGGCATCCACCACTTTCACACAGGCGGCAATTCTTTCGGCGGCGATGTGTGCGGAGCTTCTGATAATCAGTTTAATTGCAAACGTAGTTATGAAAAATCTGCCGCGCTGGATAAGAATGCCCCTTTACCTGCTTATAGGTCTTGCAATTGTTTGTCCTGTGCTTTATCTTCTTGAAACCTATACGCTTGGCGGTATCAGCCTGGGAATGAAGATTTATCTTCCGCTCACGGCAATCAATTCCGTTGTGGCGGTGCACTGCGAGCAGGTTGCGGTCAAGAGTGAAATTAAGCTTACTGTTTATGATGCTGTTGCAAGCGGTATCGGCGGCACGGTTATATTCCTGTTTACGGGCGCAGTGAGAGAAATCCTCGGCAGGTCAACATTTGCGGGAATCAGGCTCAATCTGCCCGTTACGCTTAAGGGTATGGCTCTTCCGTTCGGCTGTCTTATTCTTCTCGGCTTTCTTGCGGCAGGTCTTAAAAAAATATTGCTTCGCACAGAGTCTGTGCAGACAGAAGAAACTGCCAATGAAGTAAAAGAAGATACTGCGGCTCAAGTGCAAATACCCGTCACCGAAACAGAAACGTCTGCACCCGATGCGGTGTCGGAAACAAACCCTGACATTGTTCCCCGCGAGAACAGTGCGGCGGATACGGTTGATGACATTTTCGGTCTGGCGGAGACAGACCTTAATGATTTTCTTAAATCTCTCGACATAGAATTAAACGGTGAGGAGGGAACGGCAGAATGAAAATGATTTCGGATTTGCTGGTAACCGCCCTTTTCACGGTTTTTGTTCAGAACCTTGTTTTAAGCTCGGGTCTGGGTATGAGTGAGGCAATCAGAGTTTCCAAAAAACCGGGAACTTTCGGCAAAATCGCTGTTATGATTTCGGGTTTTTCGGTTATAACAAGCGTTATCTGCAGCCTTCTTAATAAAGCACTCAGTCTGAGTGACCTGCCGTTTGCAGGCAAGGCGGCGGTTTACGGCGGAATTCTTGCAGGCGTTTATGTTTTTGTTGCTCTTATTTTGAAGCTCATCTTCAAAGTGAGCGATAAATTGCTTGGTACACTCGGTATTGCGGCTCTTAACACACTTGTTCTGGCCGTTCCGTTTATTAATGATTCGGCTGCATATTCATTTGTTTTTGCTGTCGGTTCGGGAATCGGTGCAGGCATAGCGTTTGTACTTGCCGCGGCACTTATCAGCAAGGGTTCGGCGGTTCTTGAAAAGAATAAAAATATACCCGATGCATTCAGGGGCACACCTGCAATGCTTATCTACGTCGGTCTGCTTTCGCTTGCTTTTGCAGGCTTTGCAGGCACGTCGCTGTTTGCATAAAAAATCAGACACTTTTTAAAGGTGAATTTATGGCAAAGAATAAAAATAAAGGCGTTATCGAAAAAGCGCTCAAGCCTTCTCAAAGGGAAAGCATAACCGAGTTTTCGGCGCATTTCGGTTCAGAACCGAGTTTTGAAGAAAAACAGAAAAAAAGACGGATTATCAATCTGGTGCTGATTATTGTGAGCATTTTGATTCTGGTTGCGACAGGGTATTTTATAACCGACGTGCTTGTGCGTATAACGGAAATGCCCTATAACGAGCCGACAACTCTTTTTATCACACAAATCTCAGAAGGAAGCAGATAAAATGGATTTTATCCCATATAATTCAAGGCTTATATATCACAAATCACCCTTCGGTGCGGTTTGCGAGGGCACGCAAGTTACTCTGCGCATTGTTTTGCCTGTCAGCTTCGGCTGCACGGGTGCAAGCCTCATTCTTGAAAATGACAGCGGCAAAAAAACCGTTTGCCCGATGGAGTGGGAAAGACCCGAAGGAAATAACGAGGAGTGGTGGACCGTCAGCTTCACTGCAGGGGAGCAGGGTCTTTATTGGTACAGATTCAGCATAGAAAATGCCGACGGTGAAAGCTTTATCACAAAATCCTACGGCGGCACAAGCAGAATCTCGCCCGACGGCGGAAGCTTCCAGCTTACGGTTTATTCAAGGGATTTTGAAACCCCCGACTGGATTAAAGGTTCGGTAATTTATCAGATTTTTCCCGACAGATTCAATTTTTCGGGCAAAGACAAAGACGGAGTTCCGTCTGAAAGGGTTATGCGCTCAGACTGGGGCGGCAAACCAATGTGGAAGCCGGATACAGAGGGCAGGATTTCGCAGTACGATTATTTCGGCGGCGACCTTGAGGGCATAGAGCAGAAGCTGGACTATCTCAGCTCTCTCGGTGTGGGCTGCATTTATCTGAACCCGATTTTTGAGGCGCACTCAAACCACCGTTACGATACGGCGGACTATGAAAAAATCGATATGTTGTTGGGTGACGAAAGTGATTTCGAGTCACTTTGCAAAAGTGCGGAAAAACGCGGCATAAGGATTATTCTTGACGGCGTTTTCAGTCACACGGGTGCAGACAGCCGTTACTTTAACAAAGAAAACAGATACATCGGTGCAGGAGCTTACAATTCGCCCGATTCGCCTTATTATGACTGGTATAAATTCAAAAAATATCCCGATGAATACGAAAGCTGGTGGGGTGTTGATATACTGCCCGAAATCAGCGAAGAAAACGACGGATACATCGAATATATGGCAGGCGAAAACGGAATCCTGCGCAAATGGCTCCGCCTTGGTGCAGGCGGCTGGAGACTTGACGTTGCAGATGAATTGCCCGATAAATTTCTTGATGCCCTGCGCCTTGCGGTAAAGGCGGAAAAGAGCGATGCCTATATTCTGGGCGAGGTCTGGGAGGACGCATCAAACAAGATCAGCTACGGTGACCGCCGCCGCTATCTTCAGGGCGCTCAGCTTGATTCTGTTATGAATTATCCGTTTGCCGATTTGCTTATAGGTTTTGCAATCGGCGGTGTGGCAGAGGGTTTTAACGACAGAGTTGCGGAAATCTGTGAGAATTACCCGAAGCCCGCGGTGGATTGTCTGATGAATCATATCGGCACTCACGATACCTGCCGCGTGCTAAACCGTCTTGGTACGGGCGGCAGATATTATTCCGACCACCTCAACCGTTACAGCGGCGGACTGACGGGCAAGGAAACGGCAGACGGCAAAAAGCTTCTTAAAATGATATCGGCAATGCAGTTTACGCTTCCCGGTGTGCCCTGCATTTATTATGGTGATGAAGCGGGAACGGATGGCGGCGAAGATCCGTTCAACCGCGGTTGTTATCCGTGGGGAAAAGAGGATTCGGAGCTGACGGAGCATTATAAGGCTCTGGGCAGACTCCGCAAGGAACATTCCGTATTCAAAGACGGTGAGTTTGTTCCCGTTTCGTCGGTTATGGGCTGTGTTGCCTATATAAGACGGGGCAGGGGTGAAAGCATAATGACGGTTGCAAACCGCAACAATCATCCGATAACCTATATTCTTCCCGAAGACGGATATGAGGTTATTATGGGCGGCGGTGTAAACGGCAGAGAGCTTTATCTTGATGAAAATACTGCGGCAATAATTATTAAGCGGTGATATATATGGCAAGGAAAAACAACCTTGTTTTTAAGACAAAAAAGAAAAACACCAACGGCAGTTTATATAAATTTACGGCTATTCTTATTGCAAGTGTGCTGGGTATCCTGTCAATTTCACTTGCAATAATACTTATGAATAATGATTTTGATTTCCGTAAAGCATTTTTCGGCACGGAAAAAGAAGAAACGACGCAGAAAGAAGAGAGCAGTACCGTGCCCGTGTTGCCCGAATCTGAAAGAGTATTTCTGTTTATGTGTGCCGACGGCGACAGACAGCAGATACACTTTATGAATCTGATAAGGGTTGAGCTTCCCGAAAACCGTGTGACGGTGCTTACCGTGAACCCTGCTGCAATTCTCCGTGCTTCTCAAGGCGGCGGAGAAAGTGCGGAGGCGATTTATGCAAAATCGGGCGAAAGATTGCTTACGGAAGCGATTGAAGAAGCCTACGGAATAAAAATTGACCGTTATGCAAGTGCAACCCCCACGCAGTTCAAATCAACGGTGAATTTTTTCGGCGGCATAAAAATCAACGTGCCCGAGCAGGTTAATTATAAAGCCGACGGTATAAACCTTGTCCTTATCAAAGGTGCAAAATCGCTTAACGGCGACGAGCTTTACAAATATATGCTTTATCTCAATGACACAGCGGAAAACGGCTCCGAAAAACAGGCACAGGCAATGCTTGAAATTCTGGGCAGCATTTTCACGCCTGCAAATATTGAGAAAAGAGATAAGATTTTTTCACAGATAGCAAATAATTTTACGACTAATATAACGGTAGTAGACTTAAGACAAGAGGAGAACGGCGTGCTGTTGCTTATGCAGGAAGGCATAAGAAATACGGTTATCGCCGCATATCCTGAGGAGTTCAGAGACGGCGGTCCGGGAGAAACCTATGAAAAGAATTCTTAAGAATCTGGCGGTTACGGTTTCGGTTGTGTTGCTGGCGGCAAGTGCAATTCTGCTTGTTTCAAACTATGAAAAGAAACCTGCAGAGCCGCAAGTGAACATAAGTGAGCCGGCAACCGAGCTGGCGGATTACGGCAGTGACTTCAAATTCTGGTTCAATCGGCTTGATAATGAAGAAAAACATGCTTATAACCGTATCCTGCAAAGCATTTATGAAATGCCTGATGAAATTGAAATAAACCGAATTGATTCCGAAATGCTGGATAACGTGTTTTATGCACTTTTAAGCGATAATCCCGACCTGTTTTTTGTGGGCAGAAAGTGTGTTTTGCGCACAGAAGGGAGCAAAACATGGTTTTCTGTTGACTACATAATTGAAAAAGCGGATTACAGCAAAATGAAAGAGGAACTTGACAAGGCGTGCACGGGAATTGTTGCAAGCTTCAGCAACCGCGAAGATGTCTGGCAGACAGAGCTTGAAATCCACGATTATATTGTGGATAACTGTGACTACGTGCTCGGCGATGACCTTATCGGCTCAACGGCTTACGGTGCTCTTGTCAATAAAAGCGCTGCCTGTGAGGGATATTCAAAAGCGGCAAAGCTTTTGATGGATTACGTCGGAACGGAAAGCACTGTTGTCAGCGGCGAAGCAGAAAGCCGCACAGGTGAAAAACAGCCGCATATGTGGAACGTGGTCAGACTTAACGGCAGCTGGTACCATCTTGACTGCACGTGGGATGACCCCGTTGATGAAAACGGCGAGGTTTCAAAAACCTATACCTATTTCAATCTGGATAACAAGAGCATATCCGTTACGCATTCAAAGTTTTCATATGATTTTGAATGCAACTCAACCGAAGAAAACTATTTTGTCAGAACGGGTGCATACTTTGAAACATACAGCCGTTCCGATGAAAAAAAGTTTGCTGAAATAATAGTGAACGAGACCGACAGAGGTAACAACACGGTTTATTTTCGCTTTGCAGACAAAGAAACCTTTGATTATGTGATAAACGAAATGGTTGAAAATGAGAGAATGTACGCTGTTCTGAAACACGCAAGAAATCAGTCGGATTATGACTTTTCAACCACAACGGCAAAATATATTGTTGATGATGCAATGCTTTGCTTTGCCATCGTGCCCGAATACCGCAAATGAGAGAAAGGCAGATATTTTATGGATAAACAAAGAATAGAAGCGGCGGTCAGAGAAATTCTTATCGCTATCGGTGAAGACCCCGACAGAGAGGGTCTTGTTGAAACACCGGCAAGAGTTGCCCGTATGTATGAAGAAATTTTTTCGGGTCTTGAGGATGATCCGACCCGTCACCTCAAGCTTTTCAACGAAACAGGCAACGAGGAAATGGTCATAGTCAGAGATATTCCTCTTTATTCGATGTGCGAGCATCATCTGATTCCTTTTATGGGTAAGGCACATATTGCTTATATTCCCACAGAAGGCAAGGTTATCGGGCTTTCAAAGCTTGCAAGAATAACGGAAAGCTTTGCAAAAAGACCCCAGCTTCAGGAACGTCTGACGGCGCAGATTGCAGATTTTCTTTTTGAACATCTTGAACCCAAGGGCGTAGCTGTTGTTGTTGAAGCGGAGCATCTTTGCATGACAATGCGAGGTGCAAGAGCTTCGGGTGCAGAAACAAGAACGTCAGCGCTCCGAGGTATTATGCGTTCCGATGCCAGAACAAGGGCGGAAGCCATGTCGTTGCTTACCGGAGGAAGACCCTGATGTTTAAAGTCCGAGATTATTCTTTGCCTCTTGGCAAAAGAACATATATTATGGGTGTTCTTAACTACACACCCGATTCGTTTTCCGACGGCGGCAAGTTCAACACCCCCGAGCAGGCGCTCCTTCACGCTCTGCGTATGCAGAAGCAGGGTGCGGATATGATTGATCTGGGTGCAAACTCCACCAGACCCGGCGCCAAAATCCTTACGGCTTCAGAAGAGCTGGAGAGAATAGCACCCGCTCTTGAGTCGCTTAAGGGCAAACTTAACGTTCCGTTGTCTGTTGACACTTTTTATCCTCTGGTTGCAAAGGCGGCACTTGAGGCAGGTGCGAGTATGATTAACGACGTCAGCGGTGAATTCAATGCCGAAATGGCGGAGCTTGCAAAAAAATACGGTGCAGGCTACGTGGTTATGCATAACCCCTGCGTAGCGGATATTGTTCAGGAATATAAAGACGGTGTTGTGAGCCACATAAGAAATCTTTTTCTTGATGCGCTCAGCCTTGCGGCAGAAACAGGCCTTTGCAAGGAACAGCTTTGCTTTGACGTCGGTCTTGGCTTCAGTAAGAGCTATGAGGATAATATAGAAATACTCCGCAACCTTGAGTGGCTTAAATTCAAGGGCGTTCCGCTTCTTGTTGCGGCATCAAGAAAGAGATTCATCGGCACTGCAAGCGGAGAAGAAAACAGCACTCTGCGTGACCCCGGAACAGTTGCGGCACACACGGCGGCAATTGCGGCAGGTGCGGATATTATCAGAGTTCACGATGTTGCAGGCGCGGTTCAGGCGGCAAGGGTTGCCGACGTGCTTTTCAGAAAACAGGGAGATTAAATGGATAAAATATTAATCAGAAATCTTAAAATATTTGCTCATCACGGCGTTATGGAAGAAGAAAAAGCAAACGGCCAGTATTTTATTTTTGACGTTGATGCGTTTGCTGATATTTCGCAGCCGTGTAAGAGTGATAACGTTGAGGATACGGTGAATTATGCTCTTATGGTCGAGCATATCACAAAAACGTTCACCGCCCAAAAAGATGACCTCATCGAAAGAGCGGCGCAAAGGGTTGCGCAGTCGCTTTTTGAGTCGTTTGAAAAAATCAGCGAGCTCAGGATTTTACTTAAAAAACCCAACGCCCCCATCGATGCCGATTTTGACTGGGTGGGAGTTGAAATTCACAGAAAACGGGAGGATTTTTGCAATGAGTGAAGCGGTTATTGCTCTGGGTACAAACCTTGGCAATAAAATCGAAAATATCAACGCCGCAGTCAGAGCGATTGCCCGTTTGTCAGAGGTGAAAATCCTCAAGGCTTCATCGGTTTATGAAACGGAGCCGATTGGCTGTGATGATGACAGCGACAAATATTACAATGCGGCAATTCTGGTTGAAACCGAAGCTTCGCCTGCTCTTCTTTTGGGAGAGTGTCTCGGCATTGAAGCGGCAATGGGCAGACACCGCACAAAAAAGAACGAACCAAGGATAATTGACCTTGACCTGATTCTTTATGAGGGCTTCAAAAGCGAAAGCTACGAGCTTACCGTGCCCCATCCGAGAATTTTTGAGCGTGCGTTTGTTATGGCTCCTTTGCTGGAGCTTTATCCCACAGGCAGAGCTCCCGGTCTGTTTTTCGGTCCGCATCTCAGAGATCTTGGTATGGACGGCGTCAGAAAAACAGAAAAAGAAATCATTATTCCCATATACTGATTAACCGCATTTTAAATTTGCGGTTAGGTTAAATGAGAGGAGCTATTTATGTCATCGACAATTTGCGATAATTGTGCATATTACGATTATAACGAAGATTATGAGTGCTACGAGTGCGGAGTTAATCTTGATGAGGACGAGCTTTACAGATTTATGCAGGGCGGCTCATTCGAGTGTCCGTACTTTACTCCTTATGACGAATATAAAGTGGTCCGAAAGCAAAACTGATTTTTTACGGAGGATTATTTTCTATGAATAACAAGAAAAATGAAAAAAGCAAAGCAAAAACATCTGCCAACCAGAGCAAAGCAAAAACGGCAGATTATGCCAACAGAAAAAAACAGGTAAAAAAGCAGCAGCAAAACAAAAAAATAATTATAATTGCCGCATCCGTTGCAGCGATTGTTGCGGTCATTCTGCTCGGCGTTTTTGTTATCAAACCTATGGTTAAGGATAATGGCGGCACTGGTACAAAAGGCACCACGACCCTGCCTGACGTTACCGTTACCGCAAAGCCTGCAGTTACGCATTCGTTTGAAACCGTTGACCCTCCCACGGACAGCGATTATGAATACGTAAATTACAGAGGTATTAAAATGCCTGCCGAGGTTGCGGTTATTCTTAACCAGGCAGAGATTGACAATGCAAACGCCTGCAAAGAGTACGGTGTTGCAATGAGCATGGGTAATTATCAGGTTTCACGTCCGAGATTTGAAATGTACTATAACTATGCCTGTGCGGAAAAAACGAGCGAAAGCATTGCAATGGATGCAAACAGACAGATGAACACCACGGGCTTTGACTATAACAAAGCTCCGTCTGAGCAGAGATATCCCGGCAGCCAGGATGTAAACTATACCTGGGCAGATAAATTTACGGACGATGCCATAGAGGATATGCAGTTTTATTTTGCTGCTTTTGAGTATGCGATTGAAAATAAGATTCAGCTTTCTGACGGTACTTTCCAGAAGATGATATATGAATATGAAATGGCAATTGAAAACGCAGAAAACAACGGTCTCAGTCTTGAAGCATATCTTGAAGCAAAGGTTGCCGAGAATATGACATATGAGATGTATGCCGCTCACTGCGTAATGAGATATTATGCTGCCGAGTATCAAGAGAGCGAAATCAAAAAGCACAGCGATGCAGTCACTCAGGCAGAGCTTACCAAATATTACAACGAAAACAAGCCCTTGCTTCAGGTTGCCAACGTCAGAATTTTTCCCATAGAAACCGACTACACCGAAGAGGAGCTTGCAAAAGTTGTAAGCGAAGAAACCTTCCTTGCTTTTGCACAGAAGCACAGCACCTACCAGGTCTATGATGCAGAAACGGCAACGGAATATCTGTGGATTGACTATAATTCAATCGGCGGCGCTTTTGGTGAGAATATTGCAAAATGGATATTTGAGGGCAATGTCAAAGTCGGTAACATCGGTTTACTCAAAGGCTCAGTTTATGAATGCCTTGTTTACATCATCGATGCACCGTTTGAAATTGCAACCCATCAGGCATTGGTTTGCGAATATCCCAACGGATACGAAGCGAATGAATATATGATTAATGAAAACAAGGCATCTGCCGATGCCGCACAGGAAGCCTATATCCAATACGGTTCAAATAAAGCGGCGGCACTCAGAATGGAACAAGAATTAATTGGTTTCAACCAAGCAGTTTCTGTCAGAGATTATGCTATTGAGATTGATGAATGGGTTTTTGACCCTGCAAGAAAAGAGGGCGACAGTGTCAGAATTGATAACTCCGACGGTTCGTATTTTATTGTTTATCTGAACGAAAATCCTGATGACTATGACTGGATTGACGTTGCAAGAGGTTCAATGGGCAGCGAAAAATACGATAAGGCGTTTGGCGCAAGAGTAGAAAAGGAATTTTCCGCTAAAAACAGAAACAGCGATTGTATAAAAGGTGCACAGAGCCACTCATATGCAATCCTCAAGCCCTATATTGATGACCGTAAGAGTATGATGAACCTTTCCTGAAATAAAGTCTGAATATTGCCCGTAAAAGTTATGGCAGAATCACCTTGTTCGTTTTAAGGAGTTGAAAAAATGAAAATTTACTCAAATGTTTCCGAGCTTGTCGGCGGCACACCGCTTGTTGATTTTGCAAGGTTTTCGCAGGGTATGCAGACACAGATTGTTGCAAAGCTCGAATATCTCAACCCTGCAGGAAGCGCGAAAGACAGAGTGGGCAAAGAGATGCTTGAGGCGGCTCTTGCTGACGGCAGAATAACAACCGAATCCGTTATCATTGAGCCCACAAGCGGCAACACGGGCATAGGTATTGCTTCCTTTGCGGCACAAAAAGGAATGCGCGTGATTATAACAATGCCCGAAACAATGAGCATTGAGCGCAGAAAGCTGCTTGCCGCTTATGGTGCGGAGCTTGTGCTCACAGACGGCGTAAAGGGTATGACAGGCGCAATCGAAAAGGCAAACAAGCTTGCCGCGGCAATCCCCGGCAGTTTTATTCCGGCGCAGTTTGATAATCCCGACAATTCCGCCGCTCACTACAAAACAACAGGTCCGGAAATCTGGGCAGATACCGAAGGCAAGATTGATATTTTTGTTGCAGGTGTCGGCACGGGCGGTACAATCACGGGTACGGGCAGATATCTCAAAGAGAAAAATCCCGACGTAAAAATCATTGCCGTTGAGCCAAAGGATTCCCCCTTTCTTTCGGAAGGCAGAGCAGGCGCTCACGGTCTGATGGGTATAGGCGCAGGCTTTGTGCCCAGAATTCTCGATACCGAGATTTATGATGAAATCATAACCGTTTCAACCGAAGAAGCATATGCCGCTTCAAAGAAAACGGTCAGAACAGAAGGAATTCTTGTGGGTATAAGCTCGGGTGCGGCACTTCACGCGGCATCGGTTCTTGCCTCAAGACCTGAAAACGCAGGCAAAAGAATCGTTGTTCTTCTGCCCGACGGCGGCGAGAGATACCTCTCAACACCGATGTTTGAATAACCGGATTAAAGCAACCGTTTAAATTTGTTATAATGATAACAACTTTAAAATTAATCGGCTGCGGGCAACATCCACCTTTAACTGCTAACTCTTCACTATTCACTCAACAAGAGGTGCATTATGTCACAGACCTCAAACTTAAAAACCAACCCTGATGCCTGTCCGCTTGCCAAAAAATGCGGCGGCTGTCAGCTTCAGAATATGACCTATGTCCGTCAGCTTAAATGGAAACAGGCAAGGTGTGAAATCTTGCTCAAAAAATTCGGCAAGGTTTCAAAAATAATAGGTATGGACGAGCCTTATCACTACCGCAATAAAGTGCAGGCAGCCTTCGGCAGAACAAAAAGCGGCAAAATCATTTCCGGTGTTTATCAGTCGGGCAGTCACAGGATTGTTTCGGTTGATTCCTGTATGACGGAGGACGAAATTGCCGATAAAATTATTGTTGATATCCGCAACATGGTTCCCAAATTCAAAATATGGACCTATGATGAGGATAGGGGCACAGGCTTTTTGCGCCACGTGCTTGTCAAAAGAGGCTTCACCAGCGGCGAAGTTATGGTGGTTATTGTCGGCTCAAGCGGATATTTTCCGATGAAGAAAAAATTCACTGCGGAGCTGCTTAAAATTCACCCCGAAATAACCACGGTTGTGCTCAATATAAACCCCAAAAATACAAACCTCGTACTTGGCGACAAAGAAGAAATTCTTTATGGCAACGGATATATTGAAGATACTCTGTGCGGTTGTGTTTTCAGAATCTCGCCCAAATCGTTTTATCAGATTAATCCTGTGCAAACGGAAAAGCTTTATAACAAGGCTATGGAGCTTGCACAGCTTGATTCAAAGTCGAGAGTTATTGATGCTTATTGCGGCATCGGCACAATCGGTCTTGTTGCCGCAAAAACCGCGGGTGAGGTTATCGGCGTTGAGCTTAACCCCGATGCGGTGAGGGATGCGGTTTCAAACTGCAAACGTAATTCAATGAAAAACGCAAAGTTCTTTTGTGCGGACGCAGGCGATTTTATGGAAGCTCTTGCAGATGAGGGTGAGAGTGCAGACGTTGTTTTTATGGACCCTCCTAGGGCAGGCAGCAGCAAAAAATTCATTGAATCACTTGCAAAAATGGCACCCGAAAGAATCGTCTATATATCCTGCAATCCCGAAACACTTGCAAGGGATTTGCAGCTGATAATCAAAAAAGGCTATGCGGTCAGAACAATTCAACCCGTTGATATGTTTCCGCACACAAACCACATAGAATGTGTGGTTCAGCTTTGCAAAGATTCGCGTAATTGAGGTAAATGCACAGTTTTGGTCAGTCTGTCGGCGCTTGCTGACAATGCAGATTCATAAACCCTAACGGAGGATAGACAATGATTAAAGTGACAGAGCCCGAAATGCTTACATCTCTTGAAAACGGCAACCGTTTTATAGGTGAATTGCCTGAAATGGTTAATTCTTCCGTTACTTTTTCAGGCAGGAACAACGTGCTGGTTTGCGGCAAAAAAGTCAGGCTGAACAATACAAACATAAAGTTTAACGGCAGTAATTCAATAGTGTATCTTTGCGAAAATTATAACGATTATAAGCTGAATGTCACTGTTCATAACGGTAACGTTTTTTATTCGGGCAAAGACAACTATTTCAACGGTGTTATGAACGTTATTCTTTCCGAACAGAAGCACTTTTTTATCGGCAACGATTGCTTGCTTTCTTTCGGTATATGGGTCAGAAACGCCGACCCTCACCTGATATATGATGCTGAAAGCCGGCAGAGAATAAATCCCACAAAAAGTATCTTTATCGGTGACCACGTGTGGGTTGGTCAGTCTGCAATGATTCTGAAAGGTACTCAGGCGGAATCGGGCAGCATTATAGGCGCAATGAGCGTTGTATCCAACAAAAAAATTACCGCCAATTCATCCTGGGCAGGCAACCCTGCAAAGAAAATCAGAGACGGGGTTTTCTGGGACAGACCGTGTGTTCACACCTGGACAGACGAGCAGACAAATGAATCACTGCAATTTGATGAGGAAGATTTTATTTTTTTCTACAAAGAGGACGAATTCGTTTCGTTTGATGAAATTGAGAAAAGGCTTGATGCAAAAAAATCGGTTGACAGCAAGCTTGAATATCTCGGCAAAATCTCTGCCGATGAAAAAAGAAACCGTTTTTGTTGTAAAAAAGAAGAAGAACCGAAAGGCTGGTTTGAACGCCTTTTCGGGTCAAAAAAAGAAAAGAAACACTGATTTGATGCTTTCGGTTTTGCCTCTGGAATGTGTCCGGCAATTAAGGAAGCAGGATTATTCAGTGCAGGTACTCCCCAAATAAATCCGTTTTGTGCAGAATCCGATTTTTGGAGGATAGAATATGTTAAACCGTATAATATCATTTTTTATTTCACTGTGGCTTATGTTTTCATCACTTCTGACGGGTATTGTTCCCGGTGCGGAAAAGCTTCGTATTGTTGTGCCTGAAAACTGGGAGCTCTGCATCGGTGACAGCCGCACGCTTGAGTGCGTTTTTGCCGACAAAATAACGGACCGACGCCTCGAATGGACCGCAGAGCCTGAAAATGTTGCATCGGTTGACAAGTGGGGAAGAGTGACGGCTCTTGCCGTGGGCAAAGCGAAGGTCACGGCAAAAGGCAACGGTTTTTCAGACAGCGTGGAGCTTAACGTTGTTGAAACACCCACAATGCTTGAAAACAGAAGCACACTGAAAACCAACTACGGCGGTACGGGTGTTGATGAGGTTGCAAACCTGCAAAAGGTTGTTTCAAGATATCCTCACGGCAGTCCCGAGATTCCAGATTACGTTTCGTCAATAAGCGATTATTCCGCATATCAGACGGCGGTTACCGCAGACGGAGCAACCTGGCAGATAACGGATTACGGCGTTTTGCGTAAAGATAAAAACGCACCCACAGAGCGCGATGTTGAACAGCGCTTTATGGGTGACAGATATTTTTATTCAAGAGATACGTCAAAGGGCAACGTTCTTGCGATTGTGAGCGACGGCGGCAACGGTATCTGGACCGTTATGCAGGGCGGCGTTACGCACATCGAAATGGTGCAGGCATCAGCCGAATTCAAGGCAACGTATCTGAGTGATGCAACACAGCGGTTTGTCAGCCGTTTCGGTCTGGTTGACTGTGCTTTTAATTACGGTGACGGCTGGAAGAGCTATTGGAGCGATAATGACGGTCTGTGGACGTCAATGTACGGCGCAGGCGAGCTTATGCGATATGCAACCGTAAAGAACGACCCCAACGCAACTCCCGAAGAAATTGCCGCGGCAAAAGCGGCGGCTTACAGCTCGGCGGAAGCTGTGCTTTTGCTCTATTATATTTCAATGCGCACGGGAACAACCGAGGCATATGTGAGAATGCAGACAACGCAGAATATTCCCGGCACAACGGTTGACCGCTGGCAGTCTGCGGCAGCTCTTGAAAAAGGCGGGAATCCCTCGTTTGTAACTCCGTCAACAAGTCCTGCTGCAACCTTCAGTCAGGCAAACACTGCGTACACTCTGACAAGCTCTTCTGCAAAGATTGAGAGCAAGGATTATTATTATCCCGTTTCGCCTTCTGATTGGTCTGACCCTGCCGCAAACCCCGACAAAGAGTATGAAAAGCAGACGCGTCTGCTTGAAGGATATCCTGCCAGAACGTTCACACTCAAGAGTGACAATATGGTTTTGCATGACAATATCTATTGGTCTGTCAATGCTGACGGCACGGCAACGGGTGCTTCCGACAAGTCTGTGGCCGAAAACGGCTATCTTATTAACGGCGAAAACCTTCGCGGCGTAAAGGTTGATGCGTCAGGCAAAGTTCCCGAACGTCTGTGGAACGATCTTTTGGGCGATGGCATTAAACCTGAGGATATCATTTATAAAACAGATACCAGTGCAGACGAGCTTGTTGGTCATATGTTTATCTTTAAGTTGATTTATGATATTATTGCTCCCGAAGACCCTGAAATAAAGGCGCTTCTTGTGAATGCGGTTGATAACCTTGCACAGCACCTGAGCGACAACAGCTATATGCTTTGCGACGGAACGGGTCAGCCCTCAACGTGGTCAAACTTTGGCAGAACGCTGTTTAACGCAGGCTGTTCCGTTGCCGAAAGCTCGCTTCATGCAATGGTTTTGCTTGATATTTTCAAAACGGCGGCATACATTACAGGCTATGAAAAATGGGAAAACGAATACCGTATGGCGGCGCTTGACCCTGCTTATGAATATGCAAAGGTTGCCGCACAGCACCATGAGCGTATGATGATGGCGGCAAAATACACCGTTGGCGATGCCACAATCCATCTGCTGGGCAACGTTGTGGGAGCTTTGCAGAATACAAAGCTTGTTGAAACGGTTTACAGATTCATCGTCAACTATTCGAGCGAAGAGATGGCTATGCTCGGTTTCTATTCGCTTTTCCAGCTCGAAAACAATGAAAAAATACTGAAATATTACCGTCAGGCGATTGACGACTGGTGGGTGTCAATACAGTACAGTGAAAATCCGCTCTGGTACTACATATATCAGTTGGCTTATCCCGACAAAAAACTGACTGATGCTTACGGCAATAACCTGCTTGAAACGGCGGCGTGGTCGCTCAGCAGGCACCCGGCGGATACAAGAAAATACAGCGCAACAAACAATAACCGCGATGATATTGCTGAGGTCAGGCTAAGGGATTACGGACTGAATTTCAACGAGAGTCTGAGTTACCGCATCGGCAAAGACGGGTCTCTGCCTTTGCTCGGTGAGAATGCGAAGATAACCGATATTATCGGCATTGTGCTTAAATTGGCAAATCTTGACTGGGCGGTTGCCGCACCTGACGAAAGAGCATTTACAAAATATAATATCAGCTCTTACCATCTTGATATCTACTATAACCCCCCTTGTATGGAGGCTTCAACCACGTACACTCTGCCTTACTGGATGGGTGTATATCACGGAATGATGAACAGATAAGCAAAAAACAACCCGAAAGCTTTTAGCCTTCGGGTTGTTTGCTTCATATTGTTACCGTAAATACTGCACCGCCGTGGGGAGCATTGTCAACTTCAATTTCACCGTCGCACAGGCTCAGTATATTCTTTGTCAAGGGAAGCCCCAGACCGTTGCCCTCTGATTTGTGTGAGTTATCGCTCTGATAGAATTTATTAAAAATACGAGTTTTTTCTTCGGAATTTATGCCGCAGCCGTTATCCGCAACGGTAAAAACGGTTTTGTTTTCTTTTGATTTAAGCGAAATCCTTACAAGACCGCCATCGGGGCTGAATTTGATTGCGTTGTCAATAAGGTTATTCCACACGTGGAACATCAGTCCCTTGTCGCCCGTGTACTCAATTTCATCCATATCGACATCAAAATCAATGCTTTTAGCGCTCCATTTAGGCTCAAGCATAAGAATTGCCTGCCGTATCTGCTCATCCAGACGGTAGGTTGTTTTTTTAGCCTGAATCGCCTTGTTATCAACCTTTGAGAGCAGCAGCACGTTGCCCACAAGCTCCGAAAGACGTTTTGTGCCTGCAAGAATTTTTTCAATATATTCCGCCTTTGCCTCGGGGTCGTTGCAGTCCTGCAAAAGAGTGGCATAGCCTTCAATGGCGGTTATGGGGGTTTTGATTTCGTGTGAAACGTTTGAAACAAAGTCAGTCTGCAGGGTTTCGGTTGCATTTAGCTCATCGACCATAAGGTTGAAATTGGTGTAAATATCCTGAATGGCTTCAAGTCTGCTTTCGGTTTCAATCTGTGTTTCAAAGTCACCCTGTGCAACCTTCGTCATTGCCGTGCTGAGCTTTGTGAGAGGGGAGATAACAACCTTTGATGCAAAAGACATAACTATGCCGCCTGCGATAATACTTACAAAAGTAATCCATATCAGGTTGGGCAGGTTTATCTGCACGTCAACAAGAAAATGGTTGACGAGTGCGGCAAGAAGAATCTGAAGCGGAATTGTTATGCCGAAGCCGACAAATACGCAGGATAAAAAGTAAGTCCACAGCTTTCGCTTGTTTTTGTTTTTTGTTTTTTTCATGCTTTCTCCACCTTGTAGCCGACGCCTCTCATAGTAACAATTCTGAAATCCTTGTTATCCTTGAATCTCTCACGCAGTCTGCCGATATGAACGTCAACGGTGTGGGTGTCGGTTACGGAATCGTAACCCCATATATCGTCCATAAGCTGCTGACGGGTGAAGATTTTGCCGGGGAAAGAAGCCATTTTGTAAAGCAGCATAAACTCTTTCTGCGGCAGAATCATATTTTCTCCGCCGCTTGAAACGGTGAGCGAGTCACACTCCATAACCGTTGAGCCGAAGGTCAGTCTGCGCTCGTTCATCACCTGAGCTCTTCTTAAAAGTGAGCCTACACGAAGCACCATTTCGTTTACGTTTATAGGCTTTATCATATAATCATCCATACCCGAAAGAAAGCCGAGGCGCATATCGTCAAAAGCATCCTTGGCGGTGATAGTCAGCACGGGTATGTTGTTACCTGCTCCGCGCAGACTGCGCACAAGCTCATAGCCGTCCATAACGGGCATCATAATATCGGATATGATCAGGTCGTAATAGCTTTCGTCAAGTGCATCAAGAGCCTCTTTGCCGTTTGAAACACCCTTTACGGAATAACCGTTTTTGAGCAGCACGTGCCCGAAAAGGTCACGCAGCTCGGTATCGTCTTCTGCAATAAGAATTTTAAACATCTGTATCATCCTCAAATACTCGGTAATGTAATTATATTACACCATTCAGCGCAATAAATCAATAAGGGCAGAAGCAATGCCTCTGCCCAAACTATCAATATCTGTTTCTTACTTTTTCGGCAAATGCGGTAAGTCCGTCAAGGTGCAGCTTTGTGCCGTTGTCAAGAATGGCATCGCCGTAAAATTTGCCGAAAACCTGATGGGAATTCTGGCTGATTATTCCTGCATTGCGGTAGTTATGGTTAAGATAAATCGGCTGAAAACGCATATCAAATCTGCCGTCGGAGCTGATGATGTGCCAAGGCTGCATAATGTTTTTTGGAATATCAAACAGAATGCGGTCAAGCTTGTGACATTTTCCGTCATAGAAAATCATATTTTCGCTTGCGGCGGTGGTATTTCCGAAGCCGTAACCGAGGTTGAAACCGAAATGCTTGCCGTTAATTACACCGTTGCCCGAGCTCCAGTACCAAGTGTTGTCATAAGTCCACACACCTCTGCCCCAGTCAAGAGTTGCGAAATCTTTTTCCGGGTTAAAAACGTGGGTTTTGCCGTTATATTTAACGTATCCTTCTGCAGGCAGACAGTTGATTTTCTGGTTGTAATAAAATGCTGTGTTGTCATCATCCCATGGGGTTGCAATAACCATTGTGTCGCCATCATAGCTGTGCAGAAAAATATCAAACTCAATTTCACCGTGGGATTTATTCTTTCTATAATGTCCCTTAAGCCGTCTGCCGCCGTTTTCGTGGGTGACTGAAACGGTGCAATGCTTTTTTTCAACCGTTATATCACCGTAGGCACTGTGCCTGGGCATATTCATTTTGCCGAGCGGCAACGGAATGGGTGAAATATAGGAATATTTTTTGCCCTCAAGCAATTCAAAGCAGTTTGTACTCACAACACCCATATAGCGACTGTCGGCAACAGTGAGAGAAAAGGCAAAGCCGCTTTCGCACACAATGCCGTAATAATCCCATTCCTTGATTCTCATTTTGTCAGCCTTAACGTCAAGGGGATCATATTCCATTATCAGTTTTGTTGACCAGCCGGGCTCGAGCAGTGTGCCGTCATCGCCCAGAAGCTTGTGCGGCGTTTTGATTCTGTGATTCATATAACCAACCTTTGTGATTGAGTGAAGGTAAGCGGAAATACCTACCATAATACAGGATAATTTTAATACGGAAAAATCAACCAACCTTCAACTCAAGTTCAACATTTGTTGAAAAACAAGGATTTTTGATAAAACTATGCAAAAAAACACCTGCAAAGGCGGTTTGCCGATGCAGGTATCTTAAAATATGTTCAGTTTGAAAGCTTTGCTGTTTGGCGCTGTGCCATAACAAGCTTTGCATAAATGCCGTTTTGCATAAGCAACTCCCTGTGAGTGCCGACCTCTGCGATTTTGCCTTTTTCAATAACAACAAGGCGGTCTGCATTACGCAGGGTTGAAAGCCTGTGTGCTATGGCAAACGTTGTTCTGCCTTTTACAAGCTTTGCAAGTGCTTCCTGAATAAGGCTTTCTGTTTCGGGGTCAAGAGCCGAAGTCGCCTCGTCAAGAATAAGAATTTCGGGGTTTCTTAAAACAGCTCTTGCGATTGATATACGCTGTCTTTCACCACCCGAAAGGTTGTGTCCGTTTTCGCCGACGATTGTGTTGTAGCCGTCGGGCAGATTCATAATGAATTCGTGGGCGTTTGCCGCTTTTGCCGCGGCAATAACCTCACTCGGCTCGGCAGAGCGGCGCGCATAAGCTATGTTATCGTAAATTGTTCCTGCAAACAGGAAGGTTTCCTGAAAAACAACGCCGACCTTTTCTCTGTAATCGCTCTGGCGCATCTGTTTTATGTCTTTGCCGCCAACGGTGATGCTGCCTGCATCGGTGTCATAAAGGCGCATAATCAGGTTGATGAGCGTTGATTTGCCTGCGCCCGAATGACCCACAAGACCGATCATTTCGCCTTGTTTGACGGTAAGGTTTATATCCTTGAGCACGGGCTCGTATGCTTTGTAGCCGAAACGCACGTCGGTGAAAACGATGTCGCCGTCAAGCGTTGCTTCAACGGGACTTTCGGAATCTTCAACGCTCTGTTTTTCGTCGATAACCTCAAAAATCTTTATAAGGCTTGTTGCAACCTCGCCGAGTCTGCGGGGCAGAGTTGAAATCCAGCGCAAAGGCTGATAAATGTAGGCAAGGAAAAGTGTGAATTCAAGCAGTTCACCAACCGAAATCTGTCCGTTGATTGCCATTCTGCCGCCGAAATAAAGCACAAGGAATTCGCCAATGCCCATAAAGAAAGACAGAAACGGAAAAACTCTTGCCCAGAGCTGTTCGTTGCTTGCGCAAATCTGTGCAAGACGAAGGCAGAGGCTGTCAAACTTTTTGATTTCTCTTTCTTCGCTGCCAAAGGTTTTAACAACTCTGATACCTTTAACAATGTCGTGAAGCACTGAGGTTGACCTTGAATTGCATCTCCACTGCTTTTCGTAGCGGATATGAATAAACTTCCAGAAACCCCTGATAGCAAGAATAACAAGGGGCACGGGAATGAACACAAGCAATGTCAGAACAGGACTTATGCTGATAAGTATAATCAGAATAACGATGAACATTATCAGCTTTTCGATGGCGTACATACCGTGCTCCGTCACAAAACGGCGTACAACCTCGGTATCGTTTGTGACTCTTTTCATCAGGTCACCTGAGGTTTTCTTTGACATTGATGAAAGAGAGAGTCTTTGCACCTTGTCATAAACAAGGGTGCGCAAATCGTTTGAGAAGCGTGAGCTGATTCGGTTTGTTCTTCTTAAAGAAATAATAGAAAAAACTCTGCCGCCAATCTGCGTGAGCGCCATAAGAATAACAAGAAGAACAATGCCTCTTATTCTTTCTTCGGTTGTTATTGCGTTGTTTGTGAGGTAGCTGTCAAGCATTTTTGCGTTGAGCACGGGCAGCATTGCACCCAGAGCGGTTGAGATTGAAAGAAAAATTCCCGAAATCGCAAGACCGCCGAGATAAGGTTTTGCAAGGCTATATGCACGTTTTAAAATATAGCTTTTTTCAACGCAGAAAAGGCAAACGTCAATGCCCTTGGGATAGTGCTTGCCGCATTTGGGGCAAACCCTGAAATCTTCACGGGAAAGCTTGGTTTCTTCGCCTGTTTTTATATAGTGGTTCACAACCTTACAGAATTCACCGATTTCGTTTGCCTGCGAAAGAGAAAAGCGGCAAACAGGGACAGAATTCTCCATTTCGGCGCTTGTTTCTTTTTGCACAAGCTCAAGGCAACCGCAGCCCACATATGAACGCTGCAGAAGCTCTTCTATTCCGTCAAGGTTATGGCTGAAAACGGTTTCGCCGTTGCAGACGGCAAGCAGGCAGCCGTTTTCAAAAATCAGCTCACCGTCGCATAATTTTCCGTCTGCGGTCAGGTCAAACCGCACTTTGTTTTGCATATTTTCACCCCTTTTTCGGATGTTTGGTGTGAATATAATCGAGTAAGGGCTAAGCCTTGCGCAACTATTCACTGTCAGCTGTTTATTTTTAATTAATAAAGATAGGGTTCCAATTTGCGGCGGCTCTTTGCTTCAATGGATTCAAAGTCCGTTATTCTGTAACGGTTGCCGTCGATATCGGTAACATCAATTGCATCGCCGTGCTGGCGGATGCTTTTGGTGATATCCTTAACCGCAAAGGATTTTTTTGTGTCGCCGATTAAAACGTCAAAATAGAAATGACCCATTTTTTCTTTTATGGATTCGATTTTGCCGATTATCGGACAATAGTAACGCTGCGAAAGCTCGCTGTTGATAAGCTCCTGCTGCTCCTTTGAAAAATCTGCAATTCTTTTGATAATACCGACTTCGTTTTTCTCAATATCGGAAATGCAGATGTATTCCTCGGGAAGTGACAGCGGCAGTGAGCGTGTGAGAATTACTCTTTTGTAGGCTTTGCCGTCAATTTCAGCGGCAAGAAATCCGTTGGGGTTAAGCGAAAAAACACATTTTTCGGGTAAAACGTACTCGGTTTTAAGTGTTTCCGGAGATATTGTGTTTGAACTCATTTTTATTCCTCCTCCATGTCGGCTTCACCTGTGCCGATGCCGATTGTTTTAAGAGCTTCGGACTGAATCTTATACTGTTTATAGAATTCGCCCTTTTGCTTGAGAAGCTCGGAATATGTACCGTATTCTATGATTTTGCCGCCGTCGATAACCGCGAGATAATCTGAATCACGCAGGGTCGAAAGTCTGTGTGCGATGGCAATGGTTGTTCTGCCTGCCTTGAGCTTTGTGAGCGAATGCTGAATATTGCGCTCGGTTTCGGTATCCATTGCGGCGGTAGCTTCGTCAAGAATAAGAATTTTGGGATTTTGAATTATTGTTCGTGCAATGGAAATACGCTGTCTTTCGCCGCCTGAAAGCTTCTGTCCGCCTGCGCCGACTCTTGTTTCATAAGCATCGGGCAGTTTCATAATAAAATCGTGCGCCGAAGCCGCCTTGGCTGCGGCAATAACCTCGCTCATCGTGGCATCGGGTTTTGCGTAGCGAATGTTATCGGCAATTGTGCCGATGAAAAGATAGATATCCTGTGAAACAAGGCCGATGTTGCGGCGAAGCTCGGTGAGCTGAAGGTCACGTACGTCAATACCGTCGATTTTAACAGAGCCTTCCTTTGCATCGTAAAGTCTGGCAATAAGGTTTGCAATGGTTGTTTTACCTGCACCCGTTTTGCCGACTATGCCGAGCATATCGCCGGCTTTGACTTTGAGCGAAAGTTTTTTGATAATCGGTCTGGCAGGCTCATATTCAAATTCAAGCTCGTTTATTTCGATATCACCCTGAAGATTTTCAAAGCTGACGGCATTTTCTTTTTCAACGATATCGGGCTCGGCATCGCAGATTTCAAAAACTCTCTGCGCCGAATCCGCACATCTTGACCACCAGTTTGAAACCCAGGAAAGGAAATCGAACGGACCTCTGAGCATTTCAAGATAAACGATATAAGCGAGCAGTGTGCCTGCGGTCATTTCGCCTTTTGCAACCAAAATGCCGCCTGCGCCGAGAACAACGGTTGACAGCATAAGGATAAACACTTCAAAAATCGGGTATACGGTAGCTTCGGTAACGGAGAGCTTGATTTCTGAATTCATCAGATCCTCGCTTGCCTTGCTGAAACGGTCAAATTCATCGTTTTCTTTTGCAAAAGCTTTGATAACGCGCTGACCGTTGATGTTATCGCTGACCATAGAGGAAACTCTTGCGCCGAAAAGCCAGTTTCTGTGGTGAAGCCTTCTGAAAAACTTATCGCCCAGCACAAGCGCAGTTAAGAGTATGGGCAGAGCAACAATGACAATAAGCGAAAGCTTCCAGCTCATAATGAACATCAGAGCAAGAACGCCGATAATGGTTGCAGTGTCAATTATGACACTGGGAACGCCGTCAACAAAAAACCAATAAATGTTGTTGGAATCGCTGACAACTCTTTCCATAAGTGAGCCCGTTTGCTTTGATGAATAGAAGCCGACCGAAAGGCGCTGCATTGCCCTGAAAATTTTGACTCTGATATCGTAGATGACTTTAGGCATAATTCCGCCCGTAAGGTACTGCTGAATCACGGTCAGCAGCGTGTTGAGCAGCTTTATGCCAAAAATTGAGAGCACGAGTGTGCCGAGTGCCTTCAGAAGCTCTGCAACAGGCAGACCGTTGGGATTGGCAAGCACTTCGTCAAACAGTGCACGGGTGCTGACCTGCGGCACAAAAACCGTAACGGCCGAGCCGAGCAGCATAATTACAATAATGGCAACAATCTGCGGTACGTATCCGCCGAAAAACTTGAAAAGACGGATGGCAACGGCGGAGTTTTTGCCGCATTTTTTGCAGAAATCCTTGCCTTCGGGGCAGGGCTCGCCGCATTTTTTGCATTTCTTTTCTTCGGGCTCGGCAGAAGACGGGATTTCGGCTTCGCCCTTTTCTTTGAAGGAATTGAAAGCCTTTGTCATGTTGTCAAACTGACCGAGTTTGCCCACGGAAAAGCGCACAAGACTGCTCTGCTCACCGTCTTTGACGGCAATAAGCCTGCCTGTTGAAACATAGCGCTCGGTTTCGAGCGAATCAATGTCTTCAATGGGTATGGCGGTAATTTCTTCAACCGTGAATCCGGTTTCCACGTGCTTTTTTCGCTTTGCTTTAACAAGCTGCTCCACGCCGTAAGCAATGTAAAAACCTTTTTCGTCAAAGCAGAGCCACGCACTGCGGTAGCAGGCATCGTTATCCATATCGCCCGTGCAGCAAAAAATCAGATTTTTTGTGTCAAGACCTGCTTCCTCAAGCTTTTTCAGCAACGGCTCGGGAAACTTGTGCTTGTTTTTTTCGTTGCGTTGCGGCTTGTTCTTTTTTTCTTTCTTTCCCATTTTTTCACCTCTTTCGTGAATGTAATCGTATATATAGTGTTGACTGAGAGCAAAAGGTTGGTAAAAAATAAAACAGCGCTCCTGTCCTCAAGAAGCGCTGTGTGCATCAAAAATATCCGCAAAAAAAATTATAAAACGGCACGCGGACGCAACACTTTGCCCGAGGAGCAAGTTTTGAAATGATTCATTCTGTTTGTCATTGTGTCCGCCTCCTTTCATAATTAATTTTATACTCTGTGTTTGAGTATAACCTCACATAAAAGCTTTGTCAAGACTTTTTCTTAAACGGAGAATAAAAATTTTTCGGCAAGTCTAACAAAAATAATGTGATTTTTTAGTTCAAAATGTTGTCTTTAAAATCCATATCAAAGATGATATAATAACAACGTATAATGTCTGATTTTTCGGGCAACACCTGTGTTCAGTCAGGCAAACTCTTAAAAAGGAGAATTTTAATGGAAAGAACTTTTTTCTGTGCAAAAGATAACGGTAAGCTCAACTACAAGCGCACCATACTTACCGGTTTCGGCTTTATGGCAACGTCTATTGCGTGGGCTATTTATGACCCGTTTATCACCAAAATCCTTAACAAGCTTCTCACAGGCTCTGCAGCCGTAACGAACCTCAGTAATTTCCTCGTTGAAAAGCTTCCCATTCTTGCTGATCTTTCGGCAGCACAGGGCGACGATATCGCTCTTCCCGGCGGCGGCTTCACACTTGTTCCGCTTTTCATCGGTATCATTATGACGTTCGATAACATCTTCGGTGTTATTTTCCAGCCTACTTTCGGCAAGCTTTCAGACAGATGTCACTCAAAGCTCGGCAAACGCCGCCCCTTCATTGTTTACGGCGCACCTGTTTCGGCACTTCTGTTCTTGCTCATCCCGATTGTTTTCCGCACCTTCCACAGCGTACCTCTCACAATGCTTTGTGTTATCCTTTTTGTTTTCTCAATGTCTTTGTGGAGAGCTCCCGTTGTTGCACTTATGCCCGACCTCACACCTCCCTCGCTCCGCAGTGAAGGTAACGCCGTTATCAACCTTATGGGCGGTATCGGTTCAGCCGTAGGTATGGTTGCAGGTACTATCGGCATTCTTCTTTGCACACTGTTCACAGGTATGAGCAAAACCCAGATCAAAGCAGACGAAACCGTTTCGTTCCCCTATGTTTTCGCAATCGGTTCCATCGTTATGGTTATCGGTATGCTTGTTGTTCTTTTCTGCGTAAAAGAACCCGACAGCCGCATCCGTCTTGAAAACGCTGCAGTCAATAATATGATTGCGGACGAAAAGGCAAAGGCAAAGGCTGAAAAAGAAGCAAAGAAAGCAGAAAAATCCGCCGCAAAGGCAGAAAAGCTTTCAAAGGGCGAAAGAAAGAGCCTTGTATTTATGCTCGGCTGCCTCTTCTTCCTCTTCTGCGGCACAAACGCAATCACAACCTTCTTCTCACTGTTTGCTCAGGAAATCCTTCATATGATCACCTCTGAAGCAGGTCTTCTTATGACAATGTTTGCCATTTGCTCCGGTGTTGCAGCTCTTCCCGCAGGTAAGCTCGGCAAAAAGTTCGGCAGAAAGAAAACAATTATGGCAGGTCTTGCAATCTTCCTTTCCGCTTTTGTTGTTTTCTTCGGCATCTTCATTGTGATGCTCGGCAACCAGAATCTTTCAATCAAAAACTATGTAACGGTAAATAACTCATTCATTGCCGTGAACGATCAGCTTAACGAATTCAATTCAGAAAAATCAGACCTTGCCAAAGAAGCAGGTGTTGATCTTCCTGAGGCAGATACCCTTAATATGGAAAAATACATCGAATACAGGGCAGCTGTTGAAAACGGTAAAGACGTTTCCAAGTTCAGCAAGAACTATGCAGAATTCGATGCAATTATTATGGAACAGACAGAGCTTTGTGATTCACTTATTGCTGTAACAGACAAGATTCTCGGCAAGAGCGTTACAACAGTTGATGCGGCTCTCACCGAAATCAACGGTGCTGTTGCAAACATCACAAAGATTCTTAACATCCTTATTTACCCCGTTCTTGTTCTCGGCGGTGCTGCAAATATGTTCATTACCGTCAACACTCTTCCCCTTGTTCTCGAAATCGGCGGTATCGAAAAGGTCGGCACATTCACAGGCTATTACTACACCGCAACATTCTCGGCACAGATTGCTTCACCTATTCTTTACGGCTTCATCAGAATGTTTGCAGGCACCTATATGTCGCTGTTCTATTACAGCCCCATTGCATTCCTGCTTTCAATTATCTTCATCATTTTCGTAAAACACGGCGAAGCTGTTCCCGATGAAGTTATAAAGGCGGCCGAAGATTAATACGCTTTCTTCTGCCGGAACAGGGAGCAGGACTCCGCAACCGTGTTCCCAAATCCGGCGAGATTCATACATCCTTCTATAAAGCTAAAGGCATCGGGTAACCGGTGCCTTTAGCTTTTGCTGAAATAATCAGAGATACGTTTCGGCGGATTTTTGTGTTTGCAGTGGCAGATGAGTTATACACTTTTTTCGACGAAAAGCCCTAATTCTTAAATAATTATAAAATATTTCAAAAACTATTTATTTCTGCTTTTGTGCCTGTTATAATAAGACAAAAGCAAGGGGAGACCATCTGTTTCTGCCCCAAAACTGATGTTAATGAGGTAGTTGTTATGTATAATATTCTGATTTGTGATGACGAAGCCGATATCCGCACTGCGTTAAGAATTTATCTTAAGGATGACGGTTACGAAATTTTTGAGGCTGAAAACGGCAAAAAAGCTCTTGAGATTATTGAAAAAGAAGAAATCCACCTGCTTCTGATGGATATAATGATGCCTGTTATGGATGGAATGAAAGCACTGTCAAAGCTCAGGGAATATTCAAACATACCCGTTATTCTTCTTACGGCAAAAACACAGGATATGGACAAGATTCTCGGTCTTAACACAGGTGCTGACGATTACATAACAAAACCCTTTAACCCGATAGAGGTCAGCGCAAGAGTCAAGTCACAGCTTCGCAGATATATGCGTCTGGGCGGCTCTGCCACGGGTGTTTCGGCTGAAGCAATTCTTTATAACGGCGGAATAGAACTTGATATCAAATCAAAATCTGTCTGCATTGACGGTGAGCCCGTCAACCTTACACCGACGGAGTTTTCGCTTCTTAAATTCTTTATGGAAAACCAGGGCAGAGTTTTTTCACCCAGAGATATTTACCGCCATGTATGGAGGGACGACCCTCTCGGTGCGGAAAACACGGTAACGGTACATATCCGTCACCTCAGGGAAAAAATCGAAATCAATCCTGCCAGCCCCGATTATCTCAAGGTTGTATGGGGTCACGGCTACAAAATGGAAAAAAAGTCCTCTCCGAGAGCGGAGGAGGAGCAATAATCTGACTGCCGAGGCACAAGAAGATTAATCGGCAACTGACGGAGGGGAGATACCGTGGGTAAAAAAATACGCTCCGAAACTGACCGCACATCCGCTATAATCGTTCTCATTTGCATGGCTTTTGTGGCTGTCGGCTGTGTTTTGGGCATATCGTATCTTGTGGAATATAATTTCTATGAAAAAGGCGACGACGGAAAAACCGCCAAAGCAATCGCATTCCAGCTTTATTCGCTTGATGACCTTGAGCAGGCAGAGGATTATTATAACTGCTTTTACGAGGGCAAGGATAATTACAGAATAAATTACTATAAAGACAGATTTTCGCAGTCAAGAACAAATTTTATGTTTTACGTTACCGACATCAGCGGTGAGGTTTATTATACAAACTCACCCGGCGGTGTTGACGGTGTTAAGGCTGAATATGAATCTTCCGAATACAGCGGCAGTTCTAGCTATTTTATCTATGACGAAAAAGGCGAAACCATTCCGCTTAGAATAAACTATTATTTGCACGAAATCAACAGAAATGCCGCCGAGGATAAATACGCCAGTGCATTCCGGTGGATTGAAATTGCGGATATGCTGAAATACGTTCTGTTTTTTGCGCTGGGCGTAGCGGCAATTGTTATTGTGATTATGCTTTCTCTCATAACCATCAATGCAGGTCTTGAAGAAAACGAAAGCGGTGAGGTTGAGCCCGGCTTTATCGACCACATACCGTTTGATATCTGCGTACTGTTTGTGCTTGTTATTTTTGCCGTTTCGTGGGTGATTATGGGTCTGACAACGGCGGCGGACGTCGGTATGGTTCTTAATAACGTTATAGTTATGATAACCTTTGTTGCCATTATCCTTGTTCTGATGATTTTCCTTACCACTCTTTCTGTAAGAGTTAAAATGGGTAAGCTTTATAAAAACACCATTGCTTATATGATAGTCAGAAGATTCAAAAGGAAAACTCCGCGCAAAATCAGAAGGCGCATTTTCAAAGAAATGAGCCTTTTCAAAAAAATCTGCATAGGTATTTCGTTTTATATCCTTGCAGAGGCGGCAATTCTGCTCACAACAGCATATTTCGGTGTCATCAGCAAGGACTTTGACCCAAGAAGCGTTTTGGGTATGTTTGTTATTATTTGGGCACTTTCAAGACTTGTTATGATTCCGATTATTGCGATGATTGCCATCAACCTCAACTATATCCGCGAAGAGGGTCAGCGACTTGCCGAAGGTGTGCTCGGTGACGAAATCGCAAGTAAGCTCACCATAGCCAGCTTCAAGGCACATGGCAAAAATCTTGACCAGATTAAAAAAGAAATCAACAAGGCGATGGAGCAGGAAATCAAAAGCGAAAGGCTTAAGAGTGAACTTATCACCAACGTATCGCACGACATAAAAACACCCCTGACATCGATAGTCAGCTACGTTGATTTGCTTAAAAGAGACAATCTTTCCAAAAAGGAAAGAGAAAAGTATCTTGATATACTTTCTCATCACACGGAAAATCTTAACCTTTTGCTTGATGACCTGATTGAGGCTTCGCAAATCAGTTCAGGTAACATTGAAATTGAGCTTTCAAAAATAAGCCTTAACATTATCATAAACCAGACGGTTGAAGAATTTACCGACAAGCTCGAAAAAAGCTGTCTGCTTCCCAGAATATCAATGCCCGAGCAGGACATTTACGTTATGGGTGACGGACGCTGGCTCTGGCGAATTCTTGCCAACCTCTTTAATAATGCCTGCAAATATGCGGCGCCCGATACCGATGTTGAAATCACGCTCGGCGTTGAGGGAGAAAAAGCAAGGCTCTGCATTGCCAACACCGCAAAAAACGAGCTCAATATTGATGCACAGGAGCTTACAGAGCGATTTGTAAGGGGCGACCGCTCTCGCCACACGGAAGGCAGCGGTCTTGGTCTTTCAATTTCCAAAACTCTTGCCGTGCTTCAGGGCGCAGAGCTTGAAATTGAGGCAGAAAACAACGTGTTTAAAGCATCGCTTCTGTTTGATGTTGAACAAAGCAAACCTGCTTCCGAATCGAAAAGAAAAAAGAAGCAGAGTACGGAGGAAATCAAGTGAAAATAAGAATACTTACGGTGGCTTTGCTTGTGGCTGCAACGTCGGTTTTCGGAGCGTGTGCCTTTAAAAAGGAAGATACGTCTGATATAAGCGAAACAAAACCGCAGCAAACAACGCACAGCACAACCGCACAGACAACAGCAGCAGTCACGGAGCCGCTGATTGTGACGGAGCTTTCAACCGTGATTTCAACAACACAGGTGCCGCCAACAGCATTAACCACAACAACAAGAGCACCTTCAACAACAAAAAAACCGTCAACAACCGCCGATTCCGATGTTTCAACAACATCAAAAGGCCGTGTATATAAGGATAATCAGATTGAAGTGGTTGAGCTCAAATACGGGGTTGTGGAGCGCAGATACAAAACGGTTTACTATCAGATGATTGACGGCGAAAGAGTTGACGTGGGCTATGAATACACAAGCAGCTTTTTCAACAGAAGCAATTATTCCGCAACCTATCAGGAGCTGCTGCCTGCGGCTAGAGCAAACAGAGAGATTTACAGAGATTATATCAATGAAAATCTTCGTATAATCAATTCTTACAGAGCGGCAAAGGGTATAGCTCCGCTCAGGCTCAACGAAGATTTGACTGTTATGGCGTGTGCAAGGGCAGAAGAAATTGCCTGGTCGGGTGAGCATTCTCACAGGCGCCCCGACGGCACATCGTGCTTCACTATTTTTAAAGAGGCAGGTTATAATACGGGTAAAGCAGGCGAAAACCTCGGTTATGTTTTTGACAACCCCGAGGATGTTTGTCAGGCTTGGAAAGATTCAAGAACTCACTATAACAACCTGATGAACCCCGATTTTGTTGAGGTCGGAATAGGTGTTGCAGCTGACCCCGATGAAAGAGGAAAGCTCTGCTGGGCAAATCATTTTCTTGAAGCCCGATAAAACAGCAAAGGTCTGATAATAATGAAAAAAATAACAGCAATTTTAACCTTGCTTGCCGCGATTGTGTCTTTCACGGCGTGCGGCGGCAGAGGAGCTGAGGAAATAACAGAAGCTTCGGTTATTCCTCACGCAGAAAGAGAAACGGTAACAGCCGAACAGAAACCTAACGAGAGCGGTGTTGCCGCAAACGGTAATAATGCAAATGCACAGTGGGTGCTTTTTAATGACGGCGCTCTTGAAATAACGGGTACGGGTAAATGGGAAACAAACCCTGACGTGCTTTTATATGCCGAGCAAATCAAAAAGGTACGCTTCGGCGAAGGAATAAACGCAATCGGTACGGAAGCTTTTATGGGTTGTGAAAACCTTAAGGAGCTTGTGTTGCCCGAAAGTATGCAGGTCATTGAAGCGCGTGCGTTTTCGGGTTGCGGTATCAGGGCTCTTAATCTTGGCAGGAACGTAGCGCTTATTGCTGCAGATGCTTTTGACGAATGCGAAATAACCGACGTGAAAATCAGCACGGATAACGCTTATTATTCAGCTGATAATTACGGTGTAATTTTCAATAAGGCAAAAACAGAGCTTGTTATGTATTCTGACGGTTTCAGGATGAATTCCTACACCGTTCCGTCAACGGTAGAAAGAATAGGTGAAAATGCTTTTCTCGGCAACGAAAATCTTGTGGAAATAACCTTCCCCGACAGCGTAACCGAAATTGCGGCAGGAGCTTTCAGCGGCTGCGAAAACCTGAGAGAAATCAGTCTTCCGCAGCAATTGGTGCTTATAGGTGCATCCGCATTTGAAAACTGCACGGCACTTAAAGAGATTAAATTCCCCGAAACGGTGCAGGTTATCGGCGATAACTCGTTTGCAGGCTGTACGGGCATAACAAGCCTTGAACTGCCCAAATCCGTTACAACGGTTGGTGTTAGTGCCTTTGCAGAATCGGTTGAAGACGTTTTCTATGCAGGCAGCAAGGTTGCCTGGTCAGCTGTATGGGTTGGCGAAAAAGCATTTGTGAATGCAGATATAACTTTCGGTGAAAAGTCACCTGAATGAAAACAAGCTTTTACAAACAGAAAGGGATGCCCCAAACGGGACATCCCTTGATTTGTTTATATTACAGATTGATTATGCCTTCTTCTTTTTCTTTGAAAGAATGATATTAACAAGAATGCCGAGGATAAGAGCTGTTGCGATGGATGTAATCTGAATCTTGCCGAAGTTGAGAGCAAGACCGCCGATGCCTGAAATAAGAATAACCGAAACAACAAAGAGGTTTCTGTTATCCTCAAGGTTTACTTTCTGAACCATCTTAAGACCGCTTACTGCAATGAAGCCGTAAAGAGCCATGCAGATGCCGCCCATTACGCAAGCAGGGATAGAGTTGACAAAAGCAACAAAGGGAGCTGTGAAGGCAATTGCAATTGCAAGGATAGCTGCGGTCACGATTGTTGAAACGGAAGCATTACCTGTGATTGCAACGCAGGCAACTGATTCACCGTATGTGGTATTGGGGCAACCGCCGAATGCGGCACCGACCATTGAGCCTACGCCGTCGCCGAGAAGTGTTCTGTGAAGACCGGGGTCTTTAAGAAGATCCTTTTCGATAATGGAGGAGATATTTTTGTGGTCTGCAATATGTTCTGCAAAAACAACAAAAGCAACGGGGATATATGCCATTGCAACGGAACCGATGTAAGCACCGTCAATTTCTTTGAAGCCTTTGATTGCGCTCACAAACGTGAAATCGGGAAGAGTGAGGAAGGTTTTGACGTTGATTCCGTCAGCCCAGAGAGCAGTGATGGGGGAGAAATCAATAACCTTGAGAGTGTCGATTCCCGCAAATGTACCGATAGCGGTAAAGACGGAAGCGAGGGCATAGCCTGAAAGGATACCGATGATGAAGGGGATAAGCTTTGCAAACTTTTTGCCGAAAACGGAGCAGATCATTGTTATAATCAAAGCAAAAAGACCGCAAACAACAGCGATAAGAGTGTGACCGCCTGCGGGAGCCTTCTGAAGGTCGCCGATTGCGTTGCCTGCAAGAGAAAGACCGATTATTGCAACTGTGGGGCCTATAACCTGCTTGGGCATAAGCTTGTCAATCCACTTAACGCCTGCAAATTTAACGATAACAGCAATAACAACGTAAACAAGGCCTGCAAAAACAGCACCGATGATAAGACCTGCAAAGCCTGCTGCAGCTGAAACGGCGCCTGCAAAAGCGGCTGCCATTGAGCCGAGGAAGGCAAATGATGAGCCGAGGAAAACGGGGCTTCTGAATTTTGTGAAAAGTGCGTAAACAAGTGTTCCCATACCCGCGCCGAGAAGTGCGGCGGCAGGGCTCATCTGAGTGGTGAATTCCCATTTGATGGTGCCTGCTGCAATGCCGTCAAGAACTCCGCCGTTAATGATGACGGGCACGACAAGTGTTGCCGCCATAATGGCAAGAAGCTGCTGAAAAGCAAAAATAATCATCTGGCCGAATTTGGGCTTGTCCTTGATGTTGTAAACCAGTTTCATTTTGTGACCTCCGAAATAAAGTTTTGAGGATAATTGCTGTTATCATTCTATCACGCGAAAACGCAGTTGTAAACCGTTTTGTGACATAATCCGATATATTATTTCGTCAAAATTATTGTTTGAGTATTGCATTTAGCGGCATAATTATGACTTCTTACAAAAAATTTTTAATGCCTTGACTTTGAAGTTTTGTTGTGCTATACCTTAATAGGTTTAAAATAATAAAGAAATCAGGCGAATAATATGAGCGTTTTAATGTGTATCTCAATAGCTCTTGCAGCAGGTCTTTTTATGAGCCGTTTGTCAAAGCTGCTTAATCTTCCCTCCGTAACAGCTTATCTTGTGGCAGGTATCGTTGTGGGTCCTTACTGTCTCGGCAGACTCGGCATTGAGGGTCTCGGCTTCACCTCGGCGGAAAGTGTTAAGGAGCTTGAAATTATTTCAAATGTCGCTCTTGGCTTCATCGCATTTGCAATCGGTAATGAATTCAGACTTTCACAGCTTAAGCAGGTTGGCAAAAAAGCAACCTTCATCGGTATTTTCCAGGCACTTGTGGCAACACTCTGCGTTGATGCGGTACTTATCGGTCTGCATTTTGTGCTTGACGAAAAACTGCCCTTACCCATGGCAATTACCCTTGGCGCGGTTGCGGCGGCAACGGCTCCTGCGGCAACACTTATGGTTGTCCGCCAGTATAAAGCAAAGGGTAAGCTCACAGATTTGCTCCTGCCCATCGTTGCTATCGACGATGCAGTCGGTCTTATAATATTTGCTGTTTCGTTCGGTATTTCAAAAGCCCTTGTACACGGCGACTTTAACCTTGTCGCAATTATCCTTGAGCCGATTCTTGAAATCGTTTGCTCAATTGCTCTGGGTGCAGTTATGGGTGTGCTTTTCACTTTCTGCGAAAAGTTTTTCAGCTCAAACAGCAAACGTCTGTGCCTTTCCATAACCTTTGTTATATTCACCGTTGCGGCTTCAATGAAGACATTTGAAATCGGCGGCATTCACATCGGTTTCTCAACTCTTCTTGTTTGCATGATGCTCGGCACAATGTTCTGCAATCTCTGCGATTTCTCGGCAGAAATTATGGAAAAGACAGACAAATGGACAAACCCGATTTTTACCCTTTTCTTTGTCCTCAGCGGTGCAGAGCTTGAACTCAACGTATTTACGGATATTGCCATTGTCGGTATCGGCGCGGCTTACATCATTTCCCGTTCGCTGGGCAAATATTTAGGAGCATATGCAAGTGCAAAAATTTCCCGTTGTGATAAGAAAACAACAAGGTATCTCGGCATAACTCTTCTTCCGCAGGCAGGCGTAGCTCTTGGTATGAGTGTTACCGCAATGGAGCTTGGCGAGGTTGGTTACCTTATCAGAAACATCGTTCTTTTCTCGGTTCTGATTTATGAGCTTGTCGGTCCCACGCTTACAAAGATTTCTCTTACAAAGGCAGGCGAAATTGCTCCCAAGGAGCCGCATCACCACAGAAAGAACAGAACGGCACCCGCAAAGCTCTGATAAAGAATCTGCGTTTGGCAGAGCATTAACAAAACCGTCCTCTTTCAGAGGGCGGTTTTTTGAGTACTGGATTATAAAAACCAAGACTGAAAAAAATCATATTTATTTCTGAATTCTCTTGACTTTTCATTATTGCAGGAATATAATTAAGAAAATTTTAGTGTTCAAAGGTAATATTTATGACTTCCGTACTTTCTCGTACAAGTAAATATTTCTTTAACTTTAGCGTAGCCTTTTACTTTGGCTATGCTTATTTTGCTATGGAAAAGTTACTTGTGAGAGCCGCAAAAATTTTTTGAGAGTACTTGAAGTTTTTTGACAGTATTTCAGAGCCTCACTTGTAACCTGACAAGTGAGGTTTTTTATTTCAGAAAGGAAGGTCCGTATATGTCAAACAAATTGGACGAAGCAAGGGCAATTATCAACAGAGTGGATTCTCAAATGGCAGAGCTGTTTGTTGAAAGAATGAGAGCCGCCGAAATGGTTTTTGAACATAAAAAAGAATTCGGACTTCCTATTTTTGACCCCGAAAGAGAAGAAGCGGTTATCGAAAAAAATTCTTCTATGATAGACGATGAAGTTATCAAAGGCTATTATATTGAACACATTAAAAATCTTATGGGCGTTTCAAAGGCATATCAGTACCGTATGCAAAACGGTCTTAAGGTTGCTTACAGTGGAGTTGAGGGCGCTTTTGCTCACATAGCGGCAGGCAGAGTCTTTCCCGACAGCAACAGAGTTTCGTTCAGGGATTTCAAATCTGCCTACGATGCCGTTGTAAACGGTGAAGCAGACGTAGCTGTTCTCCCCATCGAAAACAGCTATGCAGGTGAAGTCGGACAGACGATTGACCTTATTTTTTCGGGCAGTCTTTTCATAAACGGAATTTATGAGCTTGAAATTCACCAGAATCTTCTCGGTGTTCAGGGTTCAAGAGTTGATGATATCAAAAAAGTAACAAGTCATCCTCAGGCGCTTGGTCAGTGCCACGAATATATCAAAATGCGAGGTTTTGATATCGAAGAAGCAAATAACACGGCAATTGCCGCAAAAACAGTTGCGGAATCAAACGATAAATCCCTTGGTGCAATTGCCAGTGTCGAAACGGCAGAGATATACGGTCTGAAAATACTTGAAGCAAATATAAACAAAAGCGGCGAAAACACCACACGTTTTGCTGTGCTTTCAAGGGTCAAAGCCGAATCACCCTCACTCACGAGTTCGGTACTGATGTTTACGGTTAAAAACGAAGCAGGTTCACTTGCACACGCAATCGGAATCATCGGCAAATACGGCTACAATATGACTGCACTCAGAAGCAGACCGCTCAAAAAGCATTCGTGGCAGTATTATTTCTATATAGAAATCGACGGCATAACGGACACCGCAGAAGGACAAAGGATGATAGGGGAATTAAGTCAGGTCTGCGATAAGCTTAAAATTGCGGGAACTTTTGCACCGCACAGCGAGATATAAGGGTGAATGATATGACAATACATCTTGATTTAAAAGAAAACGGCTACGATATTATCGTTGAAAGAGGTATTATTGCCGAAGCAAAAAAACACCTCAACTTGGACAGACGAGTTCTTGTTGTAACCGATACAGGGGTTCCTGCCGTTTATGCACAAACACTTGCCGCACAGTGCAAAACCCCCGTTATATGCACCGTTGAGCAGGGCGAAGCATCAAAGAGCATTGAGGGGCTTGAAAAGCTTCTCCACACAATGCTTGAAAACGGTTTTTCAAGAAAAGACTGCGTTGTTGCAGTTGGCGGCGGCGTCGTGGGCGACCTTTCGGGTTTTGCGGCTTCGGCATATATGAGAGGTGTTGATTTTTATAATATCCCCACAACACTTCTTTCGCAGATAGATTCTTCCATCGGAGGTAAAACGGCAATCAATTTCGGCGGCATCAAGAACATTGTGGGTGCGTTTTATCAGCCGAAAAAAGTTCTGATTGACCCTGAGCTTCTTAATACACTTCCTCAAAGACAGATTTCAAACGGACTTGCAGAAGCAATCAAAATGTCACTCACGTCTGACAGCGAGCTGTTTGAGATATTTGAAAACAAGGATATTGCAGCGAATATCGACGAAATCATAATCCGTTCACTCAATATTAAAAAATCGGTTGTTGAGCAGGATGAAAAAGAATCGGGTCTGAGAAAAATACTCAATTTCGGTCACACGGTCGGTCACGGCATAGAAAGCAGCGGAAATATGGATGAGCTTTATCACGGAGAGTGTGTTGCACTTGGAATTATCCCTATGTGCAGCGAAAAAATCAGACCCCGAGTTGTAAACGTTCTGAAAAAATGCAACCTTTATAATATCAAGAATTTTGATTGGAACAAAATCAGGGAAGCAGCTTTTCACGATAAAAAAGCTGACGGCGATTCGGTTGCGGTAACTTTTGTCAACGAGGTTGGAAATTTTGAAATAAAAACCCTGAAGTTCAGTCAGGTTATGGATATGGCTGAAAATTGTCTGAAAGGATGAAACAGATGAAAAACACATTCGGCAACAGCGTGGCAATTACTCTGTTTGGTGAAAGTCACGGTGAATATATCGGTGCTGTTATCGACGGTCTTGCACCCGGTCTGGATATTGACAGAGATTATATTGAGCATATGCTCACACTCAGACGTCCTGACGGAAAAATTTCTACACCGAGAAAAGAAAAAGATGAATTCAGAATTATCAGCGGTGTTATAAATAACAAAACAACGGGAACAGCCGTTACGATTCTTATTCCGAACGAAAACGTAAAAAGCTCGGATTACAGCGAGCTTAAAACGGTTGCCCGTCCATCTCACGCCGACTACACCGCACAGTGCAAATATCACGGATATCAGGATTCAAGAGGCGGCGGACATTTCAGCGGAAGAATAACTGCGGCTCTTGTTGCCGCAGGAGCAATATGCAAATCGGCACTTGAGAAAAAAGGTATATATATCGGCACACACGTTAAAAAATGCGGCGGAGTTTCTGACAGGGAATTCGGCGATTATGTTTCAGATATTCAGGCGTTAAGCCAAAAAACCTTTGCCGTGCTTGACGAAACCTGCGAAGAGACAATGAAAAATAAAATTCTTGAAGCGGCAGCAGACGGCGACAGTGTAGGCGGTATTCTTGAAACTGCAATAACAGGTATCCCCGACGGTGTCGGCGAGCCGTGGTTTGATTCTGTTGAAAGCCTCATTTCGCACATGATGTTTTCAATTCCTGCGGTTAAAGGCATTGAGTTTGGCGCAGGCTTTGATTTTGCGGATATGAGAGGCAGTTCGGCAAACGACCCACTCAGGATTGACAATGGGGAAATCGTTACAGAAACAAATAATAACGGCGGTATTAACGGCGGAATCACAAACGGAATGCCCGTTATTTTCAGAACTGTAATCAAACCCACCCCTACAATATTCAAGCCGCAGAATACGGTTGATTTCAAAGCTATGACCGAAACCGTTATTGAACCCAAAGGCAGACATGACCCTGCCATTGTTCACAGGGCAAGGGTTGTTCAGGATGCGGCAGCAGCTATTGTTGTTTGCGATATGCTTGCAATGAGGTTCGGAACGGATTGGATGAAATAATTATGAAAGAATACGGATGTATAGGCAAAAAATTAACCCACAGCTTTTCAAAAGAAATTCACGCAAAGCTTGCCGACTATGAATATGAACTTATAGAGCTTAAAGAAGATGAATTAGCGAATTTCTTCGGTGCAAAGGAATTCAGCGCCATAAACGTTACCATCCCTTACAAGCAGGACGTTATACCGTTTCTTGACTCAATGAGCGACGTTGCAAAGCGCATAGGTGCGGTCAACACCATTGTAAACAAAAACGGTAAGCTTTACGGCTATAATACGGATTACTACGGAATGAAAGCCCTCATCGAAAAAATCGGAATTGAGCTTAAAGGCAAAAAGGTTCTTATCCTCGGCACGGGCGGCACAAGCAAAACCGCACGTGTTCTGACAGAGGATATGGGTGCTGCCGAAATAATCACGGTAAGCAGAAATAAAACGGAAAACTACATAACCTATGAAGAAGCTGTAACAGGGCATTCGGATGCAAACGTTATTATCAACACCACTCCGTCGGGAATGTATCCTGCCTGCGACGGTGTTCCGATTGATATTTCTGTTTTTGAAAAGCTTGAGGGCGTTGTTGATGCGGTTTATAATCCGCTTTGCACAAACCTTGTACTGAAAGCTAAAAGCAAAGGCATAAAAGCAGAGGGCGGACTTTATATGCTTGTTATGCAGGCGGTTGTTGCTGTTCAGAAATTCATTGACACCGAAATTCCGCAGACAGTTGCAGACGGCGTTTTTGCATCAATTTTTGCATCAAAAGAAAACGTTGTTCTTACCGGAATGCCCGGCAGCGGCAAAAGCACCGTCGGAAAGCTTCTGAATATTGACGGATTCAGTTTTGTCGACACTGATGAAGAGATTGAAAAACGTTGCGGCTGCACAATAAAAGAGCTCATAAGCAACAAAGGCGAAAAATATTTCCGCGACCTTGAAACAGAGGTCATCAAAGACGTTTCTTCAAAGGGGTGTCAGATAATCTCAACGGGCGGCGGTGCCGTGCTGCGTGAAGAAAACGTAAACGCTCTTAAGAGAAACGGAAAAATCTTTTTTATAAATGCTGATATAAACAGACTTCTTCCCACAGACAGCAGACCTTTGTCGGATACTCCCGAAAAGCTGAAAAAGCTTTATGACGAAAGAATGGGTATCTATATGACAACGGCTGACGTTACCGTGCCCGATATGGCAACACCCGAAGAAGAAGCAGGGTTTATTCTTAAAAAAAGAACGGAGCTGATAATGTGAAAATACTTGTTATAAACGGCCCGAATATCAATATGCTCGGCATAAGAGAGCCTGAACATTACGGAAAAGAAACCTATGCAGACCTCACAAAAAAAATCAGTGATTACTGCAACCAAAAGAATATAGACGTTAAGATATATCAGTCAAACCACGAGGGCGACCTTGTTGATGAAATTCAGAATGCCTACGGCAACACAGACGGAATCGTTATCAATCCCGGTGCATATACCCACACAAGCATTGCCATTCTTGATGCTGTAAAATCTGTCAGCATACCGACGGTTGAGGTGCATATCTCAAAAGTTGAGGACAGAGAAGATTTCAGGCAGATAAGCTATATACGTCTTGCCTGCGTAAAAACCATTACGGGACACGGCACGGACGGATACCTTGAGGCAATCGATTATCTTACAGAAGGTAAATAATATGAAAGCAATTTTTAAACCCTGCAAACTCAAAGGCACCGTAAATGCGCCGCCCTCAAAAAGTATGGCGCACAGATATCTTATCGGCGCGGCACTTTCAAAAGAAAAATGCGTTATTTCGGGCATTGATTACAGCGAAGATATTCTTGCCACAATCGATTGCCTGAAAGCTCTGGGTGCCGAAATACAGATCGAAGGCGATACGTTGCATATAAATCCCGAGCAGTTTATGAATTCTGTATCAACCGTGCTTGATTGCAGAGAAAGCGGAAGCACGTTAAGATTTTTTATTCCCGTTGCGCTGTGCCTTGGCAGGGAAATTACATTGAAGGGAAGCAAAAGGCTTCTGGAAAGACCGCTTGACGTTTACGAAAAGCTGTGTCTTGAAAACAATTTTAAATTCTCAAAGAGCGAAGAGACGGTAACTCTTTGCGGCAGGCTCGAAAGCGGAAATTATGAAATCAGGGGCGATATAAGCAGCCAGTTTATTACGGGTCTTATTTTTGCACTTGTATATCTGGACGAAGAGTCGTCAATCAAAATTATTCCGCCGTTTGAAAGCAGGTCATATATCAATCTCACGCTGTCGGCATTGAAATCATTCGGGGCTGATGTTGAGTTTAAAGATGAATATACTGTTGTAATCAAAAAATCCCGACTGCACGCATATTCGGGCAGGGTTGAGGGCGATTATTCAAATGCCGCTTTTCTTGATGCGTTCAATTATATCGGCTCTGATGTGGTTATCGGCAATCTCAGTACCGAAAGCCTGCAGGGTGACAGGGTATATAAAAAGTATTTTGATGAAATGTCAGCATGCACACCCACGCTTGATATTTCGGACTGTCCGGACCTCGGGCCCGTGCTTATCGCCCTTGCTGTGTTAAAAAACGGTGCGATTCTGACAGGCACAGACAGACTTAAGGTTAAAGAAAGTGACCGAGGACAGGTTATGCACGAAGAGCTGCAGAAGCTTGGCGGCGGCTTGGTTTTCGGTGAAAACACAATAACCGTTCCGAAGCAGACACTGCTTGCAGACAAAGTGCTTGACGGTCACAACGACCATCGCATTGTTATGGCTCTGTCGCTGATACTTTCAAAGTACGGCGGAGCGATTGAAGGTGCCGAAGCGGTCAGAAAAAGCTATCCCGGTTTCTTTGCAGATATAAAAGAACTCGGGGCAGAGGTGATTTTGGAATGATAGTAAACGTAAGCAAAAGAATATTGATAGTCGGTCTCGGTCTTTTGGGCGGCAGCTATGCAAGAGTGCTTAAAAGATTCGGCTTTCACATAAGTGCGGTAACAAAAGAGCAAAGTTCAATAGACTATGCACTCAAAGAAGGTTTAATTGATGAAGGTTCAACAGAACTCGACAAAAAAATAATAGGAGAAGCGGATATAGTTATCTTTGCTTTGTATCCCCACATTTTCGTGGAGTGGATTGAGCAGAATCAGAGCCTTTTAAAAAGCGGTGCACTTATCACCGACGTAACGGGTGTCAAATGCAGCATTGTTTATAAAGTGCAGGCAATGCTTCGCCCCGACGTGGAATTTATTGCCGCTCACCCGATGGCGGGCCGAGAGGTTTCGGGCGTTGAAAACAGCACCGATAAAATGTTTGCGGGAGCGAACTATATTGTTACTCCTACCGACAAAAACACCCCCGAAGCAATAAATACCTGTATGGAGCTTGGCAGGTTGCTCGGATTTTCAAACGTTACAACACTTTCTCCCGAGGAACACGATGAAATGATAGGCTTCCTTTCACAGCTTACCCACTGCATCGCAATAACCCTTATGACCTGTAACGATAAAGAAGATATGGAAAAGTTTACGGGCGACTCGTTCCGTGACCTTACCAGAATCGCACGCATAAACGACCTGATGTGGAGCGAGCTTTTTATAGAAAACAAAACTGCACTTCTTGAGCAGATGAATCTTTTTATTGACAAATTCAATGAACTTAAATCAATGCTTGAAACCGAAGACGTTGACTCGATGAGAGAAATGATGCGTCATTCAACCGAACGCAGAGCATTGTTTGATAAAAAATAATTTCGGAGGCAACAAAAATGAATATGAATTTCAAACGTAAATTACCTATCCCCATGGATATAAAAGCACAGTATCCTCTTACCCCCGAGCTTGAAGCAATCAAGGCTAAAAGAGACGAAGAAATCAAGTCTGTTTTTGAGAGCAAGGATGACAGATTCATCCTTATCATCGGACCCTGTTCAGCTGATAACGATGACAGCGTAATAGACTACATATCCAGACTCAGGGGCGTTCAGGAAAAGGTTTCGGATAAAATTCTCATCATTCCCAGAATTTACACAAACAAACCGCGTACAACGGGCGACGGATACAAGGGAATGCTTCACCAGCCTGACCCTCATAAAAGTGAGGATATGTTAAAGGGTGTTGTTGCAATCAGAAGTCTGCACATCAGAGCAATAGAGGAAACGGGCTTCACCTGCGCTGACGAAATGCTTTATCCCGAAAACTACAGATACCTCTCCGATGTTCTTTCATACGTTGCAATCGGTGCAAGATCTGTTGAAAATCAGCAACACCGCCTTACGGCAAGCGGTTTTGATATCCCCGTTGGTATGAAGAATCCCACGGCAGGCGACATTTCCGTTATGATGAACTCAATAACAGCGGCTCAGCATTCACACACATTTATTTACAGAGGCTGGGAAGTTGAAAGCAGCGGCAATCCGCTTGCACACGCTATCCTCAGAGGTTATGTCAACAAGCACGGTCAGTCAATGCCCAACTACCACTATGAGGATCTTATTCACCTTGCAGAAGTATACAGCAAAACAAATCTGCAGAATCCTGCTGTAATTATCGACACAAACCACGCAAATTCAGGCAAAAAATGGATGGAACAGCCCAGAATTGCAAAGGAAGTGCTTCACAGCTGCCGTCATTCCGACGATGTAAAGAAGCTGGTCAAGGGTCTTATGATTGAAAGCTATATCGAAGACGGCGCACAGAAGCCCGAAGAAAACATTTACGGCAAATCAATCACCGACCCCTGCCTCGGCTGGGAAAAGACCGAAAGACTTATCCTTGACCTCGCAGACGTTCTTTAATCGGGAGAGAATAATATGATAAGGTTTGCAACAGAAAAGGATATCCCCAAAATCGGCGATCTTCTGTCGCAGGTTGATTTGGTGCATAACAACGGCAGACCTGATATTTTTAAAATCGGAAGAAAATATTCGGACTGCGAGCTTAAAGAGCTGCTTAAGGATAGCGGCAGACCCATACTTGTTTCAACAGATGAAAATGATGAAGTGCAGGGATATTGCTTCTGCATTTATCAGCAGCACGTTGATGATTCGGTGCTGACAGATATAAAGACTTTGTATATCGATGACCTTTGCGTTGACGAAAAGCTTCGCGGAAAACATATCGGCAAGGAATTATATGAAGCCGCCGTTAGGCTTGCAAAAGACAGCGGATGCTATAATCTTACGCTGAACGTGTGGAGCTGCAACCCTTCCGCCATGCGCTTTTATGAATCCTGCGGTCTTGTTCCCCAGAAAACAGGTATGGAAATAATACTCTGATTAAAAGCATACAGCCGACACTTTTGAGAGTGCCGGCTGTTTTTCTTTTTTTGCAGAAAAAGATATTGCTTTTTTGTTTTTATGGTGGAATTATATAAAAACATATGTTATAATGAAAGCATTCCGAAGCAGAAAGGCGGAGAAACAATGAAAAAATTAATTTCAGTCTTGCTTTGTGTTGCAATGCTTTTTGCAATCTGTGCAAGCGGTGCAACGGCACACATCACAGAAGAAAGCGAAATTTCCGATTATCCCGTTATTATTGTTCCCGGTTACAGTGCAACCACCCTTTATATCGGTGACAGCTTTGAAACGGGTGAAAAGGTATGGGGTCTTAATATGGACCTTATTCTTGAAAGAGTTCTTGCAAGAATTGTTGACCTTGGCATCGGTCTGGGTGCTTCCCTCACAGTTGGCAACGCAAAGCATATTGCGGATACTCTGGGTGAAGAAATGACGGTTATGTTTGAAAAAATCCGTTGTAATCCCGACGGCTCAAGTGCATACGAAGTTAAGCGTAAATATATTACCGCAAAAGAATGCAACAGCGCTTATATGCTGGAGCATATGACAGAAACAGACGACCGCCACGAGCAGGAAATTGCAGAGGCTATTGCCGAGCACGTTGGTGTTGAAAATATCTATAACTTCACAAGCGATTTCAGAATGGGCGCCGAAACCTGCGCAAATATGCTTCACGAGTTCATTCAGGATGTCAAAAAAGAGACAGGTAAAGATAAAGTTAATATTTTTGCTCTCAGCCACGGCGGTCAGGTAACCGCAACATACCTCAACCTTTACGGTCATCTCGGCGACGTTGATAATGCAGTGCTCACAGTGCCTGCCATCGGCGGTGCAGGTATCCTTTATGATGCATTCAATGCAGAAATCGATTTTGACGAAGAGTGCCTTGTCCGTTTCATTGAACACGGAACAATGACCGAGGAGGATTATAACTGGCTTGTAAAAGCACAGCAGCTCGGTTTTGTTGATAAGATTCTTGAAGAGCTTATTCCCAAGATTTTCCCCGTTCTCGGTTACTGGGGCAGCCTTTGGGATTTCTGCCCTGCAGAAAAGTATGAATATCTTAAAGAAAAGCTTCTTGACCCCGTTGAAAGTGCCGCTCTGATTGAAAAGTGTGACCGTTTCCACTATGAGCTTCTGCCTACAATGGGTGAAAAGATGCAGAAATGCATTGATGATTACGGTATGAATATCACCATCATTTCAGGCACGGGCAACAGAATTGTTACCGGTCTTATGGAAAATTCAGACGGCATCATTACCACAAACGCATCAACAGGCGCTTATTGCGCGCCTCTTGGTGAAAGATTTGCAGACGGTTACGTTCAGAAGAATCCTTGCGGCGGCAAAAACAAAATCAGCCCCGATATGGATATCGATGCTTCAACCGCATATCTGCCCGACAACACCTGGTTTGTTGACGGTCTTTTCCACGGTATGACCTTTAAGGATGATTACACTGCTAACCTGCTTCTCACAACACTTCTCACAGATGAGATTACCGACGTTTACAGTGACCCCGATTATCCTCAGTTCAGAGATACGTCAAACCCCTCACACGCAGTTTATACCGAATTCAACACAGCAGACCCCGGTATTCTTGACGGCGAGGCAACAAGCCTTGTTATAACAAACTGCTGCAAGAAAAACAACGTTAAGCTTACTGCAATTCACGTTGACGGTCTGGATATCAGGTTCAATCTTGAAAAGGTTACTCTTGCCCCCGGCGAGAGCATTGAGGTTCCCTTCACGGGCGCTGTTCCCGAGGTAAGCAAAAAGGTGTTCAGCATAACGGTTTATTACACTATGGATACCGTATCACCGCTTGGTTACAGAACACAGAACTTCAACATTATGAACGGCGATGCCGTTGATTACGAGGGCGGAACGGTTTCTGCCGCAGCAAAAACTCCGCTTGATAACGTTATCGGCGAGGGCTTTGCAAAGCTTCTTAAAAACCTCGGCCTTTATGAGCTGGTTTCAATGATTTACACTCTGATGTTCTACACCCTCACTTCAGCATTCATAAGATAAAAAAATAACAGGCTCGCAAAACTGCGAGCCTGTCTTTTTGCTTTTAGAAGCCGAACCATCTCTCAAGGAAAACGTTTACTGCTGCCCAGATGGGGTTCCAGATGTGGCTGTACTTTGTAAGAAGCTCAGCGAGCCAGTCAAGTTCAATCGTCTTGAGATCGAGGTTTGCAAGAGCGTTTGCTGCTGCAAGGATAAGGTCCTGAATGCCCTGTGTGTTGAATTCCATTGAAAAATCCCCCTTTAAAAATTATTCAGATACTCCTCAAACGGGAGTTTACGGCAACATTATAACCTAACGTCTGCCGTTTGTCAACAAGCATAATATTAACAATTCATTAAGTTATACACAATAATTCTTGTATTTGTCTATCAGATAAACATCTGCAATCAGGTCAAGAAACAAACCGTCTGCACGGTATTCCTCAAACTGAATAACGCCGTCTTTGCGCAGAACGGCACCTGCCGCACCGTCTGAATAGGGAATAAGCATTTTAACTCTTGCCCTTGTCGGCGGCAATGCTTTTGAGATTGCATCAAGAAGCTCGTCAAGTCCCGTTTTTTCAAGGGCGGAAATCCTGACGGCATTGGGCTCATTGAAAAGGAAGAGATTGGCTTCGGCAAGGTCACATTTGTTGAAAACGGGAATAGTCGGCTTACCGCTGCAGCCGAGCTCATTGAGAAGGTCACTTGTGACCTCAAGATGTTCCGCACATTCAGGGTCGGAAGCATCGCAAACGTTGAGAATTACTTTTGCGCAAACCGCTTCTTCGAGGGTGGACTTAAAAGCTTCAACCAGATTATGCGGCAAACGGCGGATAAAACCAACCGTGTCAATGAGCATAACTTTTCTGCCGTCGGGCAGGGTGAGGGCTCTTGAGGTGGGGTCGAGAGTTGCAAAAAGCTTGTCCTGTGCAAGCACGCCTGCTTCGGTGAGGGTATTCATCAGCGTGGATTTGCCTGCGTTGGTATAGCCGACAATAACAACGGTTTCAACGCCGTCCTTTTCGCGCCTTGCCCTTGCAAGACCCCTGCGTTTTTCAAGAGATTCAAGCTCTTCTTCGAGTGATTTTACCCTGCGCCTGATGTGACGTCTGTCGGTTTCAAGCTTTGTTTCACCGGGACCTCTTGTGCCGATACCGCCGCCGAGCCTTGAGAGCTGAATGCCTTTGCCCGTAAGCCTTGGCAGAGAATATTTAAGCTGAGCAAGCTCAACCTGAAGCTTACCCTCGTTGCTTCTTGCTCTGTCTGCAAAGATATCAAGAATCAGTGTTGTTCTGTCAACAACTCTTGTGTCTGTTTCTTTTTCGATATTGCGAAGCTGTGCGGGTGAAAGCTCACTGTCGGCAATAACAAGGTCTATCTCGTTGTTTTTGCAGAATTCGGCAAGTTCTTCCACTCTGCCGCTGCCAAGAAAGGTTGCGGAATCGGGTCTTTCTCTTTTTTGCCACATTCTGCCCACAACCTGTGCGCCTGCCGTTGCGGCAAGCTCCTCCAGCTCATCAAGTGAAGTTTCGCAGTTATATTCGCCCGTATCAACGGCAATAAGCACGGCTTTTTCGGGCTCTTGTTTGTTTTCGTAATATTCCATATAATTCCTTCCAGAAAAGAAACTTTATAATCAAAGCCGCTCCGATTAAGAAGCGGCTTTTGTTGTTTATTCTGCGGGGGTTGTTTCAGGGGCTTCGGGTTTTGCAATAACAGCCTTGATTGAGCTTGCGGCAACAATAGCATCTTTTGCTTCGCCGTTATAGGAAATCTCAACGTTGTCGCCCTTGTTGAGGATAACTACGTTTTCGTTATCCTTTGCGGCAAATGAGAAATATGCCTCATTTGAATCAAGCTTGATGTAATAGTAGCTTTCGCCGCCCTTGACTGCAGTTCTGATATCTGCAATAACGCCTGTAACGGTTGTTGCAGCAGGTTTATCGTCTGTTGCGGGTTTATCTGTCTGCTCAAGACCTTCAGCATCGAAATCAACGTTTGCGTTACCAAGCTCTGTAAGATATTTCTCAAGACATTTTGCAAGGTCCTTATCCTGAGCTCTGATGTTGTTATACTGACGGACGTTGACAAGTGCGCACTGCTGAACGATGTTGTTATCGTCCTTGAGTGACATAAAGTAGGTGGGTTCGCCGCCGATATTGAGAAGAATGGGGAAGGTAGCAGTGTACTGAAGGTCTCTTACGATACCCTGAGCGGAGTACTGAGCGGAGCTTTCCGTACCGCCTGCAACCTCATAGAACTTGGTTTCTTTTGTTCTCTGGTTTACAAGAACAAAGCCTACAAGTGAGTTATCGCCTGTAACAGAGGTTACGCCGGTGTAAAGCCAAACGTCGCCGTCCTGTGCGATGTAGTTATAGCCGTCTGTGGATGCAACAACGTTTTTCTGACCGAGAAGGGAGTTGAAGAAGCCGTCACGGTATTTGCCGTAATAATCGTACTGTTCAACAACAAGGTCTGAATCATAAACGCGGTCAATCCAGAAAAGGTCTTTGTTATTTTTGATCTGGTCAAGAGAATATTCCGTGCAGGCACCTGTTACGGCATCAACAAGAATGATACCCTTAACATCTTCGCCGCCGAAAAGACCGATGGTTTTATCAAGAATGGGGCTTACCCAATAGGGAGCGCCTGCTTCGTTGATCTCAAACGATGCATCGCCGAACATATAAGTGGGATACTTGAAGCGAAGATGACGCTTGAGGTTATAATTGAAATGCTCGGAAGTTGAGTATCTGATAAACTTGCCGTCAGCAAGCTTTACAAGCTGCTGTTCCATGCTGGACATATCAATCTGAATATAACCGGGGATACCGTGCCTTGTGTTGTAAACCCACTTAATGATATTATCATATTCAAGGGGAACAACTCGGGTGGGTTTGCCCTGGAAGTTAATCTGGATGTTGTTTTCTTCAGAAACTTTATACTGTGATTCAAGACCGTATTTTGCAAGGTCACCAAGACCTCTGGTAGCAATCTGGTTTGCGGAATCGCCGTCAAGTCTGGGAACCTCGGCAAAAGTCTCAATGGTCTGTGCATCAATGCTTTCTGCAAAATCAGCATCGCTGACGGTGATGATTTTGCTGTAATCCTTTGCTCTGAAGAGCTGGCAGGAGAAAAGATAGCCAACGCCTACAACAAGGACAAGGGCGGCAATAAGAATGCCGGGCACTCTTGCCTGCTTTTTAACGTAGGGGATATACTCGGGCTTTGCAATTGCTTTTGTGAATATCGCATTGAAAACGACATAAGAAGCAAAAACTGCGGCAAGATAGATATAGAATTCTATTGCCATGAAGTTAATTGCGGGGAGCATAAAGTAGAAAAGAATTGCTGCAAAAACAAGTGAACAGAGAACGCTTAAAATTATTTTTAATGCTGCTCTTTCAGGCGGCACAACGATATCGTTTTTTCTGCTGCCGTCTTTGCGCGAAAAATCAACCTTGATAGGGTCCATGGATTCATCTCCTTATATATATTCCCATACAGTATAACCTATTTAAAAGAAGAATACAAGTATTTTTTGTTAATAATGCGGTTTGACAAACAGTTTGTTTTCGTGATATTATTTGATTATAATAGATAAATATAGCTTTGAGGGGGATTTTCCTATGTTTTCAGATTATCTTGATACAATAAGCTTTGTTTCAAAGTATGATAAAGAGATTGGCGACGCTATGGCGGCTGAACTCGGCAGACAGAGAAGAAACATTGAGCTTATCGCATCCGAAAACATTGTTTCGCCTGCAGTTATGGCTGCAATGGGCAGTGTTTTGACCAACAAATATGCAGAAGGCTATCCCGGAAAGAGATATTACGGCGGCTGTGAATGCGTTGACGTTGTTGAACAGCTTGCTATTGACAGGGCAAAAGAGCTCTTTGGTGCAGAGGCAGCCAACGTTCAGCCTCACTCGGGCGCACAGGCAAATATGGCGGCATATTCCGCAATCATTCAGCCCGGTGACGTTGTTATGGGTATGAATCTTGCTCACGGCGGACACCTTACACACGGCTCACCCGTTAATGCAAGCGGTAAGCTTTATAAGTTTGTTCCTTACGGCGTAAGTGACGACGGTTTTATTGATTATGATGAGCTTGAAAGAGTTGCAAATGAAGCAAAACCCAAGCTCATTGTTGCGGGCGCTTCCGCATATGCAAGAACAATTGACTTTGAACGCATCTCAAAAATTGCAAAGTCAGTCGGTGCGTATTTTATGGTTGATATGGCTCACATTGCGGGTCTTGTTGCCGCAGGTCTCCATCCTTCACCCGTGCCCTATGCAGACATCGTAACAACCACCACCCACAAAACTCTCAGAGGTCCCAGAGGCGGTCTCATTCTTTGCAAGGCAGAGCTCGAAGCTGCTATCAACAAGGCTATTTTCCCCGGCAATCAGGGCGGTCCTCTTATGCACGTTATCGCAGCAAAGGCTGTTTGCTTCGGCGAAGCTCTTAAGCCTGAATTCAAAGAATATCAGAAGCAGATTGTTGCTAACTGCGCGGCTCTTGCAAAGGGTCTTACCTCAAGGGGTGTAAACCTTGTTTCGGGCGGCACAGATAACCACCTTATTCTTGTTGACCTTCGTTCACTCGGCATCACAGGCAAGGAGCTTGAGCGCAGACTTGACGAGGTTTATATCACGGCAAACAAGAACGCAATCCCCAACGACCCCGAAAAGCCGTTTGTAACAAGCGGTGTCAGACTCGGTACAGCTGCGGCAACTTCAAGAGGTCTTGTTGAAGAGGATATGGATAAAATTGCAGAATTCATTTATCTTTGCGCAACAGATTTTGAAAACAGTGCTGATAAAATCAGAGAAGGTGTAAACGAAATCTGCCGCAAGTATCCCTTATATGAATAATTAAAATTTTACTGTTGGAGATGAACAAAATGAAAGGTATTTTTACAGCCCTGCTCACACCTTTTAAGGATGACTATTCAATCAACGAAGCATCGCTCAAAAAGCTTGTTGAATTCAACCTTGAAAAAGGCATCAACGGTTTTTACGTTGGCGGCAGCACAGGCGAAGGTCTTATTATGACCACAGAAGAACGCAAAGAGGTTTTCCGCATTGTTAAGGAAGCAGCAGGCGACAAAGTTCCGCTTATAGCTCACTGTGGCTCAATCTCAACCGATGAAGCAATCAGTATGGCAAAAACAGCTGAAGACCTTGGCTACGATGCAGTTTCGGCAGTTGCGCCCCTCTATTACGGCTTCTCATTCCCCGCAATCAGAAAGTATTATGACGATATCGTTTCAAGCGTAAACATTCCTATGGTTGTTTATAACTTCCCCGGCGGCAGCGGTGTTACCTTCACAGCCGACTATGCAGCTGAAATGTTTAAGGACGAGCGTTATATGGGCATCAAGCACACATCGAATGACCTTTACACTCTTCATCAGTTCAAGCAGAAGATTGACAGACCTGTCACCATATTCAACGGCTTTGACGAAATGTGCCTCGGCGGTCTTGCAATGGGCGCAGACGGTGCAATCAGCAGCACATATAACTTTATGGGTGACAAGTTCATCAAGATTTTTGAAGCATTTAATGCAGGTGATATGGCAACCGCACAGGCTATCCAGACAGAAGCCAACGAAATCATTGCAGAAATGATCAAGTATACCGTTCTTCCTTGCGAAAAGGCTATTATGACACACCTCGGTATCGACTGCGGTCCCTGCAGAAGACCTTTCCTGCCTCTCACAAAGGAAGCCAACGAAGCAATGGCACGTATTGCCGCCGCTCTTTAATTGATAAATTAATCTGCAAAACGGAGAATACTTATTTTACTCAATAAAAGAACAAACGGGCTCACCGAAGTGAGCCCGTTTCTGTTTTAAAAAAGAATGATTATTTAAGAACCTCTTTGGGGTTGAATGAAATGCCGAGGTTTTCGCAGGCTGACGCATCGATAATAAATGTGTGTGTGCCTGCACTTGCGCCCATGCCCTCCTGAAAATCGGAGATATTGTAAATAAAAGCGATATATGAATCTGCGATGCTGAAGCTTGCAGAATCAAAGCCTGAAGAAAGTTTCTCTGCGGCGAGAGCTTTTTTCTCTTCTGTGCTCATTTCACTGTCTGCGGGAAGAAGAGAAACAGCTTCCGGAAGCAGGATTTCAAAAATACCCTTTTTGGTTTCTTCAATATCCTTTGTGAAAAATTCTTCTGCGTGAAGAACAAAGCCGTTGTCAAGATTGAATGTTCTGTAAACATCGATGGAGCTGTTTGAGGAATATGCGGTTGAAATAACCACGCTCAGAACGTTATCAAGCTTATAAACAGGCTTATAGCTGATTTTTATTGTTCTGGGTTCGGTTTCGTTTGGTCTTACGTTTTTAACATTGTTTTCGGCAAATGCAAAAACGGTGTCAAGGAATTCAACCTGAATATAATTGTTGAACTGTATTTTGGCTTCATCGCTGTAAGTATCGTCAAGCCAGGGAACGTTATATTCAACCTTATATACAACTTTGCCGTCAGCATTGGTAAAATCCTTTTTGCCTGATTTTGAGATAAACTCAAACGGAGCGGCAACCTGGGGTTTGGTATCCTTTTTATCGTCGGAATTCTTGTTGCCGCAAGCTGCAAATGTTGTGAGCATAAGAACAGCAACCAGAACAGCAGAGATAATCTTTTTCATAAAAGCAAGTCCTTTCAGAAACTTTATTATAATAATGTATTCTAACAGATATTTTTGATTTATTCAATACTTTTATTGCTTTTTAGATTTTTATAGTATAAAATAAAACCATTCCCGATAATAAGGAGGGCGAATATGAAAAATATTCATAATGCGAAATGGATAAGACATCCGATGGTTTACGTTGACAGGGCAATTGAGTTCGGAAAATCTTTTTCCGCAGAAGGAGAAATTGCCGGTGCAACGCTTGAAATAACCGCGCTGGGTGTTTATGAAGCAAAAATTAACGGGATCAGAGTGGGTGATTTTATTTTTGCGCCCGGTTGGACTTCGTATAACAAGCGTCTGCAGGTAGACAGCTATGATGTTACCGACCTTATCCGCCGCAACAACCGAATTCAGGTTGGTGTTGCACCCGGCTGGAGAGGTAACTATATGGCTCAGCCTTTCCATTACGGCGGCGACTATATAGGCGCAAAAGAGGTTGCTCTGCTTTGTGCTCTTGAGATAGTTTACAAAAACGGCGAAACGGAAATCCTTTACAGCGGAAAGAATTGGCGTGCACGTCAGTCAAAAACCCGATATTCAAACATATACAACGGCTATCTTTATGACAGCACCTACGTTGACAGAAAACCTGTGCCCGCAACGGAATTTCCGCATCCCGATAAAATCCTGATTGACAGACAGGGTGAAAAGGTTGTTGAGGTTGAAAGACTTGCGGCCAAAGAACTGATTATCACACCTAAGGGTGAAAAGGTAATTGACTTCGGTCAGAATCTTACGGGTTACGTTGAATTTACCGTTAAAGGTGCAGAGGGTCAGAAAATCACCATCAGACACGCAGAGGTGCTTGATGCACAGGGTAATTTCTACACCGAAAACCTACGCGGTGCAAAAGCCGAAGCTGTGTTTGTATGCAACGGCACAAAACAAACCTATAAACCCTCATTTAATTTCTACGGTTTCAGATATATTTGCATTGAAGGCATTGATGGCGATATTAACCCCGATAATTTCACTGCAATTGTTGTTCATTCGGAACTCAAAAGAACAGGATATTTTGAATGCTCCGACAGCAGGATAAACAAGCTTTTTTCAAATATTATCTGGGGACAGAAAGGCAACTTCCTTGACGTGCCCACAGACTGCCCCCAGCGTGACGAGCGTCTTGGCTGGACTGGCGATGCACAGGTGTTTATCAGAACAGCGGCTTATAACTATGATGTTGAGCGCTTTTTCATCAAGTGGCTTGCCGATCTCAGAGCTGACCAGACACAGTGGGGTACAATTCCTCACGTTATCCCCGACGTTTTCGGCACGGATGATGAATGCTCTGCCGCATGGGCGGATGCCGTAACGGTTTGTCCGTGGCAGATTTATCTTGCATATAACAACAAAGAGTTGCTTAAAGAGTCAATTCACTCAATGCAGGAATATATCAGCTTCATCGAGAGCAGACTGCGTGACGGCATCTGGAGAAGAGGCTGGCATTTCGGTGACTGGCTCAACCTGGACGCAAGCGATGACACCGACTGCAGCAAAGGTACGGATAAAGAACTTATAGCAACCGCATTCTTTATTTACTCGAGCGAAATTCTTATCAAGTCAATGAAGATTCTCGGCGAGGATTGCGAGGAATATGAAAAGCTTCGTGAAGAATCCATAGCCGCTTTCCGCCGCGAATATATGAGCAACGGCAGAATTATTCCCGAAAAAACAACGCAGACCGCCTGTACTCTTGCCGTTCATTTCGGCATCAGCGACAATATTGCAGAAACTGCGGCACAGCTCAACGAGCTTGTTACCGAGTGCGGTCATATTAAAACAGGCTTTGTCGGCACACCTTATATTATGCACGCACTGAGCAACAACGGCTATGCAAAAACAGCCTATGACCTGCTTCTGCGTGAAGAGTATCCGTCATGGTTATTCTCCGTAAAAATGGGTGCAACAACAATCTGGGAGCATTGGGACAGCCTGCGTGAAGACGGCTCAATGTGGAGCACGTCAATGAATTCATTTAACCACTATGCTTACGGCAGCGTGGGCGACTGGCTCTACGGCGTTGCTGCAGGTATCAACCCCGATGAGAGTGCACCCGGCTACGAAAAGATTACCTTCCGTCCTGTTACCGACGAAAGACTTGATTACGTAAAGGCTTCCGTTGAAACACGCAAGGGTCTTGTGAAGTCTGAATGGGCAAGAGAAGACGGCAAGGTTAAATATACTTTTGTTGTGCCCGAAGAAAGCACGGCAGTGGCATATATCGGCGGCAAAGAGATTGCACTCAAAACGGGTGTGAACGAAATAACCGAATAAAACGCCGCGATTTTATTCAAAAAAGATACTTTTAAAGCAAAGACTTGCAGGGTAAATATCCTTGCAAGTCTTTTTTGCCGTTTTTCAGGCTTGTCAAACGTGCGGATGTTTAAACATTTACCGTCAAATCTATTGATTTTTTTTATAAAATCATTATAATAAGCTTATGAAACTTTGTTTTCAAAGGAGCGTATATATGGCAAAGAAAAACAGTGCAAAAAAGGATATCAAAAAAGACCTTCGTCTGCCTCTTATTATAGTCGGTTCTGTGGTTGCGGTGCTCGTTATTGCGCTGTTTTTGGCGTTCAATGACTGGCTGCCCAAAAATGTCAGGGATGGCGCAGAGGCAACAATCGAGCTTCAGCTCGGCTGTGACGTTACCTCACTCAAATCGCAAAAGAGATTCAGAGTTAAGGATTCCGAACACGACAAGGAAACAATTTACCTTGTGAAAGGCATTTTAAAGGGCAAGGACAAGTATGCCGCCGGATACAGCGTGGCTGTTCTTGTGGCGGAAATTGAAAATGACGGCGAAGAAAAAATCATCTGCAAAACCGTTGCGATGAATCCCGATAAGGACGTAATAAAAGAAAAAATCAAAGAGCTTAAAAGCAATCCTGAAAACTGGTCCGCAGAAATCGACAGATTAAATCAGCTTGTTTAACACGTCAGGCACAGCAAAAGCTGTGCCTTTTTATTATTGACAATGCTTTGCAAAAGGAATATAATCACAGTGTGACTTGGGCCCGTAGCTCAGTTGGGAGAGCGTTCGGTTCGCATCCGAAAGGTCATGGGTTCGAATCCCACCGGGTCCACCAGAAAAAGGGATGATATCGTCAGATATCATCTCTTTTTGCTAATACGGTGGGATTCGAAAGCCCGAAAAGAAAACAGTCCGGTGGACTGTTTTCAGGGCGTCGAGCTGCTAAGCGGTAAAAATATCGCAGCGATTCCCAAAAGTCGAACACCAAGGTAAAACAACCCAACAGTTACCCACCGGGTCCACCAGAAAAAGGGATGATATCGTCAGATATCATCTCTTTTTGCTAATACGGTGGGATTCGAAAGCTGATCACCTGGGCAAACAATTCATCGTTGCGTGTGAAATCAATATGCGGTGCATAACATCATATCACCGCAGATGACACATTATTGAAATAGACTTTGTTTTGTGATATAATCAGTCAGACAAATAAGGATTTGACAGAGAGTGAATGGAATGAAAGACGAATATCAAAATGCAGAGTCTGTTGGCATAATTGGCAGTGCAGACGGACCGACAAGTGTTTTTGTTGCTGATAAAAGGCGGAAGAAGCCTATCAAGGTCAGAATACGCAATTATATATATCAGCACAAACGAAAGAGGGCTGCAAGTAAAATAGTTGCAGGGACACACACGCTGGAAGAAATGTTGGAGTATGCGATAAACACCTATGGCGCAACGAAGATGAATTATAATCCGGGTAAACTTCCCGCCAATTCTCGTGTTTATGAAATCAAATCAGGCAGTGATTGCCTCAATATTGAGATAGATGACACTCGGGAAACTTTTGGAGTGTCTTTTTCCGGAAACAACAAGACAATGAAATACTTTCAGACCATAGCAAAGGATTTATATATCTATTATGGTGTCAGCGAGAATGACATTAGAAAAAGGACAGAAAGGTATTTGTTTTTATTGGGTGTATTAAGTCTGTAAATCCCAACTTGTCAAACAGAGCAGGTTATACCGCGTTTTGCAATATAACTGGTTACAGAATCCTAATGCCGTAAATAAACGGTAACTGAGAAGGGAAGATTTTTGTGTCAGAGATTTTAGAGGTAATAATGCTTATAAGCTTCGGTGCATCCTGGCCGCTTAACGTTGTAAAATCATACAAAGCACGAACAACAAAAGGCAAAAGTCTTGGCTTTTTGTGCCTTATCATATTGGGTTACGTTGCAGGAATTGCCTCAAAGTTTTTGAATGAGGCATATATGCTGTCGTTTTCGACTAAATGGTACGTGCTTTTCTTTTATTTTCTTAACCTTACAATGGTCAGTGCGGATTTGTGCATTTATTTCAGAAACCGTAAGCTTGACAAGAAAAGAGAGCTTGAGCAAAAGTCGGCTCAAAACAGATAAGCAAAGTCATTTGCAAATTACCGAAATACAAAGTAAAAGACCTCCGGTTTATCCGGAGGTCTTATTTTTTATTCGTGTGATTTTACGAGCTGCTTGAAGTGGTTGCCCTTATCCTCAAAGTCTTTATAAACGTTATAGCTTGATGCGGCAGGGGACATCAGACAGCTTTTG
>JAZNBM010000141.1:0-3290 GCA_045587045.1 Acutalibacteraceae bacterium | reverse complement strand
TCTTAACGTAAACCTGCATTCTGCCTGTGAGGTCGCGAACGTCAATGAAGTTTGCCTTACCCATATCTCTGCGGCTCATCATTCTGCCGCATATGGATACGTCCTGATTTTCAAGCTCCTCGAATCTTTCAACGATTTCTGCGTTGTGAAAACTCTGGTCGGCAAGTGTGATTTCAAACGGGTCTTTGCCTGCCGCCTGAAGAGCCTCAAGTTTTTCTATTCTGATTTTTTTGAGCTCATTTATATCCTGCTCCTGCTCCGCTGCTTCGGGAGCGGTGTTAAGAATCTTTTCGTCTGCCATTTTAATCAATCCTTTCGTTGGGATGCTGCTCGGCGAAGGTGCCGATTATTTTGAAATTGCAAGAATCTGCATCTTGATAACCTTGCCTGAGGGGGTGTGAACGTCAACAACTTCGCCGGTTTTTTTGTTCATAACCGCTGAGCCGACAGGTGAAAGGTCGGAGATAATGCCGTGCTCAATGTCGCTCTTGCCGAGGATTTTGTATTCAACTTCTTCGTTGTATTCCATATCAAGAAGCTTAACTTTTGCACCGATGTGAACAACCTCTGTAGAAAGGTCTTCTTCGTCAAGGATTTTTGCGTTGCGGAGTTCGGTTTCGAGCTTAGCAATTTCAGCTTCCATCTTTGCCTGCTCGTTCATAGCTTCATCGTATTCTGCGTTTTCGGAAAGGTCGCCGTGTGAGCGTGCTTCTTTGATTTTTTCAGCGATATCGTCTCTGCCTTCGGTTTTGAGTCTGTTAAGCTCGGCACGAAGTTTTTCATAATCTTCACGGGTATAGACTGTAAATTTTTCCATTTGATTTAACTCCTTTGATATTGTTTTATATAAAACAAGTTATTAACTGTTATATTATATATAATTATAATTAATATGTCAAGTATTTATGGCATTTATGAAAGGGTTAAACCTGAACGGAACCGAGGTGTTTCGTTCGGCTTTGTCCGACATAACACTTAATGCAGTTTTCGGGTGAGGGAGACCGGCATTTCCGGCAGCTGACGGCAATATTGGTGAAGCAGGCAGACGAATAAGCGGTGCTTGTGCAAAGCTCCGTAAGTGCGCCTGCAAGGTCAAGCGGTCTTGCGCCCTCGGGCAGAAGCTCTTTGTGTTGAGGCAGAAGTTCAAATCCGCTGAAGTAAAAAAGCAATTTCGCACAGTCGCTTTTTCTGGCGGCAAAAACGGCTGCGTTGCTCATTGCAGTGCACACAGCACCGTCGGCACAGATTATTATATCGGGCTTTTGCGTGGGTTCATAGCAAGGGCGAAGAATCAGCGAAGCACCGAAATCATTCAGAGCATTTTCACAGGCATCAGCATACTTTTCGGGGCGTGAAGTGATTATCCGCACACAGGAGCAAAGCTCAATCAGGTCAACGGTTTCAGCCGCTAAACAGGCAAGCCTGTCGGTCAATGTGAGCGTAAAAGAATGAGGGTCGAGCCGGGCGGAATGAAGGCAGCTTACGGCGGTGTTAAGCACAAAATTATTGACCGTTGAGGAGGGGACAAAACGGCGCAGGGGAGTGCCGTCGGGCAAAGGAAAACTGACGGGCGCAACAATGCGCGAAGCATATCTGCCACACTTTTCCGCAACGGTTTTCCAGTCCGTTTTCTGCGCAGCAACGTCAAGAGAAAAGAACGGCAAAGCACCGCTCTCCCTGTGCATCGAAACGGGAGAACGGGCAATAAATTTTGATTTTTTTCGCTTTTCAAAATAATTTCCCGTTACCTCAACGGGTCGCAGAATGACAAACAAAAAAACCCTCCCTGCAAAGACGGTGTTACAAATCTATGCAGGAAAGGGGTTAATTATTTCTTATTCATCAATAAATACAAGCTGTGTTTCTTCATCGGTAAGCTCTCTGCTTTCGCCCTCGGTCAAATCGGGGTCAAGGTGAAGCGAGCCTATCTGTATTCTGCGGAGCTGCTCAACGTGGTTACCTACGGCGGCAAACATTCTTTTGACCTGATGGTATTTGCCTTCTCTGATGCGGATTCTGCCTGCAGGCAGACCGTCAATCTCAATGGCTTCAACCTTTGCAGGCAGGCATTCCGTACCGTCATCAAGGGTGATGCCTGCTTCGAGCTTTGCGATATCCACATCATAAAGCGGATAAGACAAAACCGCCTCGTAAGTTTTGTAAACGTGATGCGTGGGACTCATTATGCGGTGGGCATAAGCACCGTCGTCTGTGATAATGAGCAGACCCGTTGTGTCGCGGTCAAGTCTGCCGCACGGAAAAAGCGATTTGCGCTTGAGGTCATCGGGAATAATGTCAATAACCGTCATTTTGGCAGGGTCACGGGTTGCACTCACAACGCCCTTTGGTTTATTGAGCATAATGTAAATATGCTCTTTGATTGTAAAGTTATATCCCTTTACGGATACATCATCTTCCTCAACGTCAATCAGCTCTTCGGCACGCAGACAAAGCCGCCCGTTGACAGTAACGGCGGAATCCTTTATCAGCTTGCGTGCATCCTTGCGTGAAACGTTGCAGTTAAGCGCTATCAGTTTGTCAAGACGTTTTAATCCCATAGTGACACCTTTGTTAAGTGAATAGTGAATAGTTAAGAGTGGGCTTCGCCCACACCCGATTTATATTGGTTTGCGTATTTTTTATCTTAAAGAAAAAGGGTCGGTTTTTGCCGACCCTTTAGTTAAAATTCAGCTTAAATTATGCAAGCTCTGCGAAATACTTGATTGTACGAACCATCTGGCTTGTGTAGCTGTTTTCATTGTCATACCATGAAACAACCTGTACCTGATATGTGTCGTCATCAATTTTAGCAACCATTGTCTGTGTTGCATCGAAGAGTGAGCCGTAACGCATACCAATAACGTCGGATGAAACGATCTGGTCTTCGTTGTAGCCGTAGGAATCGTTAGCAGCAGCCTTCATAGCAGCGTTGATGCCTGCAACTGTTACGTCCTTACCCTTAACAACAGCAACAAGGATTGTTGTTGAGCCTGTGGGTGTGGGAACTCTCTGTGCGGAGCCGATGAGCTTGCCGTTGAGTTCGGGGATAACAAGACCGATAGCCTTTGCAGCGCCTGTTGAGTTGGGAACGATGTTTGCAGCGCCTGCACGTGCACGGCGAAGGTCACCCTTTCTGTGAGGACCGTCAAGGATCATCTGGTCGCCTGTGTAAGCGTGAACAGTTGTCATGATACCGCTCTGGATGGGAGCATAATCATTGAGAGCCTTTGCCATGGGAGCAAGGCAGTTTGTTGTGCAGGAAGCAGCGGAGATGATTGTATCTTCAGCTG
>JAZNBM010000140.1:0-16631 GCA_045587045.1 Acutalibacteraceae bacterium | reverse complement strand
GTCAGGCTTTAAATCCCAACGTTTTTCAAGCTCAAGCATTGCTGCACAACAGGAATCAAACCGTGTCCATGTTGTCTGTAACGGGTCAATAAATTGGATTTTTCTGGTAAAATTATTAGTATATGTTTAGAAATACTAATTATTCATAAAAACAAAAAAATTTTTTAAAAAGTTAATTCTAAAAGAATAAAAGACTTACCTGACGAAAGGTAAGTCTTTCAATCTGCCGCTTGGGGTACCCCAAACGGCAGTGTTTTTATTCAGGAAGTTTATCTAAATCAAGCGTATACATAATTGCGCGTTCGCCCCTAAGTTCTTTTAAAAGTCCAAGGCTACGAATTTTTGCTAAGCGTTTATCAACAGTTGACAAACTAATTCCCATAACCTCGCACAATCCTTTTTTAGGAATACCACGATTTGAGAATAGTGCAACCTGAAGCAATACTCCACAAAATTCTTTTTCTGCTTCGTCGCTGAGTTCATTGATATTATAAATTATATCATAATATTTGTTCAAGGCTTCCATTCTCTTGCACAGGGCTTCATAAAGGTTTTTAAATGATTCGTTTATTATTGTTAAAAACATAATAACAAACGGTGTTAAGTCACCTTTATTCTTAGCATCATTACATACTTGGAACGCATTATAGTATTGCTTGATATTTTCTTTGATTGTGTAGGAAAGTCGATAACCAATCAGATACTCAAACTCTGTTGAGAGCAAATAACTGCTTATAAAACGTGATGTTCTGCCGTTGCCATCATAAAAAGGATGAATATAACCAAAGAAATAATGAAAAAGAGAAATTCTTATAAGAATAGGAATGCTTGCATCATTAAGAATTAACAAAGCTTTTTCCATCAACTCAATGACTTTGTTTTCAGGATAGACACCCTTATGAATTATTTTTTGAGTTGCAGTTGCAACATCTGCCCTGTCTTTTCTGAAAATAGTTCCGTCAGGGGCATTTTCAGGACAGTCTTCGATTATTTCAGGAAGAACAAGCTCATCATAGATTTGCCTGATATCTGAACAAGACTGAAGTGAAAATTTTTCGGTGGTCATCAAGCTGTATTTTTTGACTAATCCATAAAACCTTTTTTTCTTATCAGTTTTATTTAAGTCATCTAATACGGCGGCCAATTCTTTTCTTGTGCTGTAAACACCTTCGATATCATTTGTCAGCTTGATTTCATCGAGCAAACATTTACGGGCAAACTGTTCGAGAGCGGCACCAGGTAAATCCTTACAAAGAATAGCTACTTTTTTATCTAGTTGCATTATTTCCGAGCTTAATTGATAAATTTCAGGACACCAACAATAAAAAGCATCAAAATCGTGAATTTTAATCGGAAGAATACAAGTAGATTCCGAAGAAAATCTTTGATTGTACAAACTTTCATATCCGTTTTTATCTTTGTAATATAAATGAGATAAAGTCATATATTCCATAAAACTACCTCCTTAATACGTTTTTTAAATGATTTAGGATCCACATCTATAGATAACTTAGTCAAAAACGCTGTTTTTAACTAAGTTAATGTTATAATAACATCCTAAACCTGTTATGTCAATTGTTTTTTACGTAGTTATATTATACTAAATCTATCATACTATTCTTGTCGAATATATCGTACGCAACATTTTTTATTTCTTTTGGCGACATTACTTCCTTTGTGTACTCTAACCCTATTAATATTATAGCTTGTTTAATGTCCGATAAAACTCACTTAAAAACAGAGCCGTCCGACACAGTAACGTGTCGGACGGTAAAATTTTATTTAATTGTTGAAAAATGTTGTAGAGTTGAGAAAAGTGCGAATAATAATATTAAATCCTCGAAAGGAACGGGTTATGTTCAACTGCCGTCAGGCTTTAAATCCCACCGTTTTTCAAGCTCAAGCATAGCTGCACAACAGGAATCGAACTGTGTCAATGTTGTCTGTAACGGGTCGCCTTCGCGGATACGCATGGTGCGGCGGATTTCTTTGGGGATGACGACCCTTCCGAGGTCATCGATTCTTCTGACAATACCTGTGGCTTTCATTTTATATCTTTCTCCTTATATTTTAGTTGCTCTGTTATTGTTTGTCAGAATTTGCGGTTTATACGGAAAAATTTTATTTAGCTGTTTTATTCTTTGATTTGTTTTTAACCTCTTGGGCTCTTATTTCTGCTATATCAGCCTCAACATCGTAACCTCTGCTGCGGTAGATACCTGCCATTTTCATGCATTCATTATATAACAAACTCAACCTTTAAGTAAGTCTATAAGCAATTTCTCTTTACTATTCGCCATCTGCTTAAACTCCCATGCACCGCCGAAATTGCGGGTGACGTAGGTTACGACGATATCGGATTTATTGAGCATCCATTTATTGCGGTAGTTGATAGCGAAGCGTCGGGGAACGGTTTCTATTCCTTCGGGTAGGATTGAGCGTTCGTCGGTGACATCATTCTTACTCGGCATATAGGCAAGGACAACGTAATATTTTATCGGATAAATCTTTGACAAATCCTCAAGTTGGCGGCGTACCATAGCATCGAAATTGCCGTGGTTACCGACATAAAACACAGTTGCATTTTTATTTTCAATCAAATCTATCAGAGCTGACCGCAAGGTTGGCTCTATTTCTTTTGGGGTATCTCTGGGACCGAAGAAGGTTACGGTTGTCATAAAACAACACCTCTTTTGTGGGATATATCGTGATTATAGCACAAAAAATATAATTATGCGATATATCCCACACGATTTATCGCAGATTTATTTAAACTTAAATCAACGATATATCGTAGAGGTGATTAGCTTTGAATGTTAAAAAAGCCGTTGAATTGAGAATTATTGAACTTTGCAATGAAAGAAACATCGCAATAAATGCTCTCGCAAATATTTCGGGGGTTTCACCCTCAACCGTTTACAGTATGCTTAATAAAAAAAGCAAAAATCCCGGTGTTGTTTCAATCAAGAAAATCTGTGACGGATTGGAAATAAGCGTTCGAGAATTCTTTGACAGTGATTTATTTGATGATTTGGAACAAGAGATAAAATAAAAAACGAGCCGTCAGAGCGTATAAAACTCCGACGGCTTTTTGCTTTTATTGCCTTATTGTTTCAATCTGAATTTTCTGTTGATTTCCGCATTCGGGGCAGCGGAAAGAAGAGTTAAGTTTCCCGCTTGATGTACTTGTACCTGTGCTGCCACCTGAAATATAACCGCAAAGCTCACATTTCTTCTTGTACTTGAAATACGGTCTGCCGTCTTGCTCAACAACCACAGCACCCTGCAACGCAATGTGATTATAAACTGTTTCTCTTTGTGTTTCGGGCTGAACATAAACTGTCTGAATTACCGTTGCAACTTCGTTTGACTCTGTGGAATGAGAGTGAACATTGTTCTGATTGGATTCGGTAGTTTCTTCCGATGTAGTTTCACCGCTGCAAGATGTAAGCGAAATGCATAATGCAACAGCGGTAATGATTGACATAAACTTTTTGAATTTTGCCATATGGCCACCTCCTGTATATAGTGAGGTTATTATAATTCAGGCGGTGGGATTATTGTGGTGCATCGATCGTGAGGCGTCAATTTCTTCTTTTGATAAAAACTTTATACCTAAAGCATCTTCGATTTTCTGCCAGAATAAGCATCCACAATATGATGATAAAACTTCAATCTTTTCATTGTATCCTAATGTAATTGTTTCATTTTCAATATGGTCAGCAAAAGAATTCAGCGTTAAACTGTCTATGTAACTGCAATTTTCATCGACTATATAGAAAGCATAAACTTTTTTATTCTCATTGTAATTCAATGCTCCCTGTATATGACGTATCATCTGGTTTCGGTATTCTCCATATGCATTTTTTAGGTATGTTGTTTCTGTTGTAATATCAGGTTCAGTCCATTTGCTTTCACAAATTATTATATAATCGTCACCCTCAATAAAAATATCGGGATATGTGTATCCTTCAAATATATACCATGCTCTTGACGGTAAAGATTCATAATTTTTTCTGATTTCAGATTTTGCTAATTCCCTTGTTACCGTATCTGCATTTAATAATTTCATTCTGTTATCGTCGCTTACGGAATATTTTTCTGCACCTTTGCCGGAAAGGTAACTAACAAGTCCCAATAAATGAGATTTTGTGGGTTTTAAACCTTTTTCAGTTTTACCATTTTCGATGTCAGCGTAACGGTATTCAATCGGGTCACCTAAATCATCAAAACCACAGGTCAGAAAATCAATCAGTTTTTTGATATCCTGCGGATTCTTCTCGAGATGCCTCATAAGCGGTTTTACTCTGTACTCGGAACTGTTATATTTACCCATAAATTTAACCTCCAATACTTTTGTTTTAATATATCACACATTTATTTTTGTTGCAACAATATTAAAACACAACAGATGTCCCGAAAATGTCCCACCGCATATTGCATAATGGTGTCAATGATGATAAAATAAACACGAGGTGACTGTTATGGACTCAACGCAGCCTAAAAAATTACTCATTATCAACATTCTTGATATTCTCAAAAAGTATACCGATGAAGACCATCGTCTGAGTCAGAAAGAAATTGCGGAGATTCTTGAAACAGAATACGATATGAAAGCAGACCGCAAGGCAATCAAGCGCAACCTTATGAACCTGATTGAATTCGGTTATGAAATCGAATACAGCGAAGCCATCAGAATGATTGAAATTACAAACGAAGACGGCGAAAAAGAACTTGTTGAAAGCTATATTCTTTCCGATTTTTATCTTGTGCGTGATTTCACGGATGCTGAACTCCGTCTGCTGATTGACAGTCTGCTTTTCTCAAAGCACATTCCTTATTCACAATGCAAAGAACTTATTGAGAAAATTGAGGGTCTTTCAAATAAGTATTTCAGAAATAAAGTGAAACACATACGCAACCTGCCCGAAAATATGCCGCAGAACAAGGAGCTTTTCTTAACGATAGAGGTTCTTGATGAGGCAATAAGCAAGGGCAAACAGGTGGCTTTCAAGTATAATGATATGGGAACGGATAAAAAACAGCATCCCCGCAAAAACAGCGAGGGAAATGTGAGGGAATATATCGTCAATCCATATCAGATGGTTGCCACAAACGGCAGATATTATCTTGTCTGCAATTACGACAAGTACAACAACGTATCAAATTACCGCCTTGACAGGATAACTGACATCCGCTTACTTGACACTCCCGTAAAGCCGATGAAAAAGGTTGAGGGTCTTGAACACGGACTTGATTTGCCAAAGCATATGGCAGAGCACATTTATATGTTTGCCGACAAGACAGAAAAGGTCACATTCAGAGCAAAGAAATACATTGTTACTGAAATTATTGATTGGTTCGGCAAAGACGTTAAATTCAGCGATGAAACCGAAGATGAAGTTACGGCTGAAGTCAGAGTCAGCAAAATGGCAATGAAATTCTGGGCGATGCAATACGGCGAGCATATCACCGTCACCGCCCCTGAAAGCCTTGTAGATGATATAAAAACCGCACTGCAGAAAGCGGTTGAGAAATATGGAGAGTGAGGCGCGCTTGAATGATAAATGATAAATATAATGAAGAAAGAAATTTTGTTTCATTAACAACAGATATTTTCGAAAAATGGGAAAACAAATATAAGGACAAAAGTTTTGTTTTTGACGGGATAATTGATGAAAATGAATGGAACAAACAAAAACAAAAATATGTTTTTTATTGAAAGAAGCATACACAGAAGATAAAGAAAAATTTTTTAAGTGGAGCTTATCAAAATGGCTTAACAAAGATAAAAACAGCGTTATAAACACATGGAATACTGTTGCTCTTTGGACATACGGCATTTTAAATACCACGGAATCAAATATTCCGGAATATCCTGATTTAAATCTTTATAACAAAGATGAAAAACATAATAATCTCAAAAAGATTTCTGCTGTCAACGTCAAGAAGGTTGACGGTGTCAAGAAATCGAATTGGTATGATTTAAAAAATTACGCCGAAGCAGACAGAAGTTTATTAAGAGAACAAATAGATAAAATAAATCCCGATGTTATTGTTTGCGGAAACACCTTTGATTTTTTGCGTATCATTTATGGTGCATCATACAACGAAAAAAAGAATTGTGTTGACGATAACGGTGAGATAAAATACAGCGATAAGGGATATGTTATTTTTGCGAATAAGAATACCAATAAAAGAATCATTGTTGTCGCTTATTATCATCCGGCAAACCAATTTCCTTCAAAAGTTAATTTTTATGCCCTTTGTGCATTTTATCAGCAAGCATTAAAAGAATTTAAGAAAACCCAGTAAAAAACATAGACTGGTTTTTGTGAAGGAGCATTAAATGAACATCGAACGCTTTTATGAACCGCACAAGTTGTTTTTTGATGTGGCGTTGAGAGAAATCAAGGCAGGTTGCAAGCAGTCGCATTGGATGTGGTATATATTCCCCCAGCTGAAATCTTTGGGATACAGCCATAATGCGGTTTTCTACGGACTTGAAGATGCCGATGAAGCAAAAGAATTCTATAATGACAGTTATCTCGGCAAGAATCTCAGAGAAATCTGCCGTGCGCTTCTTGAATGCGAATCAAACGATGCTCTTGAGGTAATGGGTTATCCCGATAATCTCAAACTGTGTTCGAGTATGACTTTGTTTTATTACGCCACCAAAGACGAACTTTTTGCAGATGTATTGCAGAAGTTTTACAGCGGTAAGCAAGATGACTTAACGCTGAATCAAATCACATAAGATTAATGCCCACCCTTGGAAAAGAGTGGGTGTTTTTCATTCCATAAACAATGGAGATGCACCGTTTTTAACCCACCGTTAATGGTATAAATTAAGTACACCAAAAACAAACGGAGGTTAAAACAATGAGCGAATTTGACAGAATCATAGGTTATGAAAAGGTAAAGAACGAGCTGATGCAGATTTGCGATATGCTCAAAAATCCCGAACTTTATGCAAAGCTCGGCGCAAAGATGTCACACGGTCTTTTGATAGACGGCGAACCCGGTCTCGGTAAAAGCCTTATGGCAAAGTGTCTTATGAAAGAATGTGGCAGAAAATCCTATATCATCAGACGAAACAAAACCAACGGCGATTTCATAAATGAATTGTGTGAGGTTTTCGCAACCGCCGCCGAAAATGCTCCGTCCGTTATTTTGCTTGATGATATGGACAAGTTTGCGGCAGAGAAACGCAACGATGAAGAATATGTCGCCGTTCAGGCTTGCATTGACGAAGTTAAAGAAAAATCGGTTTACGTTATTGCAACTGCCAATGATTTGTACGAAATTCCCGATTCATTGGTAAGAAGCGGCAGATTTGACAGAAAAATCACCGTTGAAGCACCCGAAGGCGATGAAGCGATAAAAATCATCGAACACTATCTTTCAACGAAAGCCGTGTCCGATGACCTCAATATAATAGATATTGCCAAAATGCTCAAAGGATGTTCTTGCGCCGATCTTGAAACTGTTATCAATGAGGCGGCGATTCTTGCGGCATACGAGCGCTGTGACAAAATTAATATGAAGCACGTTGTTGAATCGATTATGATAAACAACTATTGTGTTGAAAAAATGACAGGTACCGTTGATTCTCAGAAACTCGAAAGAATTGCATGCCATGAGGCAGGTCATACCGTAGCCTATGAGCTTATGCACAAGGGTGGAATCGGAATGGCTTGCATAAACTACGGCAATAAAGGTGTTAACGGTTTTGTTGTCAAATATGCCGACTGTTCAAGTGAAGAACATATTATGATGACTCTTGCAGGCAGAGCGGCGGTAGATCTTATATACGGAGAAATCGATGACGGATGCTCGGATGACCTTAATCGGGCAACCCGTGCAATTTCCAAACGTGTTTGCGGAATGGGAATGAACGGTCTGCGTCTTTTTGATCCTTGTACAAGAGGAGAAAATTCTGAAAGCATGAAGTCACAGCAAGAGAGTGTTATTCATGCCGAACTCGAAAGATACTATGAGCAGACCAAAAAGCTCCTTGCCGCCAACAAAGGTTTTCTTATCGCTGTTACAAATGCACTTATCAAAAAGAACCTTCTTCTGAGCTCGGATATCGAAAAAATCCGAGAGAAAAAAGTTCAGGGGTGATATTATGTCCGCAAAAATCATCAAAACGATCCGTGTTGATATCAAATCCTGTAAGGATTACTATATAACTGAAAGAACACTTTGCATCATCTGCCGTGACGGCAAATTCGGCCTTGCCGAAAAGCACGAAAGCGAAAGGCTGACCGTTATAATCGACTGCGAATATGATTACATCGACACCTTTTGCGCCGAAAACGGTTTCACGAATATGATTGCTGTTCTTCGTGGAGACAAGTGGGGACTGTATGCTTTCAGGTGGACTGTCAGCTCAAAAAGCAATAAAATCAACTGCGAAATGGTCGCCGATTGTGAATATGACACCATAACAATTCATCAGAAACAAAAGGTCACATTCCTGATGAATGAAACGGGAAACAGGTATTATAATCTGTGGTCGGGCAAGTTGTCGGATTATTGCGGATGCAGTATTTCGGAGGATGGCAGTATGTTAGAATGCTGTTCGGACGGTATGCAAAGATGGATTGATATTGTAACAGATACTGTCATATATGCCAGACCGACAAGCCGTTACGTTATCGGTGAAAGAATCTGCAACGATATATATAAGTTTGATGTTTATTACGATAAAGATGCGGAGTGGGGAGACTCCGATTGGCACGAAACATCCGACATCGTTTATTTTGACCGTGATTCAAAAACATCATACGTTGCATTTGACATTAGGGACGTAAAATTTCAGACAAAAGGTTTTGCAGATTACATCAAGCGGTATGACGTGCATTTCAAGAAAGAAAACGAATCCGTTCACATCAGCGATTCGGATTATGAACGGGATTTCGGCAAGTTTTTTGAAATCGCGGAAGAGATTGAATATATCTGGTAAGAAAAAGACTGCACGGATTATTCCATGCAGTCTTTGTTGTTCTGTAGATATAAAATTACGGTTTTATGTAGTCGGGGAATTCGAGGACGTGTGTTGTTCTGTCAAAAAGTCTGAAATCCAGGCCGTTATCCCACACGATGCAGGGAATACCGAATTTGTTTGCGGTGGTGATGAAATATTCTGCTCTTTCGGCAAGATTTTCGAGGTTGACTCTGTCTGTCCAGCCGAATTCGCCAAGCACAACACCGTAGCCTTTTTTGATTATAATCCTGTAAATATCCCTGAGGATTTTATACATTTCATATTTTTCAAGCAGTGTGAGTCTGTTTTCGCAGTCGAGAAATTCGCTTCTGTGTGCCGTTCCGTAGTAGCAATGAATTGAAACAAGAACATGGGGGTCATCAGGCAGTCTGAGCGCAGAAACGGGTTTGGTTTCACAGCGTGCCGCATAGGTTGTGATTGAAACAAAACGGCTTTCGTTTTTGCCTCCGCTTTGGCGTATGGCTTTGAGTGCCGCAAAGTTGAGGTTGTTGACAACCTCATAGTGCTCAGGAATACCGCTCCATTCGGTATCGCATCCCACTACTCTCGGCTCGTTCATTGTTTCAAAAATGAGGCGTTCGTCGTAGTCCTTGAAATACTCGCTCACCTGCGACCAGATGGCGGTAATAACCGCTGTTGCGTTTTCTTCGTGCGCTTTGTCGGTAATAAGCCAGAATGTGTCATCGTGATGAATATTTATTATAGCGTACATTTCGCACTCGAGAACCCAGTCAACAATCTGCTTTACACGGGCAAGCCACTCTTCGTCAATCACATAATTCTCATCAAGGTGTTGCGCCCAGGTTATCGGAATTCTGACCGTGCCGAAGCCCGCATTTTTTACGGCTTCTATCATTTCTTTTGTTGTATATGGATTGCCCCAGTAAGTTTCGCTTTCAAGACCCATTTTTTCGGCTGAACCCATTTCGCAGGCTTCAAGAGTGTTTCCGAGATTCCAGCCGTTGCCTAAGTTTTTTGCAAATTCAACGGATTCTGTCTGCGGTGATTCGGGGAAAAATATAGTGTCGGCGATATTCGAAAAACAACCGCTGAAAAAAGTTACGACAGCGGTAATGAATGCAACAACTGATTTTATCATAATATCTCTCCGCATAGTTTGTTTACAAGATATATCTTATCAAAAAGCAGATTGAAAATCAAGCGAATGAAGAATTATAAACCTTAACTGACAAATAAAAATAACGGCAGGAATAACCTGCCGCCTTAACTTTAATCCCAACAATACATTTCATAGTCCAGCACACTGCGACAATGCGGACATTCAAGATTTTCATATGATGTTACTTTGGTCATCTTTGTTTTACATTTATCACAGAAATAGGCTATTATAAGTTCTGTTTTATATTCTGTTCCGAGTTGATATTCCATTACATATGTATCAGATTCCGAACACTCACAAACAGACGAAAACGGTCTGTCCGACTTTGGTAAGTCTGTTAACGGCGAACACAACGCTATTGTCAATTCAGGACTCAAATCCCTGCAATTTTCACATAAATACAAGTCTTGTGACGCATAAATTGCAAGATTATTGATATTGTCAGCAATCTCTTGCAACTCTTTCCCCAGTGTTCCGTTTTTAATATTATCGAGTATTTTGGTGCACAGATTCGGATATCCGAATCCAATACCAAGATTTGCAGAAAGACTAAAATTACAATTTTTGCATTTGAAATCAAATCCTTTTCCCATAACTGCATTCCTTTCTTTTAATCAAAATCTGAACTTCACTTTGGCAATTAACGGTTGCTATGGTTATAGTCTAACATATTCAAAGTCCCATAAAACTCCCTTGAACAGATATACAAAGGATCATATGGCAATTTTTTATCAGTAAATCTCACTTCGTATAGTGTCAATAAACATTTCTTTACACTCAAATTACCTTGAAAATTCACTTTTTGTTCGCATTTTGTGCGCTCAAAAGAATTCTGGGCATAAAAAGCACCCGTCAAAAATCTGACGAGTGCTATATATTTGGTTAGAAATCAAAAATCAGACCGATTCAAAATCCGAAATCAGACCGATTGAAATTTAAAAATCTGACCGATTGGACTTGCATAATCTGACCGAATGGGTTAATCAAAAGACTGCACAGGGAATACCTATGCAGTCTTTATTGTTTCTGTATCAAACGCCTGAAACCGTTGATATGTAAGGGATTTACTCCAACCGTTTCTCTAAATCGAGCATAGCGGAAATGTAGTTTTCTGACTGTGTCAATGTTGTCTGTAACGGGTCTATTTTATGGATCGATATGGTTAAATTATTAGTATATGTTTACAAATATAAAATATTCATAGAAATCAAAAAATTTTTAAAAAGAGCCGTTTCATTATCCTACTATCCATTTTTGCTCAGCAATGATCCACTCGCCAAAAAATTCTTCTTCATCAACAAGTTTGCTCCATATAGGGTTCAGGAAGTTTACTATAGATTCTACAACTTCATCAAAACTTAAATCAGGATTTTTTATATCCTTCAAAGCGCGTTTCCACTTTGCAACCATTTCAGAGTCATTAACAAAACCTGCTATCTGTTGCATACTGTTTCTATTGTAGGAAGTTCCCCTGTTTTGCAATGTTTCTGAAATTGCCTCCTGAAGTTTACGGCCATCGAAACCAAACATTTTTGAAAGATAGTATATATCATAAAAATCTTTCATTCTGCTGGTCATTTCGAGTCTTTGAAGAATTGCATCAAATTTTTCTGCAATCGTACTTTCCAAAGAATATGTACTGATTTCAGGTTGAGAGAAATCTTCAAGTTGTACGGGGATTTTTCTCTTTTCAGCTTTTGGAACAATAATATCTCCTACGCCAAGATCCACGCTGAAAGGAGTTCTGGTGTTTTTAATTTTACCTACAATTTGGCAGGAAACACCTGTATATTTTCTCTGAGGAGAAATACTTTCAAATGAACCGGCAGTAAATTCTATAAAGTCATTTCCTGTATCAACAGACAATATTTCTGTGATGATTTTCTCCATTTCCTCAACACTGTTCGGTAGCTGTCTCAGGAGAAAGTCTACATCTACGGTTGCACGGCTTTCAAAGTTGGTCAAAGTATAGATAAAGAGTCCGCCTTTCAAGACCAAATTATCTGCATATTTTGAAAGTGCCAATCTGCGAAGGAACTCCTCCTGACAAAACAACTGTAAATGCATCTGCAGAGAGTTTCCGGTTTGTTTAGACTTTGTTTTAAGTTTAGCAAGTACTGATGCACCTCTGTCCATTATAGCCATACTCCTATTCTTTCTCTTACTTTTTTGTGAATGTTCCTGCGTTTTGCGTAGTCAAGAAGATTGGCAATATTCTTCTTGCCGTCATTAATATAAGATTGAATCGCTTTATTATATATTTCTCTGTCCATTTTATTCTCATGCTTTATGCATTCACATATAAGTCTGTCGCGATCAAATATTTTCAAAATGCAATCTTCATAAATAGCTTCAGTAACACCGTATTCGAGATGTGCTTTTTCAATATAATATGGTTTCACATACGGATAATCAATATTAAATTTAGCTTTAGAAGTATTTCTGTCTACAGCAATATCCCATGTAAGAGGTGTACGATCGCTGTATCCATAATAGAATAGCGCTGTAGTCATACACAGAATGCCATCCGGATACAGTTCAGATATCAATTTAGCATCACTGTCATTATCGTTTTCGGCCAATCGGTAATATCCTTGTTTTATTCGTTCCAGTTTTCCCATATTAACAAGTTCGGCAATTTCTCTTGACATAAGTCCAATGCGGTTAAGATCTGCAGTCCGGATAATTGGTTTCATAGCAATAACATATGATTCCGAAGCTGATGCTATATTTTTTGCAATAATTTCAGTAGATGAAATTGCTTCATAAGGTATTCTAATTGTTTTTGTCAATTCTGTTATAGGGTGTATTGCTGCTTTAAGTTCTTCTGCTTGTTGCAAAACAGGATATAGCGATTGTATTAGTTTCAAATAATTATCGTCAATTCGTTTGTTCATTTTTTCACCTCAAATCAAATCGCTTTGTGGCAACTTTGTGCATTTATATTATATGAATGTTTTTGTGCTTTGTCAATAGGTTGTTCTAATTACACATTTAAAAGACTGCACGGAGACTATCCATGCAGTCTTTATTGTTTCTGTATCAAATGCCTGAACCCGTTGATATGTAATGGATTTACTCCAACCGTTTCTCTAAATTGAGCATAGCGGAAATGTAGTTTTCTGACCGTGTCCATGTTGTCTGCAACGGGTCAATTTTTTGGATCGATATGGTTAATTTATTAGTATATGTTTACAAACACAAAATATTCACGAAACTACTTAACCTTTTAAATCCTGTTTCTGTTTTAACAAAAAAGAAACCGTCTTTCGACGATTTCTTTAGATTGATATTAAGTCTGTTTAAGATTTGCCGGCGTATATTATATGATAAACGATATAAAAAACACTGGCGCGACACTTTAAAGTTAATCTCATTTTTAATCAACTTTTTTTCCGATTTTGGCGACAAATCTTTTAAACTTGCCTCTTTCAAGTGCAAGGTAAACACTTTTTATTGGTGGACAAATTGTGAAAAGCACGCCCGAAAGAGTGAAAAGGAAGCTGGGATTGACGCTCTTTTTACCCTTTTCGATACCCTTGACCATCTTCTTTGCAACCGTTTTCGGGCTCTGCACAGGGAACGGTCTTTCAAACTCAACCTCATTTGCGGTTGCGAAGAAGTTTGTGTCTGTTGCGATGGGATAAAGGCAGGTGAGTTTCACATTCTTCGGCATTTCAAAACGGATTCCCTGCTGGAAACCCTCCATTGCAAATTTTGATGCGGAATATGTAGTAAATCCGGGCATTGCCATTTTGCCGATTGCCGAAACGGTTATGCAGAAATGTCCCTTTCTGCCGTTGAGATGACGCACGAATTTCTGATATGAATATATGGGAGAATAAACATTGGTTTCAAACATTCTTGCCGTTCTTTCCCAATCGGTGTAATCCATCAGTTCATAGTAGGGATAACCTGCGTTGGCATAAAAAATATCAATCTTGCCGAAAAGCTTCTTCGCCTTGTTGAATATCAGGTCAACATTTTCCTGCGATGAAACGTCACAGACGAACGGAGTAACGTTATCGGAAAATTTATCCATATTGTTGCAGTTAATATCAACGGCAAGTATTTTATTGGATTCTTCAGCCGCAAGGATTTTGAGAACTTCAAGACCTATACCGCTGTCTGCACCCGTAAGAACGATTTTTTTATTTTTAATCATAATATCTCTCCTTGTCAGAGTATATACCTATGATATTCTATATTCATCTCTGTGTCAATAAAACAGTTGCGTTTTCTGAACAAAAATGATAGAATTTGTTCGAAAGGAATGATATGCTATGAAATATCCGACTCTTTTTTCTCCCATAAAAATCGGAAGCATTGAAATAAAAAACAGAATATGTATGGCACCCATGCTTATGGACTTCGGTCAGTTTGACGGACGCACAACAGAGCAACTTATGGATTACTATGAAGAAAGAGCCAAAGGCGGTACGGGTCTTATCATAACCGAAATTACAAGAGTCAACGATGTCACGGGCGGTGCGGCTTTTGCACAGCTCGGTATGAGTCACGATTATCAGATTGAGGGTATGACGGAGTTTGCAAAACGCATCCATTCCCACGGCTCAAAGCTTTTTGTTCAGCTTCATCATCCCGGCAGACAGAATATGGGTCTGCTTATCGGAACTCTTCCGCTGAGTATTGCGTGCGATAAAGCGATGCCGTTTTTCAAAGATATGCTCTATAAGGTTGTGCCGGCAGGTAAACTCCTTATGAAGCATCACATCGTTCCGAGAGTTGTTGCACCCTCAAAGTGCGAAAACAGTTATTTCTCCGACGGCAACAACAGAGCACTCACCAAAAAAGAAATCAAGAACCTTATAAATGACTTTATCGATGCTGCAGTTAGAGTCAAAAAATCGGGTTGTGACGGCGTTCAGCTTCACGCATCTCACGGATACCTGCTTCAGCAGTTTTTATCGCCCAACACCAACAAACGTACCGATGAATACGGCGGCAGTCTCGAAAACCGAATGAGATTTATTCTTGAAATCATTGCAGGTATCAGAGAAAAATGCGGCGCTGATTTCCCGATTATTGTCCGTCTCACAGTTGACGAATGCTACTCGATGATTGGCAAAAAAGATAAGGGATACGACCTCAACGAAGGCGTTGAAATAGCAAAAAGGCTTGAAAAAGCAGGTGTTGACGCTATTGACGTTTCCTCTGCGTCTTATGACACCTTTAATTATTGGCTTGAGCCGACATCGTTCGAATGCGGCTGGAGAAAATATATGGCTCAGGCGGTAAAGAATGCCGTCAGCATTCCAGTTATTGCGGCAAATCTTATCAGAAGTCCAGAGCAGGCGGAAAGCCAACTCAATGAGGGTGTTCAGGATATTATTTCGCTGGGCAGACCACATATTGCCGACCCCTATTGGGCAAAGAAAGCGGAAAGCGGACACGCAGAGGATATCAAGCGTTGTATCTGCTGCCTTTACTGCATCGAGAGTATGCAGAATAATGCCTACATAGGCGACCACGGCTATTGCGCAGTCAATCCCTTTGTGGGAAGCGAAAAATATGAGCTGAAAAATGACGGAAACGGCAGGAAGATTCTTGTTGTCGGTTCTGGTCCCGCAGGACTCACCGCCGCAGAGCTTCTTGCAAAAAGAGGATTTGCCGTTACCGTTGTGGAAAAGAGCGATAAGTTCGGCGGTCAGGTTGATCTCGCAGTAAAACCGCCTCATAAAGATAAGCTTTTGTGGTGTATAGAAGATTTGCATACAAGCTGTCAGAAACTCGGCGTTGAATTTCTGATGAATACGGAAGTTACCAAAGTATTTGTTGAAAACGCAAAGCCTTTCGCCGTTATCTGTGCAACGGGTGCATATGCTTCAAGACCGAAATTTATTGACGGCTATGACCGTGAAAATGTTTATACAACAACCGATATTCTCGATGGAAGCGTTGTGCTTGAAAACAAAAAAGTTGCCGTTATCGGCAGTGGTATGACGGGACTTGAAACCGCAGAATTGCTCACCGAAACCGGCAACAAAGTGACCGTTGTTGAAATGGCTGACGAAATCGCGCCCGGCATCTGGCATCAGCACATAAACGATATAATGCCCCGACTTAAAAATAAGAAAACCGAATTTCTCACCTCAAAAAAACTCACCGCAATCAAGGAAAAATCAATTGTTATTGAGGATAAAAAGAGGAATAAATCGGAAGTTGCAACAGACTATGTCGTTCTTTCTCTTGGTGCAAAGAGTGAGAATGCTCTTTATAACGAGCTTAATAATGCAGGAATAAATACATACCTCATCGGTGACGCCGAAAAAGTCGGCAGAATCGCCGATGCAACGAGAAGCGCATTTGAATGCGTGAAGAAGATTTAATTACATATACAAGAAAAAGACTGCACAGGGAATACCTATGCAGTCTTTATTGTTTCTGTATCAAACGCCTGAAACCGTTGATATGTAAGGAATTTACTCAAGCCGTTTCTCCAAATCGAGCATAGCGGAAATGTAGTTTTCCGACTGT
>JAZNBM010000139.1:0-2478 GCA_045587045.1 Acutalibacteraceae bacterium | reverse complement strand
GATTCTTAAAAAATAAATTAATTTTTCAAATCTGTTGAAAATCACTCTTCAAGAGTGTATAATTATTTCAAATTTAATATAGGAGGAACATAAAAATGAGTTCTATCAAAAAGTACGTTGCAGAATTCATCGGCACTTTTGTGCTTGTGTTTTTTGCATGCGGCACCGCCGCTGTTACAGGTTGCAAAACCAATGAAATCAATGCCGCTTATTTTATGACAGCTCTTGCTTTCGGTCTTGTAATTGTTGCAATGGCTTATTCAATCGGCAACGTTTCAGGCTGCCACATCAACCCCGCCGTTTCAATCGCAATGCTTGTCAGCGGTAAGCTCAGCATTGTTGATTTCATTGGCTACGTTGTTGCTCAGTTTGCAGGTGCAATCGCAGGCGCAGCAGCTCTTATGGGTGTTATCGGCAAAGAAATGGGTCTTGGCACAAACGGTCTTTACCTCGGCTCAATCGGCAAGTCACTCATCATTGAAATCATCCTCACTTTTGTTTTTGTTCTTGCCATCATCGGTGTTACATCAAAGATTGAAAACGGCTCCGTTGCAGGTATCGTTATCGGTTTGACACTCACACTCGTTCACATTCTCGGCATTTACTTCACAGGCACATCGGTAAACCCCGCAAGAAGCTTTGGTCCTGCTCTCTTCATGGGCGGAGACGCTCTCAGCTGCGTTTGGGTATTTATCGTTGGTCCCCTTGTCGGCGGTGTGCTTGCAGCACTTGTTTACAAACTGCTCGACAGCAAAAAAGCAAACTGATTTTTACACACAAAAGACCGATGCCACGGCGGCATCGGTCTTTTTCTTTATTTATTATTGAGTTTATCAAGCTCGCGTTTTGCTTTTTCTTCAACTCTTTCGATTTTCTTATTGTATTTTTCCTGAAGCTTTTCCTGCTCTTTCTGCATCTTTTCCTGCTCTTTCTGCATTTTCTTTTCGAGCTTTTCAAGATCCTTGGCAAACTCTTCGTAGGTTTCTTCCTGCTCCTTACGCTGTTCTTCGGCAACCTCTCTTTCTTCCATCCACTTAACGGTGTCACGCAAAGATTCTTCAAGGGTCATAGGTTTATAACCAAGCTCAACTTTTGCCTTGAAGCAAGAGAAATTGCAGTTTTCGCAAAGCTTGCGGATTGAATACTCATTAAGAAGAGGCGGAAGCTTGAGAGCATCAAAAACCATATCAATTTCAGGCAGAAGCCTCATAAGCAACGATTTGCGCAACTTGATTTTGGGCGGCTTTCTGTCGCAAACAAAAGCGAGTGTACGGATAAACTCATCAAGTGTGTGTGCATAGCCGCTGAGTATGTAGCATTCGCCGTTACCGCCCTTTTCGGCAGCAGCAACCATACCCTTTGCAACGTCTCTGACATCAACAAAGTTGTAGCCGCCAAAGTTCATTGTTACAGGGAAAAGACCCTTGACAAAAAGGTTAAGCATTGTGCCGACACTTGAGGTGTTGTTATTATCGTAAGGGCCGATGCAGCAGCTGGGATGAACAACGCAGATTTTAAGGTTTTCGTCAGCGCTGTCAAGAACATACTGCGTTGCAGCCGCCTTTGATTTTGCATAAGCACCCTCAAGCAAATCAGGGTCAAACCTCTTGGCTTCTCTGATAACGTTTACGTCATTACCAACGGGAATTGCGTCAACGGACGAACAGTAAACAAGTGTTTTTACGCCGCATTTTTTGCAAGCGGCAACAACGTTTTTTGTTCCCTCGTAGTTGACGGTCCACACCTGTTTATCCTTTGTGCCGCTGATATCAACAACACCTGCAACGTGATAAACGGTATCCGCACCCTCAAAAGCCTGCTCAAGCTGTTCGGGGTCGGTGATGTCGCCCATAAATTTTTCACAGTCGATGTTGTCAAAATAAGGACTGTCTGTGCGAAGCAGAAGGCGCATTTTTTCGCCTCTGGCTTCAAGTTCTTTTACAAGCGCAAAGCCAACATAACCTTTACCGCCTGTAATAACGTTTAATTTCTTTTCCATATTTCCCTCCGCGAATTATACGTTTCATACATTTTAACATCTATATATACATTTGTCAAATTTTAACTGCGTTTTTAAAATAAACCAAATATAAATAATATCCATTGACTTTTTTATGTCTATGGTGTAAAATGCTATGTGTTAAATTTTAGGTAAAAAGAGGTTTTTACAATGAAAATTGATAAACTCTGCGGCGAAAGATTCAAAGAAAAGCCCTCGGATTGCGTCATTGACAGCCACGCACTTATGCTCAGAGGCGGTTATATGAAAGGTGTTGCCAACGGCATTTATTCTTCTTTTATGCCTCTCAGAAGAATCACAAGAAAAATTGAAAATATCATCAGAGAAGAAATGGACGCTATCGACGGTCAGGAAGTTCAGTTTCCCGTTGTTATGCCTGCTTCTCTCTGGAGCGAAAGCGGCAGATACGAAAGCATCGGCAGCGAGCTTATGAGAATCAAAGACAGAAACGATGCCCC
>JAZNBM010000138.1:0-3184 GCA_045587045.1 Acutalibacteraceae bacterium | reverse complement strand
AAAGCTCACGGTGCTTCAATATGCCCTTGTGCAATACACAAATCCCGATGAAAACGACATACCCGAAAGCATAATTGAAGCCTTTGTTGAGAAGATTGTGGCAAAGAAAGACGGCTTTGATTGGTACCTGAGATTTGACGGCGACCCGAATGACCCGCTTCACCTGAAAACTGAGGGCAGAAGGCGCCAAAACAGCTCTGTATCAACGGTTGGGGGACACCTCCCAACCACTCCTTTCGGAGACGCAGGCAGCAATCGCTGAAATGAAATAAGTTTAACTTTATTCATTACGGAATAGCATAAATAAACAGTCCCCATCGAGTAATCGGTGGGGAGTTTTTGTTGTATATAACTGCCAAGCCGCCCGAGTTTTATCCTCGGGCTGCTTTACCTTTTATTTATCAAGTCCTTCAAAAAATTCATCATATGAGCAGTTATAATATTTCTTAAGCTCAACAATCACGCTTGCTCTGATGTTCAATTCGCCTGCTTCGTATTTTGCATAAGTTGTTCTGCCAATGTCACAACCTCTGCGCTGTAATTCTGCACATAGCTTTTCTTGTGAAATCCCAAAGCTGTCACGAAGCCTTCTGAGATTTGTTCCGAGATTCAAATCTCTTCTGATTTTCTGTTCCATAACATAACCTCACCATTATAATTGACCAGTATTGGTTGCAACTATTAAGTATTGTATGTTATATTTAAAGAAAACATTGTCCGTGATACTGGTCAATTATGAGGTGGATTTATGGTTTGTACCTTTTTCGGTCACAGAGATACCCCAAAAGAAATAGAGCCAGCCTTGCGACTGACTCTGATAGACTTGATTAAAAATAAAAATGTAACTGTGTTTTACGTCGGCAACCACGGCAATTTTGATGCTATGGTACGCCGTCAGCTTGAGGATTTGTCAAAGATTTATCCGATAAAACATTACGTTGCCCTTGCCTATATGCCGAGCAAGAATGCCGAACCCGACGAACACTCAATCCTCCCCGAAGGAATAGAAACCGTTCCCCGACGCTTTGCAATCAACTACCGCAATAAATGGATGCTCAACAAATCCGATATCGTAGTAACCTATGTCACCCGCAATTTCGGCGGTGCGTGGGAGTTTAAGCAGATAGCAGAAAGAGCAAGAAAAACACTGTTTGAATTAACAGCGTTCAGATTTGATTAATACACCAAAGTCGGGGATTATTACATTCCGAATCTGACAATCAAACCGTCACCGCCTATCGGCAAATACGGCAGAATGAACAGTGACTATCAACACCCCTCGGATTGTGCCGAGACGCTGAACTTAAAATAATAACCTCAGACTCCGTTTTCATTTTCCAGCATACCGTATTTTTGCTTTATTCTGTTCAGCTTTTCAAGCAGCGGCTTACCAAAAACAAACATCATGATTGCAGTTGAGATTCCCTGACTTACATTCACGGGAAATCCTGCAGCGAGCGAAGCTGTAAAAGCGGCAAAGCTGATTTCAGGCATCATAATGAAGACGTGCGAAGTATCAAGAATCGGACCTATCCAGAGCAAAGTTGAAAAAAATCCGAACACCGCAAGCATCCACGGCTTTCTCGGTTTCTTATTTTTGATAAACACGAAGCCTGCAAGCATTCCTCCTGCGCCGTAAGCAATCATCTGCCACGGCATATACGCACCCTGACCGTAAAAAAAGTTGCTTGCAAACGCAGTAACTGCACCGACAATAAATCCCGCTTCGGGACCGAACGCAATACCCGTAAGCATAATCACGGCAAAGGCAGCCTTGAAATGCGGAATGGGAACAGCAACACGTCCGATGACCGCAAGGGCAATCATAACCGCAAGAACAACAAGTTCTCTTGCCTGCGGTTTTCTTTTTTCAAACATCATAAAAAACGGAACCGCAATTTCAAATATGATAAGTACGCCCGTTAAATAGTAGCCTTTGCCCGGAAGCATATCTCCGAGAAACAAGGTTAAAGGAATCAAAGCAACAAACACAACCAGCATTGCAACGTTTGATTTTTTCATACTGTTTCTCCTTTGTTTTTGCAGTAAAGCTCAACAACGTTTTCTGCCGTAACGGCGTTTGTGAATATGTGCCTGCTCATTCGGTTTGCGGCTGTTGTATAAAAACTGTTGCCGCCAAAGAAATTCTGCGGTGTGTCGGTTGTAAGCACCTGACCGTCAAAAAACATACTGACCCTGTCAGCATATTTTGCACAGAATTCAACGTCGTGCGACACCATAAGAATTGTTATTCCCCGACTTTTCAGATTGTTGAGGATGGCTGCAAACGTTTCTTTGAAAAAGCTGTCCATCCCCTTTGTCGGCTCATCAAGAAGAAGAATTTTCGGCTCTGTCAAAAGAACCTTTGCAAGGGCAACTCTCTGCTGTTCGCCGCCCGATAAATCATAAGGATGGCTGTCAAAAAGCTCTGCAATTTGGCAAGTTTCTGCGATTTCACTTATCTTGTTTTTATCCCTTGTCATTTCCTCAAGCTCTTCACGGACAGTTTTTTTCACAAAAAGACTTTTCGGGTCCTGCGGAAGCATTGAAACACAGTTTCTGAAAAGCTCGCCCGATTTGAATTTATCTGAAGATTTGCCAAAAACTTTGATTTTGCCCCTGTACGGTTTGCAGATTCCGCAAATTGCTTTCAGCATTGTTGATTTGCCTGCGCCGTTACCGCCGACTATTGCGAAAATACTGCCTGACGGAATTTCAAGGCTGACACCTCTGAGAATATCGGGGGTGTTTTTTTCATACCTGAACCATAATTCTTTGAGCGACAGTGCGGGATTCTCCGCTTTGTCATCAATATTTTTGTATGGAATTTCTTTTATCTTGGGTTCTGCATCAAGTTCTTTGTCAAGCCACGCTCTGCCATCCCTGACGGTCAGCGGACAGCTTCCTCTTGAGCCTGCATTATAAAAAACACGGACAGGTGTCGGCATTGCGGCAAACATCGGGTTATTCTGTTCATAAAGAAGCTTGCCGATATTTGCGGGTTTGTCGTCGGCAATGATTTTGCCCGAATCCATAACAATCGCTCTGTCTGCATATGGAAAAATATCCTCAAGTCGGTGCTCAGTAATAATAACGGTTGTGCCGAGTTCGGTGTTGATTTTGCGCACGGTGTTCAGAAAATCGGATGCGGCAATGGGGTCAAGCTGACTTGTGGGCTCGTCAA
>JAZNBM010000137.1:0-8261 GCA_045587045.1 Acutalibacteraceae bacterium | reverse complement strand
TGTTCATCCCTGGCAGGAAAACGCAAATATGCCGCTTGATTTCTATCTTGAAAATTACAGCAACAATTTCGCGATTATGGGCGGAATATGCGTTCAGTCTGCAATAGGAATTCTGAAAAGAGAAGAGCTTGAAAAGGAAATTAGACGAATTTTTTCGCTTCTCAAAGGCAAAAGATGGATATGCTGTACCTCGCATTTCATTCAGAAGCATTGCTCGGTTGATGACCTCGAATTTGCCTATAATTTGATATACAAGCTTGCAAGAGAATAAAAAAACCGCTTCTTTGGAAGCGGTTTTGTGTTATTTATATATTCCTTCTTCATACCAGATTCGGTTCATAAGTTCATATCTTTCAAGCGGGAGACCCGTATATGCACAATTTGATGTGCAGAACACATATCCCCAACCGTTCATACCGTCACGAAGTGAGCGGCGGACATCGGCAATTACTTCTTCCTCTGTACCCGTCTGCAGAAGTCCGCAATTTACGTTACCGCAAAGGGCAACTCTGTCGCCGTAAAGCCGTTTTACCTCAGCAAGGTCAACTCCGCCCTGAGGGTCCAGCGAATGAAGCGCATCGGGCTTGCATTCAACAATTTGGTCGATTATCGGCATAATATTGCCATCGGTATGCTTGATTGAGTAAAATCCCATATCACGATAATCTTTTATAACTTTCTGAAGATACGGTGCAATGAATTCGGAAAACATAGACGGCGAAAAGAACGGATTCACATTGAAGCAATAATCCGAGCAAAGCGCAAAGCCGTCAAGCAAACCGTTATGTTTTGCAAGTTTTTCGGCAAGGTTCACCCGATCATCAAGACGCTTTTGCGCCTCTGCTTTGAGTCCGTCTTCATCCTCATACATTCTCTCGGTGAATTCCATCATATTCTCACCGTTGGGGATTTCAAAGGTCGGGTCGCCGTGAATCATAAGGAAATATTTATCTCCCGATTTCTCTCTTATCGTTTCAAGAAGTCTGACTATATTCTCATATCCCCACGGATTGGGATGCACAAAGATTGCGCTGTGATGATATTTTTCGGCAACTTCAATGTGACAATCAGCGATATAATCAATATGGAGCTTCTGCTCCGTTTTGCTCATCTGATTCCATTGGTCAAAACGCTGCTGTGAGGGATGAATTTTTCCGATTGCTTCAAGAGTCAGAAAAAATACAAGCTCGAAGGTGGGACAATGTCCTTCAATCGGCTCTCTTTTGAGTGCTTTTATAAATCGTTCACGCTCTGTCATTATTACACCTCAAACATCATATTTTCGATAAACAAATCTGAAAAAGTCTGATTTGCAGACAAATCAACATAGGTTGAGTTATCAATATAAATTGCAAGGTCATTTTTCTCGCAGGCATATTTTACAGTGCCGAGCAGACTGCTGTTTTTTATTGCAATGCATTTGTTTTTTAATTCTTTCGGGAGAAGTCCTGTTTTTACGGCATTTTCAATATTGATTTTCGCCGAGAAACCGCCCGAAATATACATTTTACCGATATCATCAAAAGTGATATTTTTCATTTGCAGTAAAGTGATAATTGCAGAATAAACAGCCGATTTTGCAAGCTGATACTGCCTTATATCTGCCTGATTTATGCATACGCCCTCTGCAATTTCAAAATCATCTTCCATATATCCCGTTTCATCGATAATTTCTTTGTCGAGAAGATATGCAATGATATCAACAAGACCCGTGCCGCATATACCTTTTGCGGGTGCGTCGGAAATTGTTTTGATTTTATCTTCGGAATATGAATAAACTGCGCCGCTTGTTGCACTCATTCCGCACGAAATATTTGCACCCTCAAAGCACGGACCTGCCGCAGCGGCGGTGCAAAGAGCCGATTTTTTAGAAAACAAAACGATTTCGGCATTTGTGCCAAGGTCAATGAGTAAGTTGTGTTTATTGCTTTCGGGCATACCGACAAAATTGAGACCTGCAACAATATCAGCACCCACAAAAGCGGCGATTGACGGCAGACTTTCAGCCGTTTCAATTCCGATTATACCGAGATTTTCAGCTTTTTCGGTTTTGCTTTCAAGAAACTCGGGAGTATACGGTGCAACACCCATTGACGAGCAATCAATGCCGAAAAAGAAATGAAGCATCGTTGCGTTGCCCGATACATAAAGCTTTTCAATGCTTTGCAGATTGAATTCGGATATCATCGAATTGATTTCGGATATAACGGCTTTTTGAAGTTTATCAACACCGTTTTTACAGCAATAATCAATCCTTGTCATAACATCAGCACCAAATGTACATTGAGGATTTGTGTGTGTTATGACTTTTATTATTTTTCCCTCATCAAGGGAAACAAGAGCAAGCGCAAGAGTTGTAGTGCCTATATCGAGAGAAAAGCAAAGATTTTCCGTTAATTTTCCCGTTTCAATTGCTCCCGTTTCGGAAACGATTTCGCCGTTTTGGGGAATCTCAACGGAAATATCAGATTTGATTATGTATTGGCACGAAAGTTCTTCTTTGCCGTTGACGGTAATAACACATTTTCTGCACGTTCCTCTGCCGCCGCAATGGTGGTCTACACCTTTACCCGATTTAATCAACAAATCGGACAAAAGCGTTCCGTCTTTTGCATATTTAGTTTCGCCGTTGATTATTACCTTATGCATAAAGCTCATTTACCTTTTTGAAATATGCTTCGATGTTTTCCCATTTTGATGCGGCGGGAACATCGCATCCCGTTGAAATCATAAAGTTTTCGTGCATTGAGCATTCATCAAACACCTTCTGCACATCGGCTGTAATATCATCGGGTGTTCCCGTTCTGAACAGAACAGGGTTGACGTTACCCATAACAATTTTATCTTTCGGTAACTCTTCAAGAGCTTTTTTTATGTTGATTGCATTACCTAAATGGATTATATCTGCGTTAAGTTCACCTATCATATCAAGCATATCTCCTGCCGCATTGCCGCAGTTGTGATAGCATACGATAAAATCATCGCTGTTTATTTCATTGAATATCTGCTGAACAAAAGGAAACGAAAATTCTTCTGCAAGTGCAGGCGAAAGCAGGCCCGCCGCAGGCTCAGCCATAATAACGCCGTCTGCACCGATTTCTTTGAATGCTTTAATATATCTGATTGTAAATTCCGTTGCTTTTGAGAGCAGAATTCTGACCTCATCGGGGCTGTCGAAGCATTCCATCATAAGCTCGGTCATATCAAAAATTCTGCCTGCAAGGGAATAAGGGCCGATAACTCCGCAGAAAACAGGAATATCGGTTATTTTTTCTTTTGCTTTTTTTACTCCGTCAATGCAGATGCTTGTTCTGCCTGCTCCCACTTCAGGAACAACGATATTTTCAGCATCGGCAATATCATCAATTATGCCCTTTTCAACTGCAGGAATATCATCGTCATAAAAACGGATCTTTGCGCCGAATGCCTCAGCCTCAACGGATAAATCCATCATATTGAGTGACGCCCCGACGCTGAATTTTTCTGCAATAGCCTGCATTCCCCGAAGCTGCATTTCAGCCGACGAAATAAGCTCGTTTACGCTTATTCCGAGAAGCCGGGTTGAAGGAAATGACAAAATCGGAACAGTTTTGTTTTTATGTTTTAATAATTCAATTACTTTTTTCTTCATATAATCACCCGAAAAGTATCACGCAAAAATATGTTACGGTGTTTGAACCGTTGTTATAGTTAATCCCCGATTTTTTCGCAAGCCGGGCAACATTGATTCCACAGGCCTCAACCGACGGCACAGCCTTTTCGGGAAAACGGCAGGGTGCATCGGGATAAGTGCATTTTTCGCAGAGTCCGCAGCCCTCGCAGCCGAGAGCCATAAATTTTTCACCGTCTGTACGAAGGCTTTCCGTTATATTCCGCAAAACCTGATTTGCGCTTTTCTGACCTTCAATCATACCCTCAAAGTCAAAGCTGTCCTCAAGGTCATATTTGCAGGTAAAAACACAGGCGGTTTTATAGCTTTTGATTTTTCTCTCAAGCTCATCAAGATTGCCTACGCCGGGCGGGCAGGTCCAGCAGGTGCCGTATTTTCCGCAGCGGTTAGCCTTGCACATATCAACAACTTCCTGCGAAAACGGAATATCACTTGTTTCAATCAGTTTATACTGAAAGATTTCGGGTTTATTTAAATATTTTTCTACATTCATATCATCTGCAAAGCTCAACGGCGACATCAGCTGCACTTGCGGCATCGGAGGTATATTTATCCGCACCTATCTTATTGCAGAAATCTTCCGTAACGGGTGCTCCGCCGACCATAATTTTGACCTTATCTCTTATGCCTGCGTTTTCGGCACACTTAACAACATCAGCCATAACTTCCATTGTTGTTGTGAGCAGTGCCGAGCAGCAGATAATCTGACAATTCTGCTCAATTGCGGTGTTTACAAAGGTTTCTGGGGCAACATCGGTGCCAAGGTCAACAACCTCAATGCCCTTGCCCTCCATCATCATCTTAACAAGGTTTTTGCCGATATCGTGCATATCGCCCTGAACGGTTCCTAAGCACACTTTACCCGTTGACTGAACACCATCTTCAATAAGCAAAGGCTTGAGAATCTGCACGCCCATATTCATTGCTCTTGCCGCAATAAGAACTTCGGGAACATAAACTTCATTATTCTTGAACTTTTCGCCGATAACGGTCATGCCGGAAATTAAACCTTCATTAAGAATCTGTGCTGCAGGCAGCCCGTCATCAACAGCTTTCTGAACAAGCTCTTTAACAATTTTTGCCTTTCCTTTCTGAAGGTTTTCGGATATTTCAAGATAGATACTCATAACGATTTCTCCTGTTTATGTATTTTAGTTTTATTTTATACTTTTGTACTGTGAAAAACAAGGGTTATTTAACAATTAAAATCTGATTTTCTTTATTTCTTCTGCGTAATACTGAACAAGCTCAAATTTTGTGCCGGGCATCAGTCTGTGGTCGGGGCAAGGAATAAATCCGCCCATTGATGCAAGACGCTTGATTCTTTCAATTTCAGCATCAACCGCTGCTTTGTCCTTGCGGAGTGCGGTTTTATCCATTCCGCCAACGCCCAGCATTCCCTTGCCGTATTTCTTCCTTGCAGGTTCAAACTGGTCGCCCCATACACCGATTTCAATGGGGAACATTGTGTTGACGCCGTTTTCAAACCATGTGGGGAGCAGTTTCTCTGTTACGCCGTCGCAGTCGAGAGAAATAATATCAATGCCGTACTGGTGGCAAAGATCATTTCTCTTTTTATAGTGCTTAGCACAAAGCTCATCAAAGATTTCGGGCGAAAGCAAAGGACCATTTTTGAAGCAGATATCCTCCCAGTAATGTGCAAAATCAAATTTTGCACCTGTTTCAAGGATTGACTTTACACACTGATACTGCATTTCAGCATATGTATCAACAATATCAGCAAACAATTCTTCATCTTCGTCATACATCAGATAACTCATGCCGACAACCGATGTCATATCACGGATGTTGCCCAGCACGCTGCCGAGATTCAGACCGATTGGTCTTTCCTTATCTCTTGTTTCGTTAAAATTTCTGAAATATTCAAAATCAACTCTGTCGGGAGTAAACTGCATTTTGGGTCTGTAAAGAGTTTCAAACGCTTCTCTGTCTTTGAGAGTGTAGTCATCCTCGGACGGAATTGAAGTGATGCCCGGTTTGATTCTTTCAACAACACCCACGCTGTTGAGCACTCTTTTTGTGCCGTCGGGTAAAACTTCAAGCACCTTTTCTTCAAATCTCGGGTAAAGACCGTTGTTTGCACCTCTTGTGCAAGACCAGTTGAAGTCCCAGCCGATGAGTTCATCAAGGATTCTGTCCTTTTCGTTGCCGTCCCCATTGCCGTGGGCAAGCTCCTTGGGGATTTTCCCCTGCTCTGCCCATTCAACAAGCAATTCGCCCCAATAACCGAAATGAACGGCAGGCAAGCGGTCAGCATCTTTATAATGAAGAATGTTCATCGCACGCTCTCTGTTTGTCATAGAAAAATCTCCTTATCTCACATTATAAATACATTATAACACATCGTTCTGCTGAAATAAATATGAGTTCATTATACTCCCATATTTTTCAAAAAGCAACAAGAATATCTTTGTGATTCCTTCAGATAAACCCGGTCTGATCCTTCGCTAATACTCGAGGATGACGGACAGGATGTGTTTCTTATTGTAGATTTTTCGCTTATGACAAGAATGAAAACACTTATTCCCGACAGGTGTTGTGTAATACAGATGTTTATGTTATAATGCAGACAAGAGGCTTCGGGGGTGTGTTTATGGAAATCAGACTTAATAAGCAAAAAACTTATCAGGCTTTTGATGGCATCGGTGCCAGCGGTGCATGGTGGGCTCAGATTGTGGGCGGTTGGGACAACAAAGACGAAAACGGCGAAGAAATAAGGAATGTTATATCACGTTTGCTTTACAGCAAAACCGACGGCATCGGCATGGACATTTACCGCTACAACATCGGCGGAGGTTCTGCACACAGCGGTAACGGTGAATACTCAGACTTTGCCCGCAGAACCGAAAGCTTTGATGCAGGTGACGGCAAATATGATTTCTCCCGTGACGAAAATGCCGTATATATGATGAAAAGGGCTGTCTGCGACGGTGCAAAGGAAGTTATTCTTTTTGTGAACTCACCCATTGAGCGATTGACCAAAAACCATTGGTCACATCTTAAAAAGCATCAGATTTTCAGAACTAACCTGAGTCGCAGAAATTATCTCCCTTTCGCAAAATACTGCCTTGATGTTACGGAACGTTTTGTGAAAGAAGGAGTTCCCGTAAAATATCTTTCACCGATAAATGAGCCTTTCTGGATATGGAACGGCGGTCAGGAGGGCTGCCATTACTCTCCAAAACAAGCAGGCAGAGTTATGCTCACTTTTGCAAAAGAAATGAAAAAGCGCAAAGCCCTTAAATGCATTAAGCTTTCAGGTCTTGAAAACGGCGACATCCGTTGGTTCAATAAATCCTACACAAGGAATCTTTTAAAATATCCTGAAGTAAGAGATTGCATTGATGCCGTAGACCTGCACTCATATTTTCTTCATCAGCCACTCCCCTTCTTCAATGACAGAATAAAATTCCTTAAACGATACAGAAAGTGGATGGACAGACACTATCCTGATATTCCCGTTAAAATGAGCGAGTGGACTCACATGGTTGGCGGTAAAAATCCGGATATGGATTCTGCACTCGAAACAGTCAGAGTTATGATTGAGGATTTCACGCTCCTTAATGTTACCTCATGGCAGCACTGGATTGCCTGTTCACATTACGACTACCACGACGGCCTTATTTACCTTGACATTGAAAATAAATCTTATGAAACCACGAAAAGACTTTATGTTACAGGTAATTTTTCAAAATACATACCTCTCGGTGCAAAACGCATTGAAGCAGAATGTGACGATAAAGACATTATGCTCATTGCATTTGAAAAAGATAACAAAACCGTACTGATTACTGCAAACTTTTCTGAAAAAGAAAAAGCTTTCGTGATACCCGACGACGGACTTGTTTCAGTTACAGACAAAGACCACAATCTGACAGAAAAATCTGTTTCAGCAAATGAAAAAATCGCAATTACTCCACAATCGGTTACAACTTTCGTTTTTTAAGGAGATAAAAAAATGCGTATTAAGAAGAAAATCACTCACTTGCTGAGTGTCACCCGTCAATATTGGAAAACTCCGCCTCAGGGCAGATATATGACCTACAAGGAAATTGCCTCTCTCGCAGGCGGCGGAGTAGGTGTGCGTATAATCACATACTGCTTCCAGCAGATGACTATTTCAACAGGCAATACCCTGCTTGGCAACACTATCGGCATTGACCCTATGGCTTTGCAGATTATTTACATAATAAGTCTGCTCACTTCTTTCCCTCTTACTGCAATCAGGGCGCAGATGATTGACAACACCCGCAGTATGAAGGGCAAATACCGTCCTTATCTCATCTCTATGGGACTCCCCACTGCTATTCTCGGCTCTCTTTTCCTGTGGATGCCGTACGAAAATATGAGTCTTTTCACAAAATGTGCAGTGGTTCTCGGTTTTAACATCGCCTTCCAGTTTTTCTTCAGCTTCTTCAACGATTCCTACGAAAGCCTTATCAATGTCCTGTCACCCAACAGTATTGAACGTTCAGATGTTCTTTCAATAAGGTACGTTGTTGAAAACCTTTCTCCATCAATTGTAGGCATTATCTTCCCCCTTCTTGCAAAGCTTATCACCGGCGAAGAC
>JAZNBM010000136.1:0-1910 GCA_045587045.1 Acutalibacteraceae bacterium | reverse complement strand
AGCAGATTTCCCAGCGCATCAACGCTGTATTCTGCGTGGTCTTTGATTTTTTCAATTATAAAATCTCTGACAGAATCCTCTCTGCCCGAAATACCCGAAAGGGCGCAAAGTTCTTTAATGAGTTCAAGCATTTTCTTTGCTCCTTTCAGCAATATATTCAGCCATCAGCCTTGCGGTGTTTTCAATATCTTCAAGGTCGCAGACCTCGCAGGCGGTGTGCATATTGCGCAGCGGCACCGAAAGCAAGGCGGTTTTTACACCCTTGCCGGCAACCTGAATATCGTCGCAGTTTGTTCCCGTTTTGCCGCCCATAACCTCAGGCTGATAAGGAATGTTTTCTCTTTTTGCAATCGTCTCAAGCTTTTTGCTCATAGCATAATCAAGAGACGGTGCAAAGCCGATCATCGTACCCTTGCCGAGAGACGCATATTTTTCTGCGCTCACTGACGGCGCACTTGCAAAGCTCACGTCAACGGCAATCGCTTCGTCCGCTTCTGCTGCAAATGCAGCCGCTTTTGCACCGCTTCCGCCCGTTTCTTCCTGAACGGAAAACATAACGCTGAGGTTGCAGTCAACGCCCTTTTCTTCAAGGATTTCAAGGCTGCGAAGCACCGCCGCAACGCCTGCCCTGTCATCAACGGAAGAAGAGCTGATTCTGTTGCCCAGAAGCTGATGATATCCGCCGTTAAAGGTTACTCTGTCACCTGCGGAAACAAGCTTTTCGGCAGCCTCTTTTGATAAACCGACGTCAATTGCCATTGCATCAAAAGGCAATGCCTTTGATGCATCTTCGGGCTTTGCAAGATGAGGAGGCGTTGACGTTACAACGCCAAAGAGCTTTTCTTTGCCGTGAACGGTTACCTCTGCGGCGGCAAGCACTCTTCTGTCTGCACCTCCGCATTTGGTGAATTTTAAAAAGCCGTCACCGTCAACCGCCGTAATTATCAGACCAATCTGGTCAAGGTGCGCATCAAGCAGAATATGGGGACCTTTGCCCTCTTTTCTGCCTGTAACGCTTCCGAGTGCATCGGTGCTGACGGGCATATACTTACTCAGCATTTCCGAAGCAATTATTGCGGCCTCATTTTCCGCACCCGAAACTCCTTTTGTGTTGCAAAGAGCTTCGAGCATTGCAGAAATTTCAGCAAAATTATTCATAAAAGTCACTTTCGATTAATCAATAACTCTGATTCCGCCAACAGGACGGATATTAAGCACGTAGCAGGATTTTTCACCGAAAACGGCACAGATTCTTGTTTTGAATTCATCAAGAACCTCAACAGGAACAAACGCCTGTATTGTGCCGGCAAATCCGCCGCCGTGAACTCTCCATGCACCCTTGCCCTTAAGGATATCGCTGCAGATTGCAAGCGCAACGCTCACAGGCTGGTCAGACGGTGCCTTGCAGGTGTAAACGTTCTGGTTATACATATATGATGAATAACCGCTGTCGATAATAAGAGCCTTGAAAGCTTCAAAATCGCCGTCTTTGAGTGCTGCTGCCTGAAGGTCAACACGCTTGTTTTCGTTATAGAAATGCATTGCGCGCAGAACGGCTCTGTCGCCCGCAGACTCACGGATAACGGGAATATTCTTTTCAAAATCTTCAATTGCAACGTCACGAAGAACTGCCTTGCCGAACTTTGAAGCAACAGCTTCCATTTCGCCTCTTACCGCCGCATATTCATCCGTGAGGTCGGCGTGGTTTCCGCCTGTGTCAACAATGCAAAGAGCGTGGTTGCAGGCTGCAAAGTCAAAATCAACCTTGTTTATAACAGGCACTGCAGGGTCTTTGAAATCAATCTGAACAAAGCCGCCAACGGAACATGCCATCTGGTCCATAAGACCGCAGGGCTTGCCGAAATATTCATTTTCTGCAAACTGTGCAATCTGGGCAATTTCAACGGCGC
>JAZNBM010000135.1:0-3933 GCA_045587045.1 Acutalibacteraceae bacterium | reverse complement strand
AGAACACCGATGTCTGAAAATGTCATAATTATGCTTCCTTTTCATATTTTTTGCTTTTAACTCGAATATTATAACCTATAACATCGCATTTTGTCAACTGCTCCGTTCAGGTTACAGCACCTTTCACGGTAACATCACCGTAAATTAATAGGAATCCCCCGGCTTTTGAACAGCCAAGGGTTTTTAAATACAGCAAAAATGCCCTCCCGAAATCGGGAAGGCAAAAACACAAAAATCAACACTGATTAAGTCTGAAGCTCTCAGCTTTTAAACATTGAATAGTTTTGCAACCGCACCGATTACCGTTACGAAGAAGGCTGAAATGTATTCAAGTATACTGTCGGCGTTTGCAATATTTATTTCGAAGCGGTTTATTTCTTCATCGGTTTCGGGAGTGAAGCGGATGTGGTCAAAGCTGATGTCAGCATTTTCACCGGAGAAGCAGAAAACAAAATCGCCCACGGAATCGAGATTGTCGTTGGAGAAAAGTATGCCGCATTCATTGCCCCACAGGCAGAGCTTGTCGAGGTTGAGTGTGACGAGGTGCCACTCGCCGTCGGCGGGAATTACACTTTCGGGCTGATTGGTTGAGCAATCGGCGGGAGAATACCACAGCGCCTTGTTTTTGTAAATTTTCAGTCCGTCAAAGGTGATATCCGAAGTGCCGTTGTTGCGAACGTAAAAGCTTATCGTGCCGTAATTTTCAAAGCAGTTTTCAACGTCCCAGAAGGTGTCGGGTTCAAATCTGTCCGTATAATTTCTTAACGGTGCAACGGTGAAGGAGCCGCTGTCCGCCTTTATGTTCATACCGTTGCTGCCGCTGTAAGCATCGGCAGAGTTGAACGAGATTTCGGCATTTTCAACTGTCCAGCCGGGGAAGTAGCCGGTCTGCTGTTCATTGTTATAGCGCCATATTTCGGCACTTTCGCATTCTGTCCAGGGCTTTTCAATCCAGTATTGAGTGCCGTATGTCGGGTCGGTTACGAACAGGCTGACGGGCATATACTTTTCGCTGTCCTTTACGGAATAAAGGTTCGCATTGCCGTTGCTTACGCAGTAGCCGTAGGTTGCCGAAACGGGGTTTTCGATGCTGTCCGACCATATTCTGACCGTGTTTTCCGAAACTAATTCAGCTTCGGCTTTCACATAAACACCGTTGTCGCCGCAAATTGCAAAGCCGTCGGGAGTGCCGTCTGCTTCTACACCGTCGGCAACGTTTGTGAGTGTTGCGTAAATACTGCCGTTGCGGATTTCGGCAGAGTCAAGGCTTGCCGCCGTATGGATTGCGCTGCCGCCGTAGAGCATATTGATTGCACATTCTGCCATACGGTCGCCTATTTCTTCCTTGTGACCGGGGTGAATAGGACCTGCTTCGGGGATGTAGGTGCCGGGCAGGTCGTTTATTGTAACCATAGCTCTTGAGTCGGGCTGTGCCTTCTGCCAATCTGCAAGAGCAAAGTTCCACTCGGGCAGTGCCCAGCCGCCGTCTGTTGAATAATAATACGGTGCAAGCTGAGTATAAATAACAGGCATAAGTCCGTCTTCATATTCAAAAAGCTCAGTATAGGAGCGCTGATAAAGGTCAAACGCTCTTGCGTAGCGCTCGGGTGACCAGTTGAGCATAATATCGGTTTCGCCCTGATACCATACTACACCCGAAGGCCTGAAATGTCTGACAGCTTCGATACGAAGGTTGTAGTTTACCGTCATATCGGCGGAGTAGTTTATGTCGCTGTCAGCCCAGCCTTCGACAGGGATATAATCATCGGTAAAATCTTTTCTTACCTGCTCGTCGCCGTCAATAGCCTCACGTGAAAGCCAGGTTGCAATTGACGTGCCGCCGAGAGAAATATTGAGTATGCCTATGGGCATATCAAGCTCTTCGAGCAATTCTTCTGCAAAAAAGAAGCCGACAGCGCTTACGCCGTAAATTGCAGGATTCTCACCCGTAATCCAGACGGCATCAGGTATATCCCCGTGCGGTGTGACGGAAACCTTGCCGTGTGCAGAATAGGTGTCTGAAACCATAGCTCTTATCCATTTGCTCTGTTTTGCACCGTTTTCGAAATCCTCTATTGCAGAAAGAGCCTGACTCAAGGGATACTGCATATTGCTCTGTCCGCTCGCCAGCCATAATTCGCCGAAGACAACTCTGTTAAGGGTGTCAAACTCGGTACCGTTGCATTTGAGAATAACGGTGTATTCCTCAAAGCTGCCTTTGGGAGCCGCAAAGGAAACGGTAAATTCTCCCTTTTCATCGGTAACGGTTTCTGCGGAAGCTGCAAGGCTGCCGTCAGCAGCAAAAAGCTCGGCAGAGACTGTGCTCCCCGCAGGTGCTTTGCCCGCAAAAACAGCATCCTTTTCCTGCTCAAAGAGCATATCGTCACCGTAAATTTTCAAAAGCTCTGCTTGCGCCTCACTCGCAAGGACAGGTACTGTGCAGGTGAGCAGAATACAGATTCCGAGGAATAAAGCGATGAATTTTTTCTTCATAAATTTGGCCTCCTCATAATGTTTTTGAATTGCAGTTTGATTCCGATGTAATTAATTCAGATGAAAACAAACGGCTGCTTCTTGTGTAAAGCTGCCGTTGTCTTATACCTTTCAAAAAACGCAGGAACTGTGTTTATCGATGAATTATCAATCAAGATATATTACCTGCGAGCCCTGCCAGGAAATATAGTTTTTCTCTACACCGATTTTTCCAAACAAATCCGCAAAGAAAACAACGAAAGCGTTCCCGCCGCTTTCCTGCGCCGCGGTTATCACCGACTGTTCACTCTGCACGGCAAATGCAGGCACAGCACAAGCGAATGCCATAACCAAAACCAGAACAATTGAAATAAGTTTTTTCACATCTGACCTCCGGTATATGCTTATTAACAGATTTTACTGTTCAACGTAAACCCTGATTATATCGTCGGGAGATGCGGGAGAACAGATAAATGTGAAAGAATAAGTTCCGTCGTCCTCATACTGCACCTGATAGCCGTCGTAGCCGTTTTCGCCCCGTAAGCATTGAATTATAAAGCTGTGCAACAATGATTCTTCACTGTTCAGCATTTCAAGAGCTTTCTCGAAGAACTGCGGCAGAACAATAAAATTGACCGCTATATCATAATCGGTTGCAGGCAGATTTTCCTGCCTGCAGTTCTGGGTCATAAAAAGAATATCGCCCTCGTTAAGAACAACGGTTTCGTTGTTGATAATATTGGTTTTTGTTCCTTGATACATATAAGTAATCTCAACATAATCATGGCAGTGCTCCGGAAAATGCTTTGTGTTTGTGTCGGCTCTTACCGCAATAAGCTTCTCCTTTTTCATTATTCTGGAGCCCTCAATGATGAATTTCTCATCATCATTTTTGTTTTTGAGCAGAAATGAAGGGTTATCCAGCGTGTGCCTGATAAGTCTTTCTATCAAGTTATTTGCCATAATTATCACCGCCTGTTGCCTTCAGTATATCTTATTCGGGACGTTATTTCAACTGTTTTGTTGCAAATAAGGACACTTTTTTACTCTAATAATGACCTTTGTTTTTTCTGTGAAAAATGATAGATTTTAGATATAGGATGCATAATAGGAATATTAATTTTGGCAAATACTGCTTTTTTCACATCGTTTAACGGCGGTAATGCACTTTTGACAGCGGAGAAAGAAGGTGAGGCTTCCTTTATGAAACTTGACAAAAATGATATCCTGCTGTTTTCTGGTGACTCCATAACAGACGGAAACCGAAGCAAGTGTATGGACTGTAACCACATTATGGGGCACGGTTATCAGTATATAGTTGCTTCACAACTTGCTCTTGAAAATGCTGAGAATATGCCCAAATTCATAAACAAAGGCTATTCGGGCGAAAGAGCAGAGAATCTTCTTGAAAAATGGCAGGAGGATGTTATCGATAACAAGCCGACCGTATTAAGCATTCTT
>JAZNBM010000134.1:0-6360 GCA_045587045.1 Acutalibacteraceae bacterium | reverse complement strand
AAAAGCAGAAAAAGAGACAATGGAATGAAAATTGCAGTAACCTATGAAAACGGTGAAGTTTTTCAGCACTTCGGTGATACCGCACAGTTTAAGTTCTATGTGCTAGAGGATGGCAAAATCGTAAATGCAGAAGTAATTGATACCGGCGGCAGTGGCCACGGCACATTGGCAGGACTTCTTTCTGCTTTTAAGGCAGACGTACTCATTTGCGGCGGCAACTGCGGTTTTCACGGTTGTCATTAAAAACATAATAGAATATACAAAAACAACCGCTGAAATCGCAAAAACTTTCAGCGGTTTAATACTGTTAATTAAAAGAAACAGGTTTTGTATTTCCCGCTGCAAAAGCATTGGGGCCGGGATCGGACATAGAGAAATACATTTTAGCAGCCTTTGTTGTGCCAAAGTCTCGGTTAGAGCCTGAGTTCTGCACCTTATTAAAGGCATCTCGGAACATCTGATTGTGCGCTTCCTCACGGTTTAACAGGAAGTCTATGGTTTCGCGCACCTTTTTATCGTTGATCTGACGGTAAAGGTATTCATAAACCACCTTTGCTCGCTGTTCGGATGCGATATTACTAAGCAAGTCTGCACAAAGGTCTCCGGTAACCGTAACATAATCGGCAGTCCAGGAGTAACCCGATGCGTTAATAAGACCGGGATTAAGACCTAAAAGTACGTGGGACTGTATCTCACCGGAAGGCACAGTTTGAGCATCAACATCGTGACCGTTTAAGAGGTTGATGGTCTGTGCCACCATCTCCATATGACTGAGTTCTTCCGCGGCGATATCAAGAAACAAATCTTTGATTTCGGGATCTTTGATTCTAAAACTCTGGGACATATACTGCATAGCCGCCTTTAGCTCACCGTTACCGCCGCCAAGCTGTTCCTGCAAAAGAGCCGCATACTGCGGATTCGGTCTTTCTGCTTCTACAGGGTGAAACAGCATCTTTTCGTGCTTGAACATAAACATACCTCCGTTAATATGGTGTTAGATATTCTTTCCGTTTTATGTAACGGTATTCATGTTCACATATGAGTAATCAATTTACCTGTGCAAATATAGGCGGTAAGTGCATGCCTGTTGTGAATACATTGAGGTTGAGTGAAGCGAAGGTCGGAGGCTGTTGCCCTTCACTTGGTTATATATTTAAGTTATATCAACATTGACGGTAACGCTGTAAGTACAATGAACGTCATTGCTGTAATGGAAAAAAGTATTCTTTTCTGTCTCATAATTCCATATTTGTTTTTGAAAAGATTGCTTCTCGGGTTGTTTCATATTATCACTTAAAAACTCTTATTTTTCAAACAGATTATATCACACAGAAACAATAATTTTCAGTAAAATAAAATGATATAGACTATAAGCGTTTTTTCGTGGGAGTTAAGTTGTTTCTGTTGATATGAGTAAAAATATGTGTTATATTTATTTTGATTTCACAACATAGAAGAGGTGTTGTCATGTCTTGGCTTAACAAAATAATCAGTTTTATAACAGCTTTGATAATTGCGATTTTTCCGTCAATCGGTGAAACTCCCGAAGTTCCCGAATATTTTGAGGATGACCCGCAGTACGTTGTATTCATGGTAACAAACGTTCATTATATGAATCTTGAACAATATGTAAAGCAGATGGTTGAGCTTCACGGTAAAATCGACCCCGATTCAAAGCGTATGTATGCTTTCGGCGTAGTTGGTCCGATGTGCCTGACTCAATCAGTTGAGCAGATGAACGAAGAAGTCAACCATGTTTTTGCACTTGCAGAAAAGTATAACGTGCCTGTTTTTTTTCAAATGGATGATTGTACTAATTATTCAACAGCTTTCGGTGACGGTGCGACAACCGATGAAAACGGCAGTAAATTTTATAATGACCCCGAGATGTGCGAATGGATTGCATTTCCCGAAGAAGATGAAGAATGGGGAGGTCAGTCATACGGTATGCTGCCGAGATGGCATTGTGACTGGAGCGGTGTGCCGTTTGCAACAGCAGGCGGATTTCCGTGCTTCAATTCCGAAAAGTATCTTAATTGGTACTCGAACCAAGTTACAAAGGGCTTTATCGAGCCGCTTGTTGAAAATTATACACGGCTTAAATCTCAGGGCAAAGCATATCTTTTTGCAGGTATAAACACGGGCTGGGAAACGCAGATTCCCGATTACACCGGCAGTGATTACGCTTCAATGGAAGATTTTGAGCGTGCACAATACGGAATGCATGCTCTGCACAATATGGGTTATAATGAAGAGAGTCTCAAAAAAGAAGCATATAAAAACCTGATGTCCGTTGAGGATTATACAAAGCAGCTTCTTTACGGCGTATTAGCCGATTATATTGAATTTACCTGTAAGCTTTTTTATGATGCGGGGATTGAACGGCATAAAATAATTTCACATATTGTTTCGCTTTCGTCTTATACGGAAGAATACAGTACGATGCGTCCGCCAACGTGGGTATGTATCAACGATTACTGTACACCGGGTTGGACAATGAGCCCCAAGACCTGCCCGTATGACCTTGATGTTCTTTATATGCAGTTAGCTCAAAACGGCAGAAACGAATATGCCAACGCAGAAGGTTATGCGCATTATGATGATGTTGAAACCTGCCGCGCTTATTTTGAGGAAAGCCTGCTAGGCAATGCGAAACTGATTACCGTTTACGGATATGATCAGGAAACAGGAACTTACGGCTATGTAAAAAATGAGGATTTTTACTTTGTAAAGGTTGTTAAGGAATGGCTGAATTACGAACTCGGACCTGATTACAAATGGACAGAAAGACCCGATTTGTCCGTTGATTACGGTGGATGTGAAGCCTTGGTAAGGCTGAAAATTAAGATTAAAAAGCTTTTTAATTAAACGGATTTGAACACGTTCTTTTAGAAAACACGAACCACTTCAATCAAGGCCGATAAAGGCAGAGATATGAAGTGGTTTGACTTTTTGCATATAACAGAAAAAGTGCAACAGACTTTTATATACCATTGCACTTAAAAAAGTTTTATAATTTGTTAAACAAATCGGAATTTAGAATACTCCTTTATTGTACTTTCTTTGTACTGCAACAATGCATCCTATGCCAATCACCAAGCCTATGATAAGTATAACAACGGCAAGCATAGCCAATTTTTCAAACAGTCCTATAATGCCGCTGAGCAGCATTACAGTTGCGATAACAAGCATTGCTTTTCCAAAGGCTTTTCCGTAGGCTGTTTTGTCTGTGACTTTTGTTTGGTGGTAATCGTGAATTAGATCCGTTTTACCCTTGTAAATTGCAATACCCAATACCGTAAACAGAGCTGCAACCAGAAACAGAATTACAGAATATAACGACATACAAACACCTCTCTAAATTCTTATTTTTGTTCTCTACAAATTATTGTAAAAATGATTTTTTGGCGGTACTCTGTTATTTATGTTTATCCATATTTTTGGTAATGAGTTAATTCATTTACCACTCATATTTTACGGTTTCTCCGTCAATTTCCCACACTGACGGAGTGAGGTTTTCAAATATGTCAACGGGTCTGATTGTGTGATTCTCCTGAAAAACCTTATAGGCTTCTGCAAGATCCTTTTTCTGTTCACCGCATAACTTATCGTTGCATGAAACAAAAAGAGGCGTGTTGCTGTATGAGAGCACGTGAAGCCACTGTTTATTCTTCTCCCACGGAATATTATCTTCAAGAATACCGACGCAGTCTGCATCGCACATATAAAAGGCTTCATTCTGTGCAAGGCGGAATGCAAGGGTGTTGACACCGTTTTTCTTTGTTGCTTCCCATTCTCTGCCGCTTGTGTCGTTACCTGTGCGGTTTATTTCAACAAGACCTGCACAAAGGTGTGATACCGTGTTACATCCGATGATATACATATCCTGCGCCGTATCTTTGATAAGTCTATAGAGGTCGAGAGTAATTTCGGCATTAGTTTTTGATTTATCGTAGAAACTCCAGCCCTCAATATCATTCTCTGTTAAAAAGAGGTTGCTGCCCCAAGCACCAAAAAGATCGAAGGTTGTAAAATCGTGCTTGAGAAGCTCATAGCCCCAACCTTTGATTCTTTCGATATCAGATTTTATTTGTTCTCTGACGGCAGGGTGGGTCGGGTCAAGATACTGCCTTTTGCCGCCCCGCAGGATTCTCATATCTTCAGTGATAGCGGTATCTCTGTTATGCAGAAGTCTGACCCAGATGCCGGGTCTTGCTCCGATTTCTTTGATTTCATCGGCAAGTTTCTTCATATCGCCGAATTTTTCGTTGGGAATCCACGGACCCTCGCAGGAATGAATCTGCCAGCAATCGTCAATAACCTCAAACGGTTTGTTTTCAATTCCGTTTGCGAGTTCAACCTGAACCTTTGTGTCGTCAATTATTTCACCGTAACTGCTTTTGCCGTATGCATAATACCAGTTGTTACCGCCGTAAATTCTTTCTTTGGGAAGAATTGGCTTATCACAAAGTATTTTGCAGTAATCGTGAAGGCAGGCATATACATCGTCGGAGCTGTATTTTTTATAAACAAACGTTGCAAGATGAAGCTTTCTGCCGCCGAACTCAACGCCGCAGTTACCGTTTCTGCAGTCAACGGTTGCTTTGATTCCGTCAACCGTATATCTGAAACTTATAAAGGCATTCGGCTGCGTTTTAACACCGAAGCAAAAACAATCCGACTTGTTTGTTGCAATAAAATACCAAGGCATACATCTGTAGTTATCGTGAAGCTTTCTGAATTCAAGTTCGCCGTAGCTGCGTTCCCATGCATCGCCGAGAACATAAATGCCGTTATCGCTTTCAAAATTCCATTCAAGCTCAATGAATTTAACCTTATCATTTGTTGCGGTTACGTATAAATCAAGCATATCGCCGTCAACAACCGTTTCAATTACCGTGTCACTCACAGTATTTTCACAAATAATATTTTTCCTGAAATCATTCAAATCAAAATTCATAATGTTACCTCTGAATTTTATTTATATTTAAATTATAATTCGCACAGTATGTTTTTGCAACACTTGAGTTTAAAACAGATTTTATATATAATTCTGTAGCAAGTAAAGAGGGATGATATGGTGATATATATATATCAGCGGAATGATGTGATATAATTCAATTATAATGGAGAATAAGGAGATTTTCTATGACTAACAGAGAGCGTGCCATGAACATCCTTCATTATAAGGATGCAGACCGTCTGCCTGCCGTTCACTTCGGTTATTGGGGTGAACTGCTTGTTGAATGGGCAGAGCAGGGGAAAATCCCCAAAGAGCTTGCAGAGAATAATTGGGACGGCAACGAAAAGGACAGAATCCTTGATAAGCTTATCGGCTGGGACTTCAACTGGTCCTGCACCAGAGGTGCAAACAACGGACTTTATCCCCGATTTGAAACAAAGGAACTTGAAATTCTGCCCGACGGCTCACGAAGTGCAGTATACAAGAGGTGGTTTTCAATGCCGAACACCGTGTTGAAATGCTCAAAAAGTCCTGGTGTCTGCATATAGCAGTATCGTTCTCTCTTTTTATGATGAGCCATTTCTTTTTTTACCTGTTCAAAATCCGAATCATTATCGGGCGCGGTGAAAAGATTATAATCAAGAAGCACATCGGGAGTCAGTTCACTGTGGCGGCTTCTGATTTGGTCAAATGACTCTCCGTTAAATGACCACGGACCGCCGAAAATATGTGCCGCATCAAACTCAAATCTGTCCTCAAAAGCTTCAACGCTTCCGAACTTCATTGAAATTTCATTACCGAGATTTTCTTTGAGCCATCCGTATATAGGCTGACGTTCGGTTTCCTTGCCGAGAATCGTATTGCGTACTCTTTCTGTGCTGTCCATATACTCACCCAAATTATATCAAAATGTAATAATGATGCAAAAAATCGGCTTTGTTTCAGAAGCATTTTTGATTTTTGCCTAAATTATATCATAAACACCACAAAATACAACCTGAATTTTTTGTTGATTATGCTCATAAACAACTGTATAATATTATTAATCAGAATTTTGGAGTTGATATTATGGCAAGGATTACAACCGTAAAAACACACGCAAGTGGTATTGCCTTGGGAGGTATCGGTTCCGGCAGTGTTGAGCTTTTGCCCGACGGCGAGTTTCACTTCTGGCAGATAGCCAATCCGCCGAGGCTTACACGGGTGTGCTTTGAAGATAAGGTTGATGACGGCGAGGGCAGCACGGGTGCTCTTTCTTTTTACGTGCGTGAAAAGAGGGGCAACAAAGCCCCCGTTGTGCGAAAACTCGGTATGAAAACCGATGCCGACGATTTTTCTTACAGAATGTTTGCGTGGAATAAGCCTGTAGAAAGAATTGATTTTGACGGCAGATTTCC
>JAZNBM010000133.1:0-7914 GCA_045587045.1 Acutalibacteraceae bacterium | reverse complement strand
GTTTTAAATTACCAAAAACCGCTGGATTTATTTGATGATTATATCAAAAAGTGTTGCACTTAGTTTGACAAATCATCATAATTATAAAAATCGAGTGCCCATAACTCAAATCCCTTATGAACACTCGATATGGTCCGAGTGGCGGGACTTGACTCGCGCCGCTGCGGCGGCTTGGTCGCTCGCGGTCACAACAGTCCACCGGACTGTTGCTCTGTGCCGCTCGTCCTTCAAGTCCCTACTGATAAAAAAATACAAGCCGTTCTCATGAACGGCTTGCTTTTTGGTCCGAGTGGCGGGACTTGAACCCACGGCCTCTTGGTCCCGAACCAAGCGCGATACCAAACTTCGCCACACCCGGATACTCCAAAGATTATATTACAACACCGATTAAAAATCAAGTGTTTTTTGCGATTTTTATAAAAGAGTTTATCTTTTTGAGCAAAAAAAGAAATAACCCTTGACTGATGTTTCTTTACACATTCAGCCAAGGGTTATTTCATTGAATTCTTGTTATCTAACATCTTTGGTTAACCTCTCTTTCTGCGGTATTGTTAAACCTTAAATTATTCGATTGTTTGTTTTTTCGCTTCCTTTAAGGTTTCAGGTTTAAAGGCTTTGAATTTTTTTGTGAGCCTTTAAGGTTTACCTTTTCATTGGTATCACCCTTTCCTTGACTATAATATAGCACAGGTTTCGGGCATTTTCAAGACGTAGTATTTCACAAAGATGAACACCACATATTGTATAATACAGAGAAATTGCCGCGTGCAAAGCACAACTTGAACAAAACTTATTGACTTTATCCCCTGCTGTATGTTATCATAAAAAAGTTGGGGCGTTAAGGGCGGCACTCCATAAAGAATTTAAGCCTTAAAAAGGATATTTTGGCATATAACTGCGTTAAAAATGCTCGAAATCCGTCAAGGATTTCTGCGCTTTTTGCCTTGTTCTATATCCAAACTATCTCATTTTAAGGTGCGAAGCAGTTTTTATCAGGTTATTTTTCGTTCAGACGAAATGATAAAAATCCCGCAATACTTTGTGTATTACGGGATTTTTTCGTAATGTATTAACGGAAAAGAATCGATAAAAACCTTAACTTCTTTATGAAGTGCCGCCCAAATTCGCCCCGTTTTTTGTTACAGTTAAGGCTTGCAACGGATAACCCGATGCAAGCCTTTTTCTTATATTATATTTCTCAAAATGCCAAACAGCATAAAACCCGCCGCCCAGACCACAACAACTCTGTAATCTGTCATAACAGAAAACACTTTTTCTGCAGCCTTGTTTTTGAGCAATATCTTTACATTCAAAATCAAAGCACTGCACAAAACATAGATTATGCTTAAGAAAATATACGGATTAAAGCGAAACGCCGTTACAAATCTGCCGTTGAAAAAATTATACACGCACCTTGTTCCGCCGCAACTAGGGCACAAAATGCCAAAATTTTCGACAAATGAACACTCTCTGCCGCCAAGCAGCCTTGCGGCAACAATTGGCAACAGAATCACCACGGCAATAACGGCAACGTCGATAAGCAGCAAAGCTTTTTTACTTTTAATAAAATTCAGACTCAATTAAAATCACATCAATTCACTAATACTGATACCGAGCAACAAAATGCACCGAATGAAAACCAGCCATAAGTAACATCGCTCCTGCAACAGAGGTTGCAAGAGCGCTTGTTTTTATAAATTAAATTATAAGTTTTCGGCAAATGCGCCCAATCCGGTTACGCCGATAAGACTGCCAAGGCCCAAAAGCAGAACAATAATCCAGGCTATAGCGAATATGGAACAAATAATACCGGCTGTTGCAAAACCGTTTTTGCTGCCTGCAGATTTAGCTTTGATTTTACCTACAACACCAAGTATGAGGCTGGTAAGACCAAGCGGTAAACTGATATACCATGAACAGGAGAATGCAAAAGCAATAATGCCAAGCACCATTGAAGCAATGCCTAAACCCTTGCCGGGTACACCCTGTTTTTCATTTGAAACATACACCACCTGAGCGGGCGGAGCATACTGCTGTTGAGGATTCTGATACTGGGGATTCTGGTACTGCGGTTCCTGATACTGTGGTTCCTGATATTGCGGCTGTTCATACTGCTGATATGATGTTTCTGCAAGCTGACTTCCGCACTTGGGACAAAACTTGAGACCATCTCTGATTTCCGAGTTACAATACGGACAAATCATTAAGGCACACCCTTTCGTTTATTTCATATTTTAATTTATACTAAATGCCGATTAAGCATTACCTGCAATATAGCCTACAAGTGCAAAGAAAATGGTTCCGGACATAGAGAGAATCGAGCAAACAAGACCTGCAATAGCAAAGCCCTTGTTACCTTTAGCTATCTTCGAAAGAACAACCGATACTATACCAAGGATAACACCCACAAATCCGATAGCCGCACCAATAATCATACCAACAACAGGAATGCAACAAACCAAAAGAGCAATAATGCCCAATGATAAAGCACCTATTCCGCAAATCAAGCCAATGATTTTTCCTGCCTTATTCGGAGCTTTTTCTTCTTCAAGAACCGAATATGAGTTATCTGAAGTGTAGCCATAATCGTTATATTGCGGCTGATAGCCGTTTGCGGGAGCCTGGTAGGCTTGCTGGACAGGCGGTTGATATGACTGCTGTACAGGAGCCTGATATGACTGCTGTACGGGAGGCTCGTAAGTCTGCTGTACGGGAGGCTGATAATCATTTACAGGAGGCTGAGAAGGCTGCTGAACGGGCTCCTGATATGATTCAGCAATTATGGGATTGCCGCACTTGGGACAGAATTTAAGACCGTCTCTGATTGAAGCTGCGCAAATAGGACAAATCATAAATACACTTCCTTTTTATCACAACAAAAAAATCTCTGTATTTTATTAATACCAGCAAATTATATCATAGCTTTCGCTCAAATTCAACAACTAATCGCAAAATAATTTCTTTATTTTGCATATATGACAATTGACTAATAAAAAAAATATTGTTATACTGTTTTGTAGTATATTTATTCACTGCAAATTCAGATTAAAGGAGAGATTATTATGGCAAAAAGCATTCAGGATGTTTTAAACATCATAAAAGAAAACGATATCAAGATGGTTGACTTTAAAATGGTCGACATCAACGGTCAGTACAGACACGTTACCATCCCTGCAGAAAACTTTTCCGAAGACACAATGAAAAGCGGCATCGGCTTTGATGCTTCCAACTACGGCTATGCTGTTGTTGAAAAGAGTGATATGGTATTTATCCCCGACCCTGACACCGCAGTTATTGACCCCTTCTGCAGCATTGCAACACTTTCAATGACAGGTAACGCAATGATTATCGATTCCCCCGAAAACCGTCCTCTTGCACAGTATCCAAGAAACATCATCAGAGCTGCTGTTGAATACATGAAAGAAGGCGGCATTGCCGACGAAATGAAGATTCTGCCCGAATTTGAGTTCTATCTTTTTGACGACGTCAGATGGAACGTTGACGGCAAGCACGTTGGTGCAACCGTTGATGCCAGCCAGTCATACTGGAACTCCAACACTGACGGCCTCGGCGTTGTTGTTCCCAAGCAGAAGAACTATCACATTGCAAAACCCTTTGACACCTCTTATGAATGCCGCAGCGAAATGTGCATGCATATGAAAGATGCAGGCATTGAAATCAACTATCATCACCCCGAAGTTGCCGCATCAGGTCAGTATGAAATCGAGCCTCAGCTTGGCGAAGTTGTTCATATGGCTGACGCATCAATGATGATTAAATATATCATTCACAATACAGCTCTTAAATACGGTAAAACCGCAACATTTATGCCCAAGCCCATCTACGGTGAAGCAGGCAGCGGTATGCACGTACATATGCTTCTCTTCAAGGACGGTCAGCCCGTTTTCTCAGACGATAACGGCTATTCACACCTGAGCGAAACAGCTCATTACTTTATGGGCGGTCTGCTCAAGCATATCGGCGCACTCTGCGCACTGACCAACCCCAGCACCAACTCCTTCAAGAGACTTGTTCCCGGTTTTGAAGCACCCGTAACAGTCGGTTACGCAACATCAAACCGCAGCGCAGTTATCCGTATCCCCGCTTACGCTAAGAGCCCCGACAAGCGCCGCTTTGAACTTCGTAACCCCGACGCAACCTGTAACCCCTATTTCTGCTATGCAGCAATCCTTATGGCAGGTCTTGACGGTGTTAAGAACAAGATTGATCCCCACGCAAACGGCTGGGGTCCCTATGACTTCAATCTTTTCCACCTTCCCGAAGAAGAAAAGGCAAAACTCACACAGCTTCCCACCAATCTTCCCGATGCTCTTGATGCACTTGAAGCTGACAACGACTTCCTCACAGCAGGCGGCGTATTCCCCAAAGAGCTTCTCACAAATTTCATCAAGGCAAAGCGTGCAGAATGCGCTGAACTTGCAAAGATTCCTCATCCTGCCGAATTCGATAAATATTATAACCTTTAATAAAAAAACCCTCACTCCGGTTGGAGTGAGGGTTTTTTTCAGTTATCAAACATTTCACAATATTTCTTCATCTGCTCATCTGCCGGTTTATAATCTGTTACGGAACAGCAGGGAATATCAGGCTCGCTGCCGTCGGTACCGTAAAACGGTGTATGTCTGTCGTTTTCATACTGCTTGCGGCACTCCTCAAGGCGGAAATCAGGAACATCATAAGGTTGACCGCCGTTAAGAATTGAACGATGAGCCAGAATCGCAACCGAAGCCATATTGACTGCTGAATAAATGTCGTAGGGATGTTCGGGCTGCTTGCCCTCCCTTATACAATCAAGGAACATTCTGGCAACAATATAGTCACCGCCGCCGTGACCGCTCTTCACAATAAAATCTTCGTCCTTATCGTTCCATTCGGGGTCGTAGAGGTTGTTCTCTTCCATTCCCTCGGGAATTGCCCAATCACTGTAACGAAGCATAACCTTTTCGCCCATACCGCGCAGGTTTTCTATCTGACCTTTTTCGCCGCAAAGGCGGTAGGCGTTATGGTGCGCTCCGAATGCCGCACAGCCCGTCACTCTGAAAACGGAACCATCATCATTAAGGGTTGTTACAATTGCCGCCCTGTCACCAACCATTCTTACAGATGCGATTTCTTCCATAGGTGAAAAAACAGGCATTGCGCTGACCCTTTTGGGCGTTGCTCCCGTTGCCCACATAATCGGGGCAAGCGAATGAGTAATATAGTATGAACGGGGCAGGTAATTACGCCAATGCTCTTTAAAGTAAACATAGCCTTTAAGAAAATCGGTTTCGTTAGGATTAACGGGGTGGTTATATTCGCCCTCTGCATAAACGATTTTGCCAAGTGAGCCGCCGTCGCACACCCTTTTCATTTCGCGGTTAAATTTCATCTGCGGATAATTTTCGGCAAGCATATAAACGGATTTACTCTTTTCAAAGGCTCTTATAAGCTCAACGCCCTCTGCCATTGTGCCGTTGCTTATGCACTCAGAGAAAACATGAATCCCCTTTTCAAAACATCTGATTGCATAGGGTGTGTGCTCGTGAAAATAGTTTGCAAGCACAACGGCATCCATTTCCTGTTCAATAAAATCATCAAACTTTTCAAAAACAGGAATGTCAACGCCGATTTCTTCAACACCCTCTTCGGCTCTTTCTTTTCTGAATTCGCAAAGGGCAACAATTTCGCAGTCAAGAAGCATCAGGTTTTTTGCAATATCAATTCCCCTGCCTGCACCCATAATGCCGATTTTAATTTTGTTCACAGTATACGCCTCCGTTATGCTTATAAAATTCATTTTAGCAAACAAACCAATACAAATCAATAGCAAAAGAAAAATCCCCCTCACTGCTAAACAAGTTGCTGTGAGGGGGCAGTATTACATTCTGTCAATAATTTCACCGAGAGTCATATCGGGATTCTCAACGCCGAGTTTGAGCGCTTTTTCTGCGCCGAGGTGAAGAGCCTTTGCTTCTTCAACGGTAACGTACTTTGTTCTGTGCATACAGGAGAGCTTAAGACAACCGGTTGATGAATCTTTCATAGCGAAAGTATAAATAACCATAATGTATCTGCCGAGGCAATAGCCTTCAAACTGATAGTCCCAGTTATTCATTGTGCCCGCTTCAAGCGGGAACCATGAGAACATCATCGTTGATGCGCCTGCTGCGGCAGGATAGTTATACATTTCTCTCTGAAGCTTACGGTATTCAAGATAAGGGTAATTCATATGGCTGAATGCCCAATACTGAACGTCTGCCATCTTCTTGAGAGCATCTTTGAAGGTTGTTTCTTCGGGAAGAACAACTCTCCAGGGCAGCGGAACGGCAAGTGTGCCGCCTGAACGCTTTTCTTTAAGAGTACGTCTTCTGGGGCAGAGAACGATAAAATATGTATCGTTATGTCTGTTATTAACCTTTGAAACGTGAAGGCGCATTGCAAGCTGAACAAGGCATTCGCCGCCAATGTTGTTTTCCTGCATAAATTCAAAAATCTTCTGGCTGTCATCGTGATTTATGCTGTGCGTTGTGAGCTCTGCCTTATCGTTGATGGGGTCAAAGAGAGAGGGAGCCTTTATGTTGGGATTCTTTTTCTTTGCGCGTTCAGCTTCGAGATGTCTGGGACCTTCAACGCCGAGGTAAAGAGGCTCACCGTCTTTTTCCATATATTCTCTGTAAGCCTGTTCTTCTTTTTTGAGGTTTTCGGGGTTGGCAACGTATGCAAGCTCTTTCTGGATAATCTCTTCAAATTTACCGAGAGGCTTGGGCATCTCTGTGCCGTTTGTAAGGCTATCATAAATTGCAAAAAGATCTGCAAAGAAAATGAAAACAGCCGCATTATCCATAACAAGGTGGTGCATATTGATATAAACACCGCTTCTGCCGTCACTCATACGGAAGAATTTGATTCTGAAAGTTTCATCCTTAAGCATCTTGACAGGCTTCTGTGCATCTGCACCGAGAACACTCTTGCGCTCTTCATCTGAGCTGAAATCAAGAACGGGAATATTATCAACCTTGTATTCATCAATAAAATACTGCTTGATTTTGCCCTTTTCTTTGAAAAAGCGAAGACGCAGACAGTCGTTTCTTTCAATTTCAATATTGACAGCCTTTTTCATAACGTCAAAATCGAGTTCTTTTTTGACAATCATAGATTCGGGAATCTGTGTTACCTGCTTATGAAAAAAGCTGTGCTTAAGCATAAACTGAATCATATCCTGTGCAGGGGTAAGATCATATGCTTTAGTGATATTTTTCTTCAATTAATATCCCTCCGTTTTACTGTATATAGAGTAAAATGTATCCTTTCAAGCAATTACAAAAGTGTTATTATTCTATCATTTCATAATTTTTGAAACAATGTGCAAAACCCTTTGATTGACTAAAAACTCAACATCGGGAACAATTTGTCTGTTTTTCTACATATATACACCATTATCATTCAAATATACAGCAAGTTCGTTTTTTATGTCCGTGCGGCTCTGCCTTTCGGCAAACCGCCGCACTTGGACTGTCAGGCGTTCGAATCTCTTTAAAAAGAAAACCACTCCGAAGCTTTTGCTGCGAAGCGGTTTTGGTGATCCATCGGAGATTCGAACTCCGGACACCTTGATTAAAAGTCAAGTGCTCTACCGACTGAGCTAATGGATCATATTCAGTTTGTGTCTGTTTTTTGACGCTCCAATATAATATATTATTTGAACGCAGTTGTCAACCCCTTTTTGAGAAAAATTTTAACATTTTCTTTTTCTTATTTAGTTGAAATTGCTTGAAATATTACTATATATGGTATATAATAAAGCTAAATACGATTAATTTGCGCATATGAGGTTATTTTTCCTCGGAAAGGACAGTTTATGAAGCATATAAGAGGTCCGCAGGTTTATGACTACGGCTATCACGAAATCAC
>JAZNBM010000132.1:0-3835 GCA_045587045.1 Acutalibacteraceae bacterium | reverse complement strand
GCCATTGCTTCATAGAATCTGCCTGTACCTGCAGCGCATTTATCATTCATGGCAAAGTTTTTGACTGTACCGTCGGTATCAATCGAAATACCTTTAACGTCCTGACCGCCGATGTCGATAATTGCTTTGACTTCGGGGTTTGTAACGTGAACACCCATTGCGTGGCAGCTGATTTCGGATATGTTTTCATCGGCAAAAGGCACTTTGTTTCTGCCGTAGCCTGTGCCGATAAGATATGTAAGTTCTTTTGCGGAATCAAGACCGTTTACCTGTGCAACGGCATCGTTAAGTGCAATTTCCGCACTTGCAACGGGATTTATTTTGCTTCTGTTTGTAACGTTTGCAACCATTTTGCCGTTTTCGTCAAGAATAACGCATTTTGTGTATGTTGAACCAACGTCACATCCGCCGAAATATTTCATAATAATAATCTCCTTAAGTAACCGCTGATTGGTCAGCAATTATGTTTATATTACCAAGCTAAATCGTCTTCAAAATCAACAAGCGAGGGGTCAAGAGGCTCCTCCTGAAGAACGGTTTGCATATATTTATTGACCTGCTCACGCATATCGCGTCTTGAAATTGTTCTGGGGTCCATAAGGTCCTGCTTGACCCAGATGAAGTTTACGTTGCGCTCTCTTGCCTGGTCGTCAAAAATACCGGCAAGACCGTCCATACCTTTGCACGAAATCTGGTCATACATAATAACCGTGTCGGCATTGTATTCTTCAACTATTCTCCATAATTCGTCAACAACGTTTCTGTATCCGCCCTTTGTGTGCTTGCGCATAATTGAGCGCTGATATGTTTTTGCAACGTCTTTAAGAGCCTGTTCTTTATCCTCGGTGTTATATTTGATATAAGAAATCATTGTTTCCATATCCATAACAACGTTCATACCCCAGCAGTTTTCGAGCCAGTTTGCAAAACTTGTGTAATAGTTTGCGGGGCAACTCCATACAACAGCGCGGTGACGCATTTCTTTTGAAACAAGCTCTTTGTTTTCATAGCCTTTTGTCATCAGCCTGTTTACCTTTTCATCAACCTTGAGGAAACGCTTGTCAACACCACCCGAAAGGTTGAAATAATAAATTCTGTAAAGCCAGAAAGCTGCACCGGTCATCTGCGGATAAGGGGTTTTGTTGATGTCCCATTTTTCCATTTCGTATTCAAGCTGCTTGTTTGAATTCTTAAGAGCCTCAAAGAAAACGTCCCAGTCAAATTTTTCGCCTGTCTGTTCTTCAATGAATTTTATAAGCTCTTTGACTTCTTCAACCGCATATTCCTGAACGTCTTCATCGTTATATCGAAGAGGAATGTTGAAAAGGTGAACGGGCAGGTTAAGACGTCTGTCAAGGAAGGTTGAGTTCATAACAGAGCCGTCGCACGGCATATTTGTTGCAACCATACAGCAACCCATCTTGGGATAGTCATCGTCAATTGCTACGCCTGCTTCAGCACTGGGAAGGGGACATACGTCTGCAGGCACACCAAAGCTTTCGGTAACCTCAAGGTAGGGCGGAGTTATCTGCTGGTCAACCATCGAGGTGAGGAAAATCGGAATTGTCTGCAGGGGAACAACCTTAAGATTTGGGAAACCCGAAAAAATTTCATTAGGTATAATCTCATCAGTGAGAACAATCTTTTTTGAATATTTGTTGTTGGGATTAATCTTTTCATCGGCAACAAATGAGGTGTTGATAAGTCCCGTTGCGTGTTTGACAATCATATTGAAATGCAGGTGAACAATGCGAAGGTGTGTGCCGCGCAGACCGGCAGTATGCCTGTCAATGAATGACGGTGTTGAAAGATAAGATGCCATCCAGCGGTATTTCCATAAGCCTTTTACGGTTGATACGGGTGCTTTGAGCACCATAACGATCATATCTTTCCAGGTAACCAGCCAACGGTAATAGTCATACATCGTGTCTTTGAAACCGCGCCATTCTCTGTGCTTAAGCAAAGCTTTGCGGTCTTTGGAATAAAGATTACCGAGATCAGCCATTTTCCTTCGCCTGCCTTTCTTTCTGGATTTTCTTGATTTCAAGGCTCTCAACAAACGCCTGAACACGGGTGCGGAGCTGACCCGAAGCAGAAGCGGTATACTGCCTGTCAACCGCCGCGGTGGGTACGCCGTAATCGGTGCTCATAACGTATGAAGCAAGGGCTCTTTCGTAACCCCAATATTCGCAGAATTTCAGTTGTTCATACATAACGCCGTCTGCGTGATATTCGTCAACAAGCCGCTTGACATAATCTCTGCGCTCCTGAACTTTTTCATGGCTCATATATCTGGGACACTGACTTGTTTTAAGATAGTGAAGACAAATCTGTGTAAGAACATCTTCGCCGGGGTTGATAATGATTTCTTCTCTGCCGGGCATTGAACCGAAGCAGTATCTGTCTGCCACAACAAGAGCGCCGCTGTCCTCAATGAGTGAGGTGAAGTCGGGATCATCCATTTCGGAGCCGACAACAACGATTTTGGCTCTGAAATTCTTCTTTGCATCGGGTTCTCTTGTTTTAAGCTCTTCAGCAGTTTCGCGGAGCTTGGGCAGAATAAGTGCCTTTGGGCAGCAATATGTAACGAGGTTAAGAATGTGATATTCATAGCCTGTTATACGGGGATTGTCTTCTTTGCGGTAGTTACCGATTTCCGTCATAAGGCGGCAAACCTCGTTGTGCTCTTCAACCGCCTTGAGCAAAGCGGCATCGGAAGTATCTACGCCGTAAACCTCTGTCATTTTGTTGAGGATTTTGTTTCTTGTCTGCGTAACGTAGTGTTTCACCGTGTGGTCTGCAATCTTGAAAGGCATATCAAGAAAAGTCAGGAAAAATTTATCGTTTTCAACAAGATTAAGAAGCTCAAAATGTTCAGCTGTTCTGTTCATTTCGGAGCAGGTTTCACTGGCAAGCAGGGCGTTGAGGAAGTTATATCCGCCCTCGATTGCACGTTCAAGAATCGCTTTTGAATAACCGCAAAGGAAGTTGCTCATATAGTAAGTGGCAATATCCAGTGAGCCTGTGCGCGGTGCACGCAGTCTGACGGAAAAACAGTTGCCGCAGTTGAGCAAAACCTCGGGGATATGGTAGCAGGTGTAGCCCAAAGCAATTCCGCCATCGGCTTTTGCTTGCTGAACCAGAGCATTGTTGGCTTCCTGCAGAAGGTTTTCAAATTCATAAATATGCTTTAAATCTCTCACTTTAAAATCTCCATTTCAACAAGAGCTTTTTTTGCACCTTCAACAATGTTTGAGTTGTCGGGCAGCGTTGTAATGTTTTTGCCTTCAATGTCGTAAATTGCAAGGTTTGAATCTGTGGGGATATATGACAAAACGGGAATGCCGTTTGTATTGATGTGTTCAATAACACTTTCGTCGGGAATTCTGTTGACGATTGCACCGATTTTTTTATACATAACAAGCTCATCGGCAACGCTTTTAATGGTTGAAATAACCTGTGTTCCTTTTTTACTTGCATCGGTGATGAGAAGCAGGTGCGAAACCTTTTCCATAACACGGCGGTTAATCTGTTCAATGCCTGCTTCACCGTCAATAACAACGTAATCAAATTCATTTGAAAGGATGCTGATAACCTCTTTGAGATAGGTGTTGATTTTGCAGTAACAGCCTGCACTTTCGGGTCTGCCGACCGCAATAAAAGCAAAGCCGTCTGTTTCAACCAGAGCGTCAAAAATTTTATATCTTGCATCGCCCAGAAGCTCAATTGCAGCTTTTGTCTGACCGTCTTCTACGGTTTCAACAATCTCTTTGCGGATATCGTCAATGGTTATTTTAACATCCACACCTAAGGCGGTTGAAAGTCCTACCGCAGG
>JAZNBM010000131.1:0-10601 GCA_045587045.1 Acutalibacteraceae bacterium | reverse complement strand
ACCCGTTGAGCAGGAAGAAACACAGAGCAATGCGAAGCGCTCCAAGCGAGCAGTGCGACAATGTTTCTGACCGAGGTGTCACAGGTTCGAGTCCTGTTTGGGGCGCCAAAATGAGAAACCACCCAATCGGGTGGTTTTTTGCATTTTATGGGACTAAAGAGGAGCTTTAGTGAATCACAGTCCGGCGGACTGAAATACAGGTCATTTTGATGCAGCACGGATTATTCTTGCTTCTATGTTTTAATTCTAATTTGCTTTTTAGTTATCGAGATGCTATAATTGTTTAAAGTCAGGAGCTTTTATTACATTGAACACTCAGGGTGAATAATATGAATTGTGGTATGTGTAAAGTTATTGAGCAAATCAAAAGTGGCGAAAACCCATGGTTTGTAAAAGAACTTGAAACCGGATATATTATTTTTGGATGGAATCAGCATTTTTATGGGTATGTTCTGTTTATATGCAAGAAACACGCAACTGAATTATGGGATTTAGAAGTGAATTTCAGAAAGCAATTTCTTTATGAGATGACACTTGTTGCTAAGGCAGTAAGTGAAGCTTTCGACGCTGATAAGATGAATTATGAATGTCTTGGAAACGGCGACGCTCATTTGCATTTCCATCTGTTTCCGAGAAAAAGTGGGGATTTAGGTGAATATGGGAATAACGGCAAAGGTCCCGTTTGGTGGTTGCCCAAAGAAATTATGTGGAACAAAAGCAACATTCCTGATATGGTTGAGCTTCAGAAAATGAAAAAGAAGCTTTTAAAGTTTTTATAAGTAATATTTTTATTATTTAATTGTCATTCAACAGGAGGTGTGTTATGAATAATTATAATTTTAACGTAAACGGAATAAAGGTTGATGCGCTTATCAATCCTGCTTTCAACAGTTTTTACATAGGTCTTTTTGTCAGAGCCGGCAGTAAATTTGAAACTGAAAACAATAACGGTATAACACATCTGCTGGAGCACGTTATTTTCAGGAATCTGAAAAAGATTTACGGTGAAAATTTTTACGAAATAATGGCCGCCAACGGTGTCGAGATAGATGCCTGCACATACAAGGAATTTCTGCATCTGTCTGTTAGCGCTCCGTCATATTCGTTTGAGTTTGCTTCGGATTTGTTTTGCAAACTGTTTGATGAAATCAAAATCAGCTCCGATGAATTCCAAAGGGAAAAAGCAAGAATCAAAGCTGAATTTCGCGAAAGAGATGAGAAACATACTCTTGATTACGCTTTCAGCAAGGCTGTCTGGAAAGATACTTGTATTGAAAAAACAATTCTCGGCAGTTTGGGAAACGTCAGCAGGATTTCTCTTAAAAAGCTTAACGAATACAGAAACACGATTTTTTCTTCTGAAAACGTTTGCGTTGTGCTGACGGGAAACGTATCCGATGGCGACATTGAAAGCCTGAAGAAAAAGCTCGGCAGTGTTAAGCTGAATCCGAAGAAGACTTGCTTCAACAACTCTGTCGGTAATGCGGAAAAATTCTTTTGCCGAAATGATGATGTTACCGTTATGTCATCCGATTGGTGCTATATCAAAATCGGATTTGACGTTGATACGCAAAAATACAGCGGCGGAGTTCACGATTTGCTTTATTCCATTCTGTTTAAAGGTGATAAAGCGTTGATTTACAACTCACTTTCCGAAGACAATCCCCTTATATATTCGTACGATGCAACGTATGAGCAATACGATGACGTAAGCAATCTTTCGGTTAAATTCGAAGTTGCGCAGGAGAATATGCTTGAGGCTTTTGAACATCTTATAAAAAGCTTCAACAGGCTAAAATCAGGCGATTTTAATTTTGAAGCCAATTATAGGTATGAGTTATCCTCGTGCGTGTTTACCGCCGATAATCCGTCAAATCTGAATTGGGATTCGGGTTATTATAATTTCATTTTAAAAACGGATGCGTTGAATTTTAATGAAGAAAAATTCGGACGGTTAAACGGTATAATAAAAGAAGACGTTGTTGAAGCCGCAAAAGACATATTCCAAAGAAGAAACGTTACCGTTGCGATTAAAGGCAACAAAAGACGTATTAAAATCAGTGACATTGAAAATGCTTTGGAATTGCTGTGACTTTGCCGTCGATATTTGATTTATATTAAAATTTATTTTTGGTTGGTTTTTTGTCCCAAAAGCTTAATTATTCGGTTTTTTGTTTTTACAACATCCTCCATCAAACTGAAATCACAGTATGAGTGATCGGTACAGAATAAGAAGAGCTCGTGAAATGAATATTGAAAAAATAGCAGAACAAAATCATATTCAAAATAATATGGAAAAAGCCGATGGAGTTTTAATCTGTCGGCTTTACTGTTATATGGTGGTTACATTGCTTAGTTCAGCAATCTCATTTTCTTTGCCATATTGCCTTCTTAAAAAACAATTGTACTCGTACTATATACAATTTAGCGAGAGTACTATTGAATATCATTGAACATCAATATATTTAACAAGAATACCTATGCATTACCAATTGGCATTGTGTCGAATTTGGTTGTGCCGAATTAACAGCTTTGAATTGCGAATTATTGGGTAATGGTATAAAAGCCTTACTGTGCCGCTTTTCCTGTTTTTAATCCTTATGTATCAATGGTTCTGAAATGATATTTACAAACAAAATATTGTAAAACTATAATTTGTTGAAGAACGGTCAAATTACATTTTAATTAACCAATATTTGTTGAATAATGTGTATTTTTTTGCTATACTTATTACAAATCCATAATAAAGGAGCTCAAAATATGAAAGACATCACTTTAATTATTATGGCTGCAGGTATGGGGAGCAGATACGGCGGCCTTAAGCAGATTGACCCCATCGGAGTAAACGGCGAAATTATGCTTGATTATTCTGTATATGACGCTATAGAGGCTGGATTTGACAAGGTTATCTTTGTTATCAAGCACGAAATTGAAAAAGACTTTAAAGAGATTATGGATGGCAAATATGAGGATAGAATCAAAGTCGAATATGCTTATCAGGATATAAACAATCTGCCTGACGGTTACAATGTACCTGAAAACAGAACAAAGCCTTGGGGTACAGGTCACGCAGTACTCTCTTGCGATGGTATGATTGACGGACCGTTTGCGGTTATCAATGCCGATGATTTTTACGGTAAAGAAACTTTCAGACTTATTTACAATGAACTGAAAAACAGCAAGAGTGAAAATGAATTCTGTATGGTAGGATTCAAGATTGAGAACACCTTGACAGAGAACGGTCATGTTGCAAGAGGAGTTTGTCAGACTAACGCCGAGGGTTATCTTACAGATATTATTGAGAGAACAAAAATTGCACTCAGAGACGGTAAAATTATGTTTACCGAAGATGACGGCGAAAGTTGGACAGAGCTTGAGAGGGGAAGCACCGTATCAATGAACTGCTGGGGTTTCAGCAATATGATGATGACAGAACTGAAAAACCGTTTTGCTGATTTCCTTGATAAAAACAAAGACAATATGCTCAAATGTGAGTACTTCCTGCCCTTTGTCGTTGATGACTTGTTAAAAGAAGGTAAAATCAGTGTAAAGGTTATGGATACAACAGAAAAGTGGTACGGTGTTACATATAAAGAAGATAAGCAGGTTGTAGTTGATGCCATAAGGCAGAAGGTAATTGACGGCAATTATCCTGAAAATATGTGGTGATTACAGCCAATCTTTTGTTTGAAGATACCGGAAAAATTGCAAAAACCTTAACGAAGGAGATAATAATGGCAAAATCATTTGAAATCAAAGGCTCAGAGTTTTATCTTAACGGCAAGCCATTTAAAATTTATTCGGGAGCTATACATTACTTTCGTACCCTCCCTGAATATTGGGAAGACAGATTATTAAAGCTGAAAGTCGCAGGCTTTAATACTGTTGAAACTTATGTTTGCTGGAATCTTCATGAACCTGAAAAGGGCGTTTTTGATTTCAGCGGAATGCTTGATATCGTAAGGTTTATCAATACAGCTCACAAGCTCGGACTGTATGCAATAGTAAGACCCGGTCCGTATATCTGTGCAGAATGGGATTTCGGCGGTTTTCCTGCCTGGCTTTTGAGAGATAAAAATATCGAACTCCGCTGCAACAATGAAGCTTACCTCGGCCACGTAAGAGATTACTTTGAAAAACTGTTTTCGATTCTTAAACCTTTGTTTATCACAAACGGCGGAAACATTATAGCTATGCAGGTTGAGAATGAATACGGCAGTTACTCCAACGATAAGAAGTATCTTTGCGCACTTTCCGATATGTATGATGAGCTTGGTGTTGACATATTGAAATTTACTTCAGACGGCACGTGGTGCAATATGCTTTCAGGTGGAACGATAGACGGTGTTTTACCTACTCTCAACTTCGGTTCACGTGCCTCAACTGCTTTTGATGCATTAAAACCTTACGGTGAAATACCTAAAATGTGTATGGAGTTCTGGTGCGGTTGGTTTGACCACTGGGGCGAAAAGCATCACACGAGGAAAGCTGATAATTTAATTCCCGAGCTTAAAGAATTCCTTGACAAAGGAGCTTCCTTTAATATGTATATGTTCCTTGGCGGAACTAACTTTGGTTTTACTGCAGGTGCAAATCATCAGAAGGGCTATGAGCCTACTGTTACAAGCTATGATTATTGTGCCCCCTTAACTGAATGGGGGGATTATACCGATACATATCACAAAATAAGAAAACTTCTTTGTGAAAAACAGAATATTCCTATGGCTGAGTTGCCTGCACCACCTGTAATGCAGAATATCGGTACGGTAAGGCTCACAGAGTCCGCAGATTTGTTTGATAATCTTGATGTTATTGCTCAGAAACACTATTCACCGCTTCCGAGAAGTATGGAAGCCTACGGACAAAACTTCGGTCTGATTTATTATGTAACAAAGCTTAAAGGTAATTATGATGCCGGTTTTCTTTCAATTGACGATGTTCACGATTATGCACACGTTTATTTTGAAAAGAAAAAAATTGCAACAATAAACAGATGCAAGGAAAAATCTTTGTTCAATAAAATCAAACTGAAAAAACAGCTTTTCGTTAAGGGGACAAAGTCCGAAAGTGAAATGGGCATCCTTGTTGAGGGAATGGGCAGAGTAAATTATGGCAAAGAGCTTTATGACCGTAAGGGTATTTCAAATGTTCATTTTGCAAATCAGGTGTTGACCGATTTTGATGTTTACACAATACCCTTAGATAATCTCGAAAAACTTAGCTTTGAGAACATAAATACAGAAAACAAAAACGGTCCTGTATTTCTTAAAGGTACGTTCAAAGCCGGTAAAGGTGAATGCTTTGTTAATATGACGGGCTTTACAAAGGGTTATGTTTTTGTGAACGGATTCAATCTCGGAAGATATTGGGATATAGGTCCGCAAAAAGCTTTGTATCTGCCGGGAGCAATTCTTAAGGATGAAAACGAGATTATAATTTTTGAAATTGAAAAATATAAAACACCTGAAGTTGTTATCGGAGCAAATCCGATGTTAGGATAAAGAAAAATGGTGCTGAGGTAACCGTATGACCAACATAAAAGACATTAAAATTTTATCTTCTCTTGAAAAAATCTACGACAATGATGAAATGCCGACAAACGAATATAAAGGTTTTTCTATGCTTAAAAATGAAAAGAAATCTTTTCAGCTTGCGATAGAAACAGCAGAGGATTGTGAAATAATTTTAGAATATGAAAGCACTGTTAAAGACCTGCGCATATATACTGTCCGGCATATCAAATCTGATTTCCCTATGTGGAAAAAAGGTGCCGATGACTATTACAGATTCAGCCAAAGCGGATATTACCCCGATTTGCTTTTACCTTCTGACGGTAAAGTGAATGCCAAGAAGGGGATAACAGTCTTTTGGTTCGAGGTTGATGCTGCTCAGAATGACGCAGGTAAACACAGAATAGACTTCACCGTCGGCAGCAAGAAAGCAAGCATTGATGTTGAAATTGTTGATGCAGAGCTTGATTTCAAAGATTTTGTTTACACTTGCTGGTTTCATACGGATTGCCTGATGTCTTATTACAAATTCGATGCTTTCTCTGATGAATACTGGAGAGTAACAGAAAACTTTCTTAAAACCGCACGAGAGTACGGAATGAACTGTGTGCTCACCCCGATTTTCACACCTCCTCTTGATACACAAAAAGGCAAAGAAAGACCCACTGTTCAGCTTATTGATATAACAGTAAAAGACGGTGTTTACTCCTTTAACTTTGACAAACTTACACAGTGGATTGAAATGGCTCATCGCTGTGGTATTGAATATTTTGAGCTTGCTCATTTTTATACACAATGGGGAGCAAAACACGCGCCTAAAATTATGGCAACGGTTGATGGTGTTTATAAGAAAATTTTCGGCTGGAAAACTCGAGCAAACTCACGAAGGTATAAAGACTTCCTTACGGCGCTTTCCGTTGAACTCAAAAAATATCTTGAAGCAAGAAATCTCAAAAGCAAGGTGCTCATACATGTAAGCGATGAACCTAATGCCGCTATGCTCCGTACTTACAAAAAAGCTTCTGAGCATATTCACAGCCTTTTTGAGGGTTATAAAATTGTGGATGCTCTTTCGGATTACTCTTTCTACAAAAAGAAAATAGTTTCAAATCCAATACCTGCAAGTGACCATATAGATAAGTTTATCGGAAATGTTGATAATCTTTGGGTATATTATTGCAGCGCCCAAACGAATCACAATGTAGCCAACAGATTTTTCTGTAATGACTCAATAAGAACAAGAGTCATCGGTTATCAGATGTTCAAATTCGGCATAAGAGGTTTTTTACAGTGGGGGTATAATTTCTATTTTACAAGGCTTTCAAAAGCTCCTGTAAATCCTTACGAGGTTACAGATGCAGGTAAAGCGTTTCCGTCAGGTGACAGTTTTATAGTCTATCCGGCAGAAGACGGCACAGCTTATCATTCACTCAGACTTAAAGTTTTCTATGATGCGCTGCAGGATATGGCTGCGCTCAACACGCTGGAAAAACTTACAGATAAAAGAACTTGTCTTTCTGTTATTGAAGAAGAAGGAAAGCACGATATAACATTCAGAGAATATCCTCATAATGATGGATGGCTGCTTACAGCAAGAGAAAATGTAAACGCTGCTATCAAAGAAAATATATGTAAATAAACAAAAAAACAACCACCGGCTCAACTGTATATGAGCCGGTGGTTGTGTAAATTTTGCTTGCGGTTGAAATAATAAGAGCCTGAAATTACTGCAAATCAATTCTATATGTATTTTGGTCTAAATCGATAACAACAACTGTGCCGTCTGAATATGTAGCTTTTTGTTTGCGGTAACTTTCAAGGAACTCGTGCTTTACCATTTCCTTGTTATAGAGCTTTGCCTGTAACTCACAAAGAGGTCTTATGCGTTCAAACTCTTTCTCCAATTCTTCGTCGCTCATCATTTCAATGTCAGCTGTACGGTTGTCTGTTCCGATTTTACGAAGAGAATTTCCGTATGGGTGAATATAAGGCATACCTGCATTTAATGCACCGTACAAGTCACCGTCTTCGCCTTTGGGGATACCCCAGTTGTTAAACCAATTCCACGGAACCATAATACAATCGTGATAAACAAGATTTCCGAGAGGAACAGGAATTCCGACTGCCGCACCGTTTTCTTGCGGGCGGAGAGCATGGGGCCCGTGATGTACAAGAGCAAGGTGGTTGAGAAGCTGCATTCCGGGCTCTTCGGAAGACATAATAAGCCCTTTTTTGTTAAGATAATCAAAGCACTCGCCACGGTGTTGCATGCTTTCCTCTCTTGTGATTCGGTGGTCTTTGTGGAAACACTCATCGCCCTGCATAATTGAAAAAACGTCAAGATATGCTCCTTGCACATCGACACCGTGTTCTTCAAGCTCGGTATAAGTTCTCTTTACGGCTTCAAGAGCAAATTCGGAGCAAAGGTAGCTGTGTTCACCGCCATCCCAAATCGAGCAATACGGATTTGCGCCGTCAATATTTGTCACGGCTTTTTCTTTGTCAAAAACAGGACTGTCATAATAATAATCTCTGTATTGGTCATGCAAAGCAAATACATAGCCAAGTTCACGGCAAACTTCAGAAAATTCCTTGAAGCCGTCCCATCCGCCTGCTTCTTCACAAGGCGGAAGAATATAGGGATGCTTGTTGTCGTATCCGTCTTTGCCCCAACCGTCAGTATGAATATACAGTTTGTCCAAACCAAGCGCCTTAAGCCTTTTCATTTGTTCCGCACGCTCACGGAATGTGGCGCAAAGAATTTCGTTTGAGCCGGTTTTGTCATAGAACTGCGATTTTTCATTGATTTTTGAGAATATTTTATGATGAAGAACGGGAGCACCGATAATTTTTTTTATGTTAGGATTTTTTGCGATTTTTTCGTCGATGGTAACAAGCTGGTTTTTTTCAATCAGATAATTGCGGTAATCTTTTGCAACGGTATTGTAATCACCGTTTTCGTGGAAAACAAATCGGATTTTTCTTTCATAAGACAGTTTGCCGAGTGATGATTGCCAGTAAACTGAATTAACAAATGCCTTATGTTTTCCGAATGATGAATACATAGAAGCATCATAAGGAGTGTCGACAATAGCCGTAAACGTATGTCCATCGCATACTCTGCCCCAAACAGGCATATAACAATCACCTGTGTTTATCGGGCGTTTTATGTGTGCATATCCGTATATTGTTGCAAAATTCTTTTTATATCCGTCAGGAAGTATAAAGCCTTGACGCATCGGGTCAACATGATAAGAGTTTTTTCTTTTTGATTTTGAATTAAACGGTGCAGGAAAAAAGACAGCCTGAATATCATAACCTGATTCATTTTCTGCTTTCAAAGAGAATTCAACGGTATCTTCACCCGTTATCTCAGCAGTGCAAACAAGAGCAAAAGGCATCTTTTTACCGAATGCTATGAAATCAGAATAGCGGGTAACAATTCTTTTTTCAGAATAATTAGTTTTCTTTTTTAAAGCAGACCATAAGGGACGGGATATGGCTATATACTTGTCCCCGACTTTTTTGCGGATAGTTATATAAGGCTTTCTGCCATCGCTTATCCATGAAAAGCCATTGTGCTCAATCTCGTAGTTCCCGCTGAATTTGCTGAAATTTAATTTAATATTGTTTTCGCTCATTTCAAATCTCCAAATTCCACATAACAGTTGAACTTTTCTTTTGGTTTTGATTAACAACTGCTTTGTTCACGAAATTATACAAATATAATTATAACTTTTCTGTATTGCTCTGTCAACCGACCCATCCGCTACGTAGCGTGAAGCACCCGAAAAGAATTATAAAGCTTTACCGTCCTGCCGACAAACGTATTACGGAAAAGCCGTTATGATTGTAACGGCTTTTTGGACTTGTAACCAAAAAAGACTTGTGTTATACTTTATTTGTTATACTGATATCAACACGGAGGTTTTTGCTATATGGAAAACGAAGTTAAAACAGGCGTTTTTGTTAAAGTGAAGGACGCGATCCGTACTGTTAAAGAATACTGGAATATACCTGCCAAAGGCAATTATATTCCATATAAAGAGGTTGTTGCAATCAGCGGTGCAGGTTTTGGCGTAAACTGGGCAATGCTTCTTGCAAATCAAATCGGCTTGAGTGCCGGTAACTTCCTTGTCGGTGCCAGCATCGGACTACGTCCCATGGATTTGCAGATAATGCTTACCGTTGCCAATCTTATCGGTATTCCTATTGGTATTTTCCGAAGCTGGTTTTATGACAACCACCATATTCCCGGCGGAAAATTTCTGCCGTTTATCAGAAAAACCGGTTTCCCGATAGTTCTGACATCGATGATTTTTGTGTGGCTTCCGTATGAATATTTCAACTATACAACAAAAGCGGTTGTTGTCTGGCTGATGTATTTCTTGCTCAGTCAGTTCCTTTGCTTCTACAACGAAAGCTATACCTATTTTCAGCAGATAATATCGCCCAATGCACAGGAAAGAGCCAACGTAATGAGCATTTCGCAGGTTATATATTCTCTTGCGCCGACTCTTTCAAACTTGTTTATTCCGATGATTGCAGGCTGGACGTGGGGTCTTGACAACATATGGACCTACCGTGCAATTTATCCCGTTTTCACGGCAATCGGTTTTGTTATCAGCACGATTTTCTTTCGTAAAGTAAAAGAAAGACTCATTCTTCCCAAAAAGAAACTTGAGGCTGTAAGAATGCTTGATGCAATACGTGAAGTTGCAAAAAACAAGTATTATTGGATTATTCAATCGGCGGCATGGGTTGTTTTTCTTGAATCCGGTTACGGCATCATTCTTAACTGGTCCTTTGTTTATGCACACAAAGGACAATACGAGTCCTATCTCGGCCTTGCAAACACCGTTATCGGCAATGCGGCACTGTGGTCAATGCTTCTTGCGCCGCTTGCAATCAAGGTGATGGGTAAAAGAAATCTTCTCATAACATCAAACACAATCAACATAGTTGTTCTTGTTATTCTGTATTTTACATACCGCAATCTTATACTGATTTGCGTTCTCTGGTATTTTAACACGTTTATAAGCACATTCTGGAATATAGTTCAGCACCAGATAAGTGCGGATATGAGGGACT
>JAZNBM010000130.1:0-1766 GCA_045587045.1 Acutalibacteraceae bacterium | reverse complement strand
GACTTGTTTCGGCGGTTATGAGTATCGTTATCATCGCTTTTTCAACTGTATTTCTGACCGCATCAGCATACGGAAATTCAAAAATCAGACGGGTTGAAAATAATTTTGACTTTGCAAGAATATCCACAAATATTGTATATTCATACAAGAATATAACCGACGGGAATTCCGAACAGTCAGTTACGGATAATCTTCGTATAATCGGCAGAGCAACGAACGGGAATTATAATTTTCCGTCACTCGGAGCAACAAAAGGAGTTATTTCTTCCGACGGCAGATTTCTGTTGCAGTTCAACGATTACAGAAATTTCAGAAATGCTCTGAAGGTACTTGAGGCTGATGACGGCATTGTCTATGCTCATCCCGATTCAGAGGTCTGTGTTTCTTCCGCAGAATCCGAAGCGTCAGGTAATGTTTCCTGGGGCGTATCATCTCACGGACTGGATAAATATGCAGAGCATCTTGCTGACAGTACAGACTCTTCCGACGGCACGGTTGTGGCGATTGTCGACACGGGAGCAGAGAATATCGGTTTTATTAAAGATAAACTTGTGAAGGGTTATGATTTTGTCGGAGGCGATGACGATTCTTTCGAGGATACAAGTATTGACAGTCACGGAACTTTCCTTGCGGGTATTGTTGCCGACAGCACAAAAAATGCAGCCGTCAGCATTATGCCCGACAGAGTAATCGAGTCGGAAGAAGGCTATATGTCTGTTGCGATCAACGGTATTTATTATGCGGTTGATAACGGTGCAGACGTCATCAATTTCAGTCTGAGCGGTTCAACGGTCAATTGCAGGGCGCTCGACGATGCAATGGAATATGCTCGGAAAAATAACGTTACCGTTGTTGTGTGTGCGGGTAATTTCAAACAGAATACAAGCGGTATTTGTCCCGCACATATTGAAAGTGTGATAACAGTTTCTTCGGTTGACGAAAATCTGAATTTTGAGTCTGTGTATTCGAATTTCGGCAAGTCGGTCGACGTTTGTGCGGCGGGCGGGGGAATAGTCGGCTACGGTGCCGACGGTCAGCTCAAAACCCTTTACGGCACTTCAATGTCTGCAGCTTTTGTTTCGGCAGGTGCAGGTCTTTTCAGGCTTGATAATCCTCAGTGCAATGTCGCTCAGGTATCAGATGCAATCGTCAGAGTATGTGATGATCTCGGAGCAGAGGGATTCGACGATTATTACGGTAACGGCTTCCCGAAATTCGACAGATTTATTGATGACACCACGGTTTACGTTGAAAATATTTCGTTTGAAAATAAAGAAATCAATGCATATGTCGGTGAAAAACTTACGGTCAATCCCGTATTTTCTCCCTCGGATGCAACCGATAAATCGTTGATCTGGAGGTCACTCAATGAGAAAGTGGCATTTGTTGATGAAAACGGAGTTATTAACTGTATTTCCGAGGGTATTGCACCGATTGCAGCCAAGACCGTTGACGGCGGCTATACGGATTCAATTACAATCAAAGCCGTCAATCCCGAAAAGCCCGAGCCGACGCCCGTCGGAATCGAAATTGAAAAAGCTCCCGACAAAATCAGATATACTTACAAGAGCAAGGATTCCCTTGATTTAAGCGGAATTCGGGTTAACGTTGTTTATTCCGATTCAAGCACGAAGCCCGTTGAGGATATCCGTGATATTTCTGTAAGCGGCTTCTCGGCAGACAAAGCAGGCAATCAAAGAATCACCGTTTCATACGGAGGATTCACCGACGAATTTGAAATCACCGTGGGCTATGCGTGGTGGCAG
>JAZNBM010000129.1:0-1515 GCA_045587045.1 Acutalibacteraceae bacterium | reverse complement strand
CTTCTGTGCCGAAATCTTAAATTCATCAGTTGCTTTTTCGTATTCTCCGACCGCAACGTAAATCTCGCCTTGAACAAGATTAACCGAAGCATCGCCAAGGTTTTTGTCAATTGCCTTTTGAAGCATCTCTGAGCCATCTTCAGGCTTACCGTTTTTTGCAAGCACTATTGCATAATCTTTGTAGATATCGGCGTTTTTATTACAGATATCAATTGCTTCTTCAAATGATTTCTCCGCTTCATCAAGCATATTCAGTTCATAATAGCATCTGCCGAGAATATGGTGAAGATTTGAAAGCATCTCTTCGTCGTTTTTGCCTTCAAGGTTAAAATCGGTTGCAAGCTTTTTGATTGAATACTCGGCGCATTTTTTATAATCGCCGCTTTTGAAAAGAGCATAGGCGTTGAGATAATAAGGCTCTACCCTCTCTTTATCAACAGACTGCGCATTGACCGCGTTTTCAATCGCTTTATCATATTTACCCTCATCAATATAATCACGGGCAAGGTCGATATAATTCTGATAATTTTCGAGCTTTTCTTTATCCATTGTGTTTTTGCCGATAACCGTCAGCACGGTAAAACACGCAACAAGAACGGCAACAACAGCTACCGTTACAATCTGCATAGCCGTGTTTTTCTTATATTCGCCGTTGAGCTTTGCGATGTTATGCACCGCCGCAAGCATCTGCTTTGCAGACTGAAAACGGTTGGCAGGGTCGGGCTGCATCGCAGTTTCAATGACGTGCTTAAGTCCGTTTTCGATTTTGATGTTGAAGCTGTCCAGCGGCTTCACCTGCATTGTTGCAATGGCAGGCTTTTCGAGCGTGAGCATATGATAAAGAGTTGCACCGATGCTGTATATATCAGAGCGTGCATCAATCGTGCTCTGAATATTTTTATAATAATGGGCGCTCATTCCCGAGCTTCCCGTATTTCCGTATTGAGAAACGCTGCTGTTATAACCCGTGAAACGAACGTACTGCTCGGGCGGCGAATAGCCGTCGCTTTTGCCGATTGCAGAAACCGAACCGTCAACAACAAGCGAAATGTTGAAGTCAATAAGGCAGATATCGTCCGTCGGGGTAAGCATAACGTTTGCAGGTTTGATATCGCTGTGAATTATTGGAGGATTTTGCGAGTGAAGGTAGTCAACCGCCTCGCAAAGCTGGCGGCACCATTTGATAATTCTGTCCTGTGAAAAATGGCAACGCTGCTTGATAAGTGCGTCAAAAGATACACCGTCAATAAAGTCGATAACGGTAAAATATTCATCATCTACCTGAATGAAATCGTATACCTGCGGCAGATAGGCGTGACGCAGGTTTTTAAGAATGTCCGCTTCGCCACGGACGTCAATTTTTCCCTTTACGCTGTTTTTTATACGTTTAACAGCCACGTATTTGTTAAGCCTTTTATGGTATGCCTTATAGATAATTCCGCCGCCGCCCGAATTAAGCTCGCAGATAATATCATATGTTTCATCAAAAGCGGGAACGTTGAATCTCATTGCCAT
>JAZNBM010000128.1:0-3333 GCA_045587045.1 Acutalibacteraceae bacterium | reverse complement strand
TCTAACCAACTGAGCTACAACCACCATATTGTGCGGCTGCAGGCGAACCTGCAGCCTTTTGGCGCGCTTGAAGGGACTCGAACCCCTGACCCACTGCTTAGAAGGCAGTTGCTCTATCCGGCTGAGCTACAAGCGCATATTATTTTCAAAGCTGGAGCGGGTGATGGGAATCGAACCCACACAACCAGCTTGGAAGGCTGGGATTCTACCATTGAACTACACCCGCACAATTCGGAACGAATGATATTTTAACATATGCGTTTGCAATTGTCAATAGAATAATTATCTTTTTTTATGTGCAAAATCGACAAAGATAAAAGCGGCGCAACCCCTTGTTCCGCCGCTTACATCAAAACAACGTCAAACAATATATTTATCCGCAAATGCACTTACGCGGGCTTCATATTCCTCACTGTGCAAGGGATAACTCTCTGCGTGGTCAGCGGTGGGAGCTATATAAAACTCCTTGTGCTCACTGCCGCAAAAAGCAAATGCCTGGCTGCTCATGGTTGTGGGCACAAAATCGTCTTTTCCGCCGTGTATAAACAGCATTGGTACTTTTGCCCTTGCTACCGCCTGCTTGGTGTTTGTATCCTTAAGGTCATAGCCCGCTATGTGCTTATTGAAAAAGTTTGTGGCATAGAGAAGCGGAAACGTGGGAACGTGCACATTTTTGCAGTTATGCGCAAATTCATCCCAGGCAGAGCTGAATCCGCAATCGGCAACAATGAATTTGACGTTTTCAGGCAGATTTTCGTTGCCGCTCATAAGCATAACCGTTGCGCCGCCAATGGAGATGCCGTGAAGAATAATCTGTATATCCTCACCAAAGGTTTTTTTCATAAAATCAAGCCAGAGCATACCGTCACGCGATTCATAATAGCTGAATCCCCAATACGTGCCTTCGCTTTCACCTGCCGCCTGATGGTCGACCATAAAAACGTTATAACCTTTGTCGTGATAGAATTTTGCCATCAGGTTGAATTCGCCCCTGCCGTGGTTTCTGTAGCCGTGGTTGGCAAAAACATAAACATCTGAAGGCTCTGCCGCTTTAAGAAGATGTGCTCTGAGCTTCTGACCTCTCGCGTTTGTCATTGTAAAGCTCTCAATCGGCTGCTTTGCAAACCACGCGGCTCTGGGGTCTTCTGCCGTATTCGGCACGGGCTGACTGTTATCTTTTTTTGTAATAAATCCGCCCAGCTTATCGGGCAAAGTGGAATCTCTGTGCATAATTCCGCGGAAAAGCGTATAGCCTGCGGCACCAACAAGACCTGCACCGACTGCAGCTGCGGAAATAAGTTTGGTTGCTGTTTTCATAAAACATCCCTTTCCTCAGATTTCCTGTTTTGAATATTCTATGTAATAAATTTACCACTATTCGTATTTCTCGTCAATAAATGGGTGCAAATTCGCCAAAATTTTGCCTAAAAACAGATAATTTTGAAAAAACACTTGCTTTTTGGGCAAATAAAAGCGATAATAGTATGAAAATATTTTAAAAAGGGTGATTGTTTTTGGAAGCGATTCTTAATTTTGACCTCGCGATTTTTGAGTTTTTTGAGAAATTCATAAGATATGATTGGCTCGATCCTGTAATGTGGGTCATCACACATCTTGGTGACGACGGCATCTTCTTTATCATCATCGGTCTTGTAATGCTTATCTTCAAAAAGACACGCAAAGCAGGCATTGTTTGCCTCGGCTCACTTCTCATTATGACTCTTCTCAACAACGAATTACTTAAACCTCTTATCGAAAGACCCAGACCCTATAACCTCACAATTCTTGATGAAGCCTCAGCTCTGGCGGCATCAGAATACGGCAAGAGTTTTGACTGGAAAGGCGTTTTCGGTCTTGACTGGACTATCGACAGATTCCCCGGTCTTGCCGAAAGATGGAATGCCGGCTACGTATGGCCCGAAGTTATCGGCAAAATGAGCTCCAAATCACTTTCCTTCCCTTCAGGTCACACCTCATCAGCATTCACTTTTGCTATGGCATTAACACTTGTTTTCAAAAAGGTTTGCACCAAAGCAACAACAATCAAAGCTTCAGTGGTTGCCTTTGTTTTTGCTTTCCTTATGGGCGTTTCAAGAATTTACGTTGGCGTTCACTATCCCACAGACGTTATCGCAGGCACGGTTGTCGGTATCATCTACGCAATCATCGGCTACTTTGTATTTGCAACAATCTATGACAAAATCGAAGCTGCAATTATAAAGTCAAAGGCAAAGAAAGCAAAATAATTAACCCTGAAACAACAAAAGTACGGTAAATCAGCAGACTTGCATCGGCATAAGCCCTGCAAGTCTGTTTTGATTTTATGCGGTTTCATCGACGCTTTGCGCTTGACTTTTCGCTTCAAACATAGTATATTGCAAAAGTAAATATTTCCGCCCGTGGCGCAGTTGGATAACGCAGCAGATTCCGATTCTGAAGAACGGGGGTTCGAATCCCTTCGGGCGGGCCAGACAAAAGCAGCCTTTGGCTGCTTTTGTCAACTAAATCCACCCTTTCGGGTGGGTGAAATATTGCTCTGCAATGTGAAATTCTCGCTTTGCTCTAGTGAAATCGTGGCGGCGGTGGGTGGATTTAATTTCACTTAATGCGTCAGCATTAAATTTCACAATCTGTCAGGATTATTTCATGTTTTCGTAAGAAAATATTTCACTTTAAGCGAACCCGTTATTAACAATCGTACCAGACAGTGCCTCTTGCGAGGCTAAAAGAAGAAAGAATATCGAATAAATATGAAATAATAGATTCTGTGCTGTGGCGCTGTTTGTATTATTCTTTATTCAGTATCCTTTTTTCTTTATTCTTTAAGAGGTGAAAAAATGAAAGAGAAAAAGAAAACCATTGCCGACGATAAATACCGTGTTATAAAAATCGGTAAAGAAGCTATATTTGAATTTCTATATGAATCATTTACGGATAAACTGGAAACATTTTTTGATGTTTCAGATTCATCAAGCATAGTTACACGTTTTGAGATTGACTGGGATAAAGGTGAACTCATATGCATTGCAAGAAATGAAAAGTCTGAAAATGAACACCTTCAATTTGATGTAGATTCAAAAGAGTTGCTTTCTAAACTTGAAGCAACAACTGACACGTTGTTTCAAAACAACCGTTATATTGAATTATCAAAGTATGACACAGAAAAAATGAATGATTGTTAAGTATAAGTCTGAATTCGTTGTTGACAGCCGTACTATAAAACAAAGCATCGCCTAAGCGGTGCTTTATTTTTTGGAACTATTGCATCCGAAAGGATTCGAAAGGGCGTTAAGAAAACCTTTCGGATATCACAAAAGCCGCTCCTCACGGAGC
>JAZNBM010000127.1:0-11102 GCA_045587045.1 Acutalibacteraceae bacterium | reverse complement strand
GCACCGAGAGGATAATCCGAAAGTGTGCAAAGGAGCAGGAAACATTCATAGGGGTTTGCGATATAAAGCTCACCCATAGCACATTTATTGAGCATCTGATTTGTTGAATCAAGGAAAGCGGCAAAACGTTTCTGATTGTTTGTGATGCTTTCGTCCTGCGAAACTACAAAGAAATTGAGGGTTATAAGGTCAAAACGGTCGATATCCGCATTGCCCTGATTAACCTCACGCAGGTGCTGACGGCTCAGACGCTTACTGCTGAAATGCTTTGCGAGTGTTGATGCAGAAAACTTTTTGAGATTGCCGTTATTATCAATCGGCACACCGCAGCAGATGAATTTTTCAACGTCACCCTCGGTGATGTCGGCTGCAGTCCACACTTTTTGTTCGCGGCGGATTTTTGCGACGGCGGTAAGCTTTTCTTCTCTCGAAAGGCGCTCGGAGTTATATGTACGGTCAAGATATTCCGTAACTTTTGCTTTGGTTATTTCTTCTTCATCAAGGTTAAACTGTTTTGCAACGGCTTCACGCGATGCAAGATAAAGCTCGTCAAAATATTTTTTTGCGGTAACGCTTATTCTGCGGTGGGCTTTTGAAAACTTGAGCCTTGCGAGCATAGTCATCAGCGTTTCCTCGTCCTTGGCGGCAAAAAAGTTATCCCTGATACCCATTGTACGGTCGGCATAAACGTTGTCGTCGTCAACGGGCGGAAGTGACTGATACTGCTCCCACAGACGGCTGAAGGTGGCATAATTATATCTGTTTTTGAGGCAGTACCAGCAAAGGATTTCAAACGGATTTTTGAAGTCAAAATCCCTTTCGCGCTGAACGTTGACAAGGAAGGTTGAAACGTCGGCAACCGTCATACCCAGGCCGAAACCGAGCAAAAAGATAACGTTGCGGTTGACTGAATTCTGGGTCAGCCAGTTTTTTGAAAGTGAACTGAGCTTTGCCGTTGTTTTGTCAAATGACGGTGGGGTGCCGCCGTCGCGGAAGGATTCGATAATGATATTCTGGAAAGCTCTTAAATCAACCTTCTCAAATTCCTCTTCAAATCCTGCCTGCATATAAATATAGCGGCGCAGATAATCGCCGAACGGAATCAGGCGCATCTGCTTGACGAGATGGGCATAGATTATTTCGGCATCCTGGTCACGGAAGCTTTCAAGGTCTGCCGCCTCATAAAAATGTTCTTCTGAACGAAGAGTAAAATCAAGTGAACTGTTTCCGTACATAATAAATCAGCTCCGGATTCATCAATATCTTATTTCGTCGACAAGTTTGCCGGACTTGTTGTATTTGTTGTATCCTATTTCTTTGCCGTCCTTGCCGAAAACGTATTCTATATAGCCTTTAAGCTCATTTTCGTCGTTATATTCTTCTATCTCAAAAAGAATATCGTCAGAGTTATATTTTTCAACGTTATAGCCGTTGGCTTTTTCGACCACGGAGGTGTGGTCCACTGTTTTATTGACGTTGTTTCCGGCGTTTTTTATTTCCTGTATAAAACCGGGCAGAAAATATGCCGCGGCGGAAATTATACCTGCAATAACAACGATTACCGCGATGATTGCCGCAATTCTGCCACCGCTGATTTTATTTCTGACGGGTATTTTTTTTGCGGCGGAATCGTCAACACCTGACCTTTGAGGCGAAATCTGCGGCACAAACTGCGGTGTAACGGGGGCACGATACTGAGGCTCAACGGGCTGATGTTGTGCGGTCGGCTTTTGGGGCAGACCCTGCGCCTTTATCAGGTTTTTCTGAATGCTTTTTTGGGGCGAAGGGTCTGAAAAAGGGTTTGGTTCAGCCCCCCTTTCTCTTTCGGCAGTTACCTGCTTCTCGAGAGGAAGCCCTGATTCCTTATCCATAGGTCTGAACGGTTTGTGAGCCGCATTGTACGGCGCATCGGGCGAAGCATTTGAACTTTTGAAAATGAAATTACGGGGTTCCGTTGAGAAACCGCTGTCTTGATTTGTGACGTGTTTATCAGCTTCTTTTACGGGTGCATTCAGGAAATTATCGCCTATGTGGTCGATTTCAAAAACTTTGATTCTTAAAGGCTTGGTTGTTTTTTCTTTAGGCTCTGTGTCAGTGCTGAAATATGTCGTATCAAGCATCATCGTTTTTACGATATCCGCTTTGAATTCATCAACGGTGTTATATCTGTCATCGGGATTGAAAGCACACGCTTTGAGTATGATTCTTGCTGCTTCGGGACTTGCAAAAGCGGGCGGAGGCAGCGGCTCACCCCTTCTTCTGCGAGCAAGGGCGGTGCTTCTTTCGTTGATGGTGATGAGAGGCTGATGTGCATCAATAAACGGGTCACGGTTATTATTGAGCAGCTTATACATAACGGTGCCGAGTGAATAGATATCGGCACGGGAATCGTAGTGCTCTTCTCTGTAAACCTCGGGCGCCATAAAGGAATAAGTGCCTTTGCGTGACATACTGACCGAAGTTTTTTCAAGTCTGCGGGCTACGCCGAAGTCGCCCAGCTTATAGTTGCCGTATTCATCAACAAAGATATTGTCAGGCTTGATATCACGGTGAACAATGCCTTTTTTTGCACAGACGGAGAGCGCCGTGCAGATATCCTTGCCGAGCTTGAAAACGTCCTCTTCGTTCAATTTGTTATCCGAAGCATATTCGACGAAACCGGTGAGATATTCCATACGGATATAGATATCCCAGCCGATAGAGGCTGTTCTTTTTATGATTTTGAAGTTTTCAACCGAAACTATATTGGGTGCATTTTTAAGCATTTCCATAAGCTTGATTTCGCTTGAAAAATCAGATACGATGTCGTTGAGATATGCCCATGAAGCGGACTCCGAAAGTCCTTCAAATTGCATGTTGTCAACGTTTTCGTCATTTTGGGGAATGGAAATAACCTTGATTGCACACACGGATTCGATTCCGTATTCGTTGCGTACGCATCGGTAAACCTTGCCGAATGAGCCTTCGCCTATTTTTTCGACGGCTTGCCATTCGGGCCAGACGTTACTCAGATCCAGCATTTCTTTTCTCCTCGCTTGAATGTTCAAAATATGTTGCGGAGGTTTGCGCTGCTTTTGATAATCAACAGACCTCGCAGAGAATTATTGTTGTGTTATCGTGTCCGCCGTTTTCAAGCGCCTTGTCGAGAAGTCGGTCAGCCGCAATGTCGATGTTTGCGGCGGAATTGATGATGGCAGCTATTTCACTTTCTTCAACCATATCCGTCAGTCCGTCTGAACAGATAAGGAATTTGTCACCCGTCTGGTGGCTGATGATTCTGATTGACGGCTCGATAATATATTCTTCTTTGGGAATGCCCACAAACTGTGTGAGCATCGGCTTTGAGGAAAAAGCGGAATTTGACTCAACGTGGTCTGTGGAAACTTTTATCAGTTCGTTTCCATCAACCCTGAAAACACCGCTGTCGCCGAGGTTACATACGGTGGCATTACGATGGTCAAACATCAGGATTGCCGCCGTTGAGCCCATACTTCTGATGGAGTTTTTAACCATAAAATCACAAACGGCATCGTTCATCATATAGCAGGCATCGTTAAGCACTGTTGCAGGGTCGCCTGTGAGGGTTTTGAGAGCTTTGCTGAAGGTAAAAGCAGATATAAACGAAGCGATTTCACCGTGTTTTTCGCCGCCCATACCGTCAAAAACGGCAAAAGCAGGTTTGTCTGACAGGGGATTGCAGCCTGCAAGCGGAATCTCGAGGGCATAATTTTCGCGGTAGAGATACTTCCAGTCAACAAAGAAATTGTCCTGGTTGTTCTTCCTGATTTTGCCTGTGTTGCAGCAACACACGTATCTGATATTGTTAGCCATATTTTTCCTCGATTCGTTTTGTAGAATATTATGGTCATTTTATTATATAAGTAATTTTATTATGCCACCGCCATAAAAGAATGTCAAGTTTTAATGCAAAGAAAAGACCTGCAAGGGCGTTTGCCGATGCAGGTCTTTTTGGCATATATGTGTCAAGGAAGGAGGAATAAATTCTGCCCGGAGGTGTAAATTACTTGCGGCGTTTTGCGGCGACGTTATAAACTCTGTTTATGCGGCGTTAAAAATAAACCGTATCGGTTGCGGTATCAGCGGTTTCAATACAGCCAAAAGATTGCGGCGTATTGATTTTCTCAGCTTCCGGAGCGAGCTTGAAGCCTGCTGTGACAGCAACGATGACCAGAAGCGCAATTGCAAGAATTTTAACAGCAAGCCTTTTGCAGGGCGCTTCTTTTGAAGTGGATAATGAACCTGTGTGTGCATAAGCCGTTTTTTTATACTCCTCGTAAGTGTAAGATGTGTCCGCATATGAGTTATATAACACCGTGTTTGCCGCCTTTCGTTTGGTGATTACATTCTTATCATACACGGATGATTTTTGCTGCCGTAATATGGATTTTACCACGATACAATTGTCCGGATACTCATACGGAATTAGTTTATGCATCACAAATCGGGCATTGGCAATGCGCCTTGATTTCTTCACTTTTATATGATGGCGGCTGCGGTGTGTCACCCGGCTCCCCACGGGCATTTCTGCCACCGTTGACGCAGCCGCCTTGTTGTTTTTGGGAAAAGCGTAAATGCTTCCCCTAATTCATACTATGCTGCCGGACGGAAACGGTTTAGTTTAATTTGTATAAAAAAATTATTCACAGCGGGTATGAATTTCTATATATTATTGAGTAAAAATATTTTTGAAAAGGCTTTACATCGGCATTGCTTTGTGATATAATCCTTTTTGCACGTGCCCGCTTCTCGGACTTCGGAGTAAGCCTCTTCGAGGAACTTCACCTGCCGTTCTCTGGGGGCAGAGGCAAATATTTTAATGAGGTGAAAACAAATGACACAGGCAGAAAAGACTGCAATCATGCAGGAATTTGCAACACACGAGGGCGACACAGGTTCTCCCGAAGTACAGATCGCTGTTCTCACAAAGAGAATCAACGACCTTACCGAGCATCTTAAGGTTCACAAGAAGGACCACCACTCCAGAAGAGGTCTTCTTATGATGGTTGGACACAGAAGAAACCTTCTTGCTTACCTTCAGAAGGTTGATATTGAGCGTTACCGTTCAATCATCGCAAGACTCGGCATCCGTAAATAATTTTTCGCCAAAGCAAGCAGGCAGGATATTCATTTTCCCGCCTGCTTTGTTATGTTAATTTAGCATTGTTCCGCATCCTTTCAGGCGGCCGGACTACGGTTTTAGCAGTGAATCGAGTTCCCGATTCTTTATCGGAAACTGGATTTATTGCTAAGCCGGGTCGCCTGTGGAAATATAAAATTCAGAGAGGTATTACAAATGTTTTTTGAAGCTTTCAAAAAGTATGAAACCGAAATTGCCGGCAGACCCTTTGTTGTTGAAGTTGGCAAGATGGCTCAGCTTGCAGGCGGTGCCTGCCTTGTTCGCTACGGTGAAACAAACGTACTCTGCACAGCCACAATGGCTGCAAAACCCCGTGAGGGCGTAGATTTCTTCCCTCTTTCAGTTGACTATGAAGAGAAGCTTTATTCCGTTGGCCGCATTCCCGGTTCATTCCAGCGCCGTGAAGGCAAGGCAAGCGAAAAGGCAACTCTTGCTTCCAGAGTTATTGACAGACCTATCCGTCCTCTTTTCCCCAAGGATATGAGAAACGACGTTGGCGTTGTTGCAACGGTTATGTCCGTTGACCCCGACTGTCAGCCCGAAATCACCGCTATGCTCGGTGTTTCAATCGCTATCTCAATCTCCGAAATTCCGTGGGAAGGCCCCATTTCAGGTGTTGTTGTTGGGCCTGTTGACGGCGAATACGTTATCAACCCCACACTTGAGCAGAGAGAAAAGAGCGATATGTACGTTACAGTTGCTTCAACAAGTGACCTTGTTGCCATGATCGAAGCAGGTGCAAACGAAGTTTCCAATGATGATATGTATGACGGCATTATGTTCGCTCATAAGGAAAACCAGAGAATCGTTGAATTCATCAATATGATCAAGGCTGAATGCGGTAAGGAGAAGGTTGACTTCCCCTCAAACGATCCCGATCCCGAAATGTACGAAGCAATCAAGGATTTTGCGATTGAAGATATCCGTTTTGCTCTTGATACGGACGACAAGAGAATCCGTGACGAACGCCTTAAGCCTGTTTATGATAAGGTTCACGAAAAGTTCGATGAAATCTATCCCGAAATGGAAGTTAAGATTGAAGAATGCCTTTATAAGGTACAGAAATACGTTGTACGCCGCTGGCTTCTTGATGACGGTAAGCGTGTTGACGGCAGAGGTATCAACGAAATCCGTCCTCTTAACGCAGAGGTAGACCTTCTTGACAGAGTTCACGGTTCAGGTATGTTCACAAGAGGTCAGACTCAGGTTCTTTCCATCACAACCCTCGGTCCTATGAGCGACGCTCAGCTTCTTGACGGTCTTGATGAAGAAGAATCCAAGAGATATATGCACCACTACAACTTCCCCTCATATTCAGTTGGCGAAACAAAGCCCTCAAGAGGTCCCGGCAGAAGAGAAATCGGCCACGGTGCACTTGCAGAGTGTTCACTTATTCCCGTTCTTCCTTCAGTTGAAGAATTCCCCTACACAATCAGAGTTGTTTCAGAAGTTCTTTCATCAAACGGTTCAACATCACAGGGCTCCGTTTGCGGCTCAACTCTTTCACTTATGGCAGCAGGTGTTCCCATCAAGGCTCCCGTTGCAGGTATTTCCTGCGGTCTTATCACAGAAGGTGACCGCTTTATGACAATGGTTGATATTCAGGGTCTTGAGGACTTCTTCGGCGATATGGACTTCAAGGTAGCAGGTACAAAGAAGGGTATCACATCAATCCAGATGGACCTCAAGGTACACGGTCTTACACCCGCAATCATCAGAGAAGCTCTTGATAAGACCTACACAGCAAGATGCTACATCCTTGATGAGATTATGCTTCCCGTTATTGCTGAACCCAGAGCAGAGCTTTCAAAGTGGGCTCCCAAGATGCTCACTACAAAGATTGACCCCGAAAAGATCGGCGACGTTATCGGCAAGCAGGGCAAGGTTATCCAGAAGATCTGCGCAGAATGTAACTGCAAGATTGACGTTCAGGAAGACGGCAACATCTTTGTTTCATCAACAGATATCGAAGATGCACGCAGAGCAATCTCAATCGTTGAAACAATTGCTAACGATCCCGAGGTTGGCGCAATCTACAAGGGTGTTGTTACACGTCTTATGAGCTTCGGCGCATTTGTTGAAATCGCACCCGGAAAAGAGGGTATGGTTCACATCAGCCAGCTTGACGTTAAGAGAACAGAAAAGGTTGAGGATGCAGTTACCGTTGGTGACGAGGTCATCGTTAAGGTTCTTCCCAAGGATGACCAGGGCAGACTCAACTTCTCACGCCGTGAGGCTCTTATTGAGGTTGAGGGTCTTGTACCCGAAAACACTGTTTCCGACGCACCCAGAAGAGCTCCCAGAAGAGATTTCAAGGGCGACAGAGGCGGCAGAAGCAGAAGAGACTAATATAAAAACAAAAGGCTTGCACACTGCGTGCAAGCCTTTTTTAGTGAATTAATGGGTGAGCGTTGCCCACACCTTATTAAAACACCGCCACAGTGTTCTTACTGCGGCGGTGTTTAGCTTTAATAACCGTAGCTGTTATCGACGTTATAGCACGTGTAAATTTCCCAGATTCGTCTGCCGTCAACCATTCTGACACCTGCTCTTACCTGTTTGTAGCCTATGGTGCCGTCCATATCGCAAACGTCGATTTTGATATTGTATATTCCGTTTCCTTCGGGCGTGGCTTCGATATTGCCTGCATATTCTTCCATACCCGTTGCAAATGAGATTACGTAATAGTAACCGTCATAATAATACATATATTTTTGGGGAGTATCAGTCCAGTCGAAATCAATGCTGAGGTGGTGGTCGGGCGTAATGCCGTAAACGTTTTTCAGAATCCAGTCAACATTTTCAGCCTTGAAGCGATCATACTGATATGAGTTGAAATTGGTATCATAGAACTGATTCAGGGGGTCGGCAGTGTCCATTATAAACTCGGAATCATCAAAGAAAGCATGGTAATTTCCGAAAAGGCCGATAACCGATATGTATGCAACCTCGGTAGCGTCCTGATAGTTGCGGTTGAAATCTGCCGCAGTTGTGAAAACCATACTCTTGAGCAATTCGTAGTCTGCGCTTGTGGGCTCAAGATAGGTTACGGTAGGCTGTGTGACCTCGGGCACTGTCAGGGAATCGGGCATTTCGAAAGTATAGTCGGGGTCGTAGTCATAGTCGTTATCTTCGTTGTCTTCATATAAAACTTTTGTTGTTTCAACCGGCTCAGCATCCGCAGTGTCTTTTGCGAAGTAACCTATGCCGAAAACTGCACCTACAACAAGTAATATGCCGAAAAACGTCAGCAGCATAACGCCGACAACAGCCGAAACAATTATTATAGCTATCTTTGCTTTTTTACTCATTCCGAAATCCGCCTTTCAAAGCTTTTTAATAAAACTTAACCGAAGTTTTTGACTACCTGTGCAAAGGTATCTGCGATTGTTTTCTGTGCATTTTTATCGAGTGCATTTGTTTCGTGATAGTGTCTGTTGCCCAGACGGTCACTTGTGGTGTTAAGATAAGGCTGTGTGGGGTGAAGCACAAAATCATTGGGCGGCACAACGTAACCCGTCATATCGTTTGAAACACCGAAAACGATGATGGATTTGTCGCCTGCGATATCCGCAAGGGGAGTGGGGTTGATTTCGGGACCCTCGCCTGTACCTGAATCCTCGGCTGAAAGATATTCGCCGTAAACGGTGGGCATAAAGTTTTCGCCGGGAAGAAGCAGAAGCTTCTGACCGCCAACGGTCATATAAGTGAGTTCTGATTCAATTGCGATACCGATATCGGTTTTGTCACTGGGATAAGCTTTGAAGCTCATAACGTGGCGCATTGCAAGCAGAGTGAGCACGTAGTTGCCGATGGGGAAATAGAAGGGCTGCTGAATGAATTTAATTTCGGGCTTAAGTTCTTCGTCGCCTTCGATTTTCATTGCGGCATCTGCGATGGTTTCGCCCTGAAGCTGAATATTATGTACGTTGTCTTTGTTGTCATATTCAGCGGCATCCATACCGCCGAGAGGTCCGATGGCATAGAGTACGTCTGCGCCGTTTTCTTTTGCAATTTTTTCACGCAGATAATAGGGATATTCTGCGCTCAGAAGTCTGTTTGAGCCGCCGAGTGAATTGGGGTGAGCGGCAAAGTTGAGCATCCAGATTTCCTTTGAGCCGTCATCGGGAGTGAAACGGAATCTGGCAAGGACTTCGTGCTTATAGCTGAAACGTCTGCCTGTTGAAAGACCGTCCTTGATTTCGATTCTGCCGTTAAATAGCTTGCCGGCTTTTCTGTTTTTATAAGCGGCAACGGCAACCTCAACAGCCTTTTCTTCAATCAGAGCCATATACTGCGGGTCTTTGCCGTTTGAGGGAATGCTGACAAGATTGGGCTTACCCCAATAGCCGACGGTGTCAATGCCTGAGTGGCTGTGTGTGCAGCTGAAGTTGATGAGCTTGCAGCCTTTGATTTCGGGGTGAGCAAGGATTTTTTCTCTTATCTGCTTAACCTCTACTCTGGTCATACCGACGATGTCTGCACCAATCCAGAGAATACCCTCGTCGTTGCCGCAGTCAAGCCATACTGCGCTGATATAAACAGGAGTAAGCACACCCTCCATTTTGTGACCTGAGCCGTGACCTGCAATCCAGTAAATCTTTTTTTCATCTGAAAGGTCGGGCATAATTTCTTCTCTTGCAAAGCCTGCATAGAAAGTGTCACCGCTGATAACGGTGGGCTTGAGCTGCTCAATTTCGGGAGCGGTGCCTTGCTCTTTTCTGACCTTTTTGCCAAAGTTTTTTGCTATTGCTGCTATGCCTTTTGAGGCGATATCCATAATATCCATAGTTTTTCTCCTCCTTGGTACAAATTATTACATTTTAATTATAAACGCAAAGTGCATATTATGCAAGAGTTAATTGCAACGCAAATATAAATGATGTTGATTTAAGAATAAACTTATGATATGATGAATTTGCATATATTATCAAAGGAGTATAATTATGGCTAAAATTATAGGTGAATCAATTAAAAACATTCCCTGGCAGGATAAACCCGAGGGTTACAGATACCCTGTATGGAGATACAGCGGCAACCCCATTATCACAAGGGATAATCTCTATATGGCAAACAGCATTTTCAACTCTGCCGTTGTGCCTTTCGGCGACGGCTTTGCAGGCGTTTTCAGGGTTGATGTTATGAGCCGTGATCACACACTTGTTGTGGGTTACAGCAAGGATGCAATCAACTGGGAGCTTGAAGAAAAGGTTGTTTTCAGAGGCTATGACCCCAGGCTTTGCCTCATTGACGGCAAATATTATCTTTCCTGGGTTAATCTGACACCTCACGGAACAACAATAGGCATTGCCTACACCACGGATTTCAAAGAGTGGACACAGCTTGAGGATGCGTGTTACCCTGTTGCAAGAAACGGCGTACTCTTCCCCAGAAAAGTCAATGACGAATATCTGCTTCTTATCAGACCCTGCGACAGAGGTCACACACCTTACGGTGATATTTTTCTCAGCCACAGCAAGGATTTAACTTACTGGGGCAAACACAGATTTGTTATGAAGCCCGAAAAAAACTGGGAAATGACGAAGGTAGGCGCAGGTCCCACACCCATTGAAACGGATGAAGGCTGGCTTATGTTCTACCACGGCGTGCTTACAAGCTGCAACGGCTTCACCTACGCTATGGGTGCCGCAATTCTTGACAAGGACGAGCCATGGAAGGTGCTTCACAGAGCGGATTGCTTCCTGCTTGCACCGCACGAATTATATGAATTCGTCGGCGACGTGCCTAACGTTGTTTTCCCTTGTGCCGCTCTTGCAGATGCAGACACGGGCAGAATTGCCATCTATTACGGCGCGGCAGATACAAGCGTTGCACTTGCATTCACCACGGTTGATGAAACAATCGACTTTATAAAGAAGAACGATTTGCTCAAGAAATAATAACAGATAATTCATCAGCCTTTTCTGAAGTCGGATCGTAGCCA
>JAZNBM010000126.1:0-2406 GCA_045587045.1 Acutalibacteraceae bacterium | reverse complement strand
CCGAGAACCCGTATTTTCTGGCCCGAGGGCTATGGTGAATGGCAGACTGTTAAAGCAATGACCAACAGAGGCTATGAAGGTTGCCGTTGGCCCCGTATTCCCACCTGGGGATATGTTAACGAAGCTGACAGCAGGGTTATGGAAATGCAGATTAACTGCGCTGTTTCTTACGGCGTCAACGTTTTTATTTATGACTGGTATTGGTATGATAACCGCCCGTTTCTTGAAAACTGTCTTAATGACGGATTCCTTAAAGCCCGCAACAACACTCAGATGAAGTTCATGCTCATGTGGGCAAATCACAATGCAACTCATCTCTGGGATAAGAGAAATTCCGATACAGACCTTTCAACCGTTATCTGGAGCGGCGTTGTTACTCCCGAAATTTTTTCGGAGATATGCGACAGAACAATCGAAAAATATTTCAAGCGTGAAAATTATTATATGATTGACGGATGCCCCGTCTACATGGTTTTTGATGTTGACAACTTCATCCGTACATTCGGCACAACTCAGGAATGCAAAAAAGGTCTTGAAGAATTCCGAAGAAAAACCGTTGAAGCAGGCTTCAAGGGTCTCCATTTTCAGGCTGTAAACTGGAAAGGACATACATATAACTGGCTTAATGACGGTGACGACTGCAAAGGCATGACAGTTTATGAGCTTTATGAGTATCTCGGATTTGATTCTGTTACAAATTACAACTGGTTTTCATGCGTTGACCCCGACGGCGACTATGCGCAGCAGACCGACGCTTATATTGAAAATCTTGAAGAAGAAACCAAGTTGATGAATGTGCCTTTCTATCCCAATATTTCAGTAGGCTGGGATAATAACGTGAGATTCAACAAGTTCATTCCCGGCGTTGTTAAAAACAACACTCCCGAAAATTTCAGAATCGCCTGCGAAAAGGTCAAGAAATTTGCTGATGAGTCAATAGAAAAGGGTGTTATGAAAGCTCCGTTCATAACAGTTAACAGTTGGAATGAATGGACCGAAACAAGCTATCTCCAGCCCGATGACCTTTACGGTTACGGCTATCTGGAAGCAATTAAAGAGGTGTTTGCCGGGGAATGAATATGACTGTTTTTAAAGATTTTTCTTATGGTACCCATGAAAGACAGAAAGCTGACATTTATATTCCTGAAAAGCCTGTTTCCCAATCAGGACTGATACTTTTTATACATGGCGGCGGCTGGGCTGAGGGTGATAAATCTGATCACACTCCCGATGCAGAGTTTTTTTCAGGACTTGGATATATATGTGCCGCTATTAATTACCGATATGTTTCCAAAAGCATAAATGTCCATCATGTGCTTGATGATGTAACAAGCTCACTTAACACCATAAAGCAAAAATGCAGCGAATACGGCTACAATATAAATGAGCTTATTTTATCCGGCGGATCTGCAGGTTCACATATCGCACTTCTTTATGCTTACACGAAAAAGGAAGTTTCACCGATTAAGCCCTCGGCAGTCTGTTGCTACTGCCCGCCTACCGATTGCACAAGGGAAGATTTTCTTATGGGCATTAAAGGTGAATTTGAAAGTTGGAAATACGGACTCCTGTCACAGGTATGCAATGCAGATATATCAAAAGAAACTTTAAATAACGAAGCTTCACAAAAAGCTTTAAGTGAAATCTCACCTATAAACTACGTTGATGAAAACTGCATCCCTACCGCAATTTTTTACGGAAAAGAAGATGACCTTATTCCGGCAAAGCACATAGAGGATTTTGAGCGTAAGCTTGCCCGAAACGGTATTAAGCACGATTTCGTTCTTTACAAAAATTCAGGCCACTTACTCGATAAAGACCCCGATGCGGCAATCAAAGCCAGAAAGATTATCAAGCAATATGCAGAACTTTATTTCTGACTTTGAGCAAACATAATAACCCTGCTTATATCGCTGTGCCCCATTATCTTCACAAAGAATGTTCAATTCTTATGCTCAACGGCAAACAGCCCTCCCGGGTTAATCCCGGAGGGCTGTTTAGTATTTGTCAACGTTAAGCTTTCACGGTTGTTCCTGTTTCTATCTGTAAATCGGCAGGCTCCAATTTTCTATCTCTTCTTTATCACCGTAGAACAGATATTTTGTTTCGCCGATTTGAGCAGAGAATGTGACTGAATCCACATCTGTATACCATTTATTATTAAAATAGTCCCATACATCAGTCTTGCCTTCAAAGGTAACGGCTTTCTCCCCTGCAGTGACAGCGTGGAATACCACCATATTCTGATTTGCCATCAGCACATCCTCTGAATCGGAATAAACATGGATTCCGCAAGCACGTGCAATGGCTTTCAGATTGTTGACTGAAATCAGCGAATCACCGTAATAAATAGTGGTATAGTCTTTCTGTCTGTTGATTGCAAAGCCGACAGAGCCGTCGGAATAT
>JAZNBM010000125.1:0-1558 GCA_045587045.1 Acutalibacteraceae bacterium | reverse complement strand
AAGGCAAATACTATTCCTATTTCGGAATCGCACCGCTTCTGACGGTCTATTTTCCGTTTTATTTCATCAGCGGAATGCTTCCCGATGCAGGCTTTGTTATGTCTGTTTTCGGAATTATGACCGCCGTATTCTTTGCCCTTTCGGTTGAAGAATACGCCGTTTTGAGCGGCAAAAAGCATTTCGGATATCTGCCTGCATTCTGTGCGGTCAGCGGTTTTCTCGCAAGCTTTGCACTCATCATTTTAAGAGGTCAGGCAAGGTTTTATTATATCGCATCAATGGCGGGAATGGCATTCTCGGCGGCATTCATTTATTTTATGCTCAAGGCTGTCGGATGCAAAAAGCTTTCAGGCAGAATTATATTTTTCGCTCTTTCGGGCATCAGCTTCGGGCTCGGATTTCTTTCAAGAGTCAACAGCGTTTTGCCCCTTGCCGCAGTTGCAGGCGTATTCGTTATCCTTTGGGCAATCAGAAGAATCCGCAAAAAAGAGCTTCCCCTTTTCATCGGAGAAGCGGCGGCACTCGGTCTGCCCGTTGCGGCGGCACTTGCAGTTTCAATGGCATATAACAAAATGCGCTTCGGCTCATTTTTCGATTTCGGCACGGACTATCAGCTTACCGTTGCCGATACCTCGCTCTATTCCGTCGGCACCTTCGGCATCGTGCCCTCGGTTTTCCATTATTTCCTGCAGAATTTCAGCTTCAAGGATTCATTCCCGTTTATGGGCTTTGATTACGTTGCATTTTCGGATTACGGCAGATACGTTTACATTGACAGCGGACTCGGAATATTCGCTATGCCGTTTATGCTAACGCTTTTGGCTTGTCCCGTTTTCTTCAAGAAAAAAGATATCGGCACAAACAGAAAAATCCTCTTTGCAACGGCTCTTGTGATGCTCCCGATAACCGCTTTCCTTGACTTTTGTCTGGGCGGCGTTATATTCAGATACACTGCGGATTTCTCGCTCGTTGCGGCATTTCTTGCCGCCGTTACCGTGCTTGAAGCGGCAGACGCTATTCTCGGCAGATTCGGCAAGGACGGCTATCTGCTTTTCAGAAAAGGTCTGTTTGCTCTGGGCGGCGCAAACTCTGCAGTTGCACTCGGTGCGGCGCTGATGACGCACGCCAATCTCGTTTCACCTGCACCGTTTTATTTCGAAATGCTTAAAAACGCCTTTGTTTTCTGGAATTAGAAAGGAGCAACGGGATGTTTATTGATGTTTTAAAAATAAAAAAGAAATTGCCCCTTCTGGCGGCGTCGTTTTTCGCCTTCGCCGCAACGGGCACCGTTATATGGTATATCCTCGGTCCCTCGGCGGCATACTTTCACTCGGATTGCTCGGATACGATTTTCTGGGCGCAGGCAAGCGTTGACGGCAAAACCCTTTTCAATCCCGATTTCGGTTACGCCGCAATCCTGCCCTTCGGCGGCACGATGATAATGATTCCCCTCGTTGCGATTTTCGGCGTTTCGATGACGGCGCATCGGCTCGGAATGATTATCTTCTCCCTCATCTTTTTCGGAGCAATCTATATTCTCTAAGTCGGAGGCCAAGCG
>JAZNBM010000124.1:0-23780 GCA_045587045.1 Acutalibacteraceae bacterium | reverse complement strand
TGGCCTCCGACTTGCATCATTTCGCAGGATGACGGTGCGCTGATTTGCAGTGAGCTTGCAAAAATCAGACACGAAATTTCAAGCGGCGAGCTGCTTATCGACCCCAATGCCGAGGATATCCACACCTTTATCGAGCAGACTCTCACAGAGCGCATCGGCTCGGCAGGCAAGCGTCTGCACACAGGCAGAAGCCGCAATGACCAGGTTGCGCTTGACGTGCGCCTTTATCTTCGCAACGAATGTGAAGAAACACTTGTGCTTGTTAAAAAACTTATCCAAGCTCTCGAAAACAAAGGCAACGAGTATGCAAACGCAATTATGCCCGGCTACACTCATCTGCAAAGAGCGCAACCCATCACTTTCAAAGCTCACCTGACCGCATACACAGAAATGCTTCAGCGTGACCTCGGCAGAATCGAGGATGCCAAAAAGAGAATGAATTCTTCACCTCTCGGCAGCGGTGCTCTTGCAGGCACAACGTATCCCATTGACAGAGCCATGACCGCCGAATTCCTCGGCTTTGATTCATTCACAAAGAGCACTCTTGACGGCGTTGCCGACAGAGATTTCTGCATTGAGCTTGCATCGGCGCTTTCAATCTGTATGGTACATCTTTCAAGACTTTGCGAAGAAATTATTCTCTGGTGCTCGTGGGAATTCAAATTTGTAGAGCTTGACGATGCATTTTCAACAGGCTCCAGCATTATGCCGCAAAAGAAAAATCCCGACATTGCTGAGCTTGTCAGAGGCAAGAGCGGCAGAGTTATCGGCGACCTTGTAACACTTCTTACCGTTATGAAGGGTCTGCCCCTTGCATATAACAAGGATATGCAGGAAGATAAGGATGCAATTTTTGATGCGTTTGACACCGTCAAAATCTGCCTCATAACCCTTATCCCGATGATTGACACAATGAAAGCCATCCCCGAAAATATGAGAAAAGCGGCTGCAGGCGGCTTCATTAATGCCACAGACTGTGCCGATTACCTTGTTTCAAAAGGTCTGCCTTTCAGAGATGCTTACAAAGCAACAGGCGAGCTTGTTGCGCTCTGCATCAGAGAAGGCAAAACGCTTGAAACACTTACTCTTGAAGAATACCGGGGCGTTTGTGAGCTGTTTGATGACGGCGTTTACGAAGCCATCAAGCTTGAAAACTGTGTCACAAGAAGAGGTATGTGAATAACCAAAAATTAAAGGCAGGATTTTTTCCTGCCTTTGTTTTTTTTATTCGGTTATTTCTTTAAATTCAGTAAAAACAATTTTAACAGTTTCACGTTTAAAGTCCATACGGCAATCTTCAATGATATCGCCAACGTTCTTGCCGAAAAGGTTTACGGTTATCTGGCTTCTGCGTGTAATATTGCCTTCGGCATCATAGCCGATATAAGAAACCTTGACAACCTTTTCTTCGTCGCCTGCGCCTCTTGCAAGCACCTCAAAATCAACGTATGCATCGGCATTATGTGTAAATCCCGTGTCATCAATTTCAATGTCTCTGATTGCAACATAGGAATTACCCTGAGCAAAATAATCGGGATAAACAAACTCAACGTTGCTGATTTCGGTAATATATTTGCCGCTGTCGGGGTCGGTTGCATATTCATTGACTCTTGTGGCACCCTGTGAAACGGGCTCTGCAGGGTTTGCAGGAGTTGTTACATTGGGCACGAAATCAACGTCGGTTGTAAGCACCTGTGTTTTTTCGGCAGCTTTTGTTGCAGCTGTTGTTGTGTTTTTATCCTCATCAACCTTTCCGCAGGATGCAAGGACAAAAACAGAACCAAAAGTGAGTGCGATTGCTAGAATTGCGGCAATTATTCTTGATTTTTTCATAATTATTACCTCTCTTTATTTGTAATCAATAAACTCAATCTTCGCTGTGCCGAGCGGTACGCCGAATGTGAAGCTGATTTCATCGTCTTCATCCGTTTTGTCAATGTTTCTTGTCATACATCCGCCTTTTTTAATCAGCTTACCGTTTTCATCATAGGCATTATAGGCAATTTTCATTTCCTTTTCTTTTCCCTTGCCTGTAAGCACACCGTTAAATGAACCGTAAACCGTATGCTGCGGTGTATCGATGTTTTCAAACTCAACGTTGCTGAAAGTTACAACCGTGTTACCGTAAACGTAATAGCTACTCACAGCAAGTTCAACCTCGTGTCTGGTTGCAATATGCTTTGGTGGCTGTGTGATTCCGGGATAGTTGCCGATGTTTTCCGCTACCGGCACGGTTTCACCTACCTCGTTGACATAAGTCAGCTTTTCCACAGCCGTTGTGGCAGGTTCATCGGGTATGTTGGAGCATCCTGCAAAGCAAAGTGCCGCCAACGCAAGCGGAATGAACACCTTAAAAAATCGTTTCATATCTGCATTCCTTTCGGTTTTATCTGTTATTCCAATCAAATTTTGTGAGTTCGCCGCCTGTTTTGAGATTGGGGAAGTCCCATTGTCTGAGCACCTCATAAACACCAATGGCAACGGTGTTTGAAAGGTTAAGGCTTCTTGCGGCATTGTTGTTTATCATCGGCAATCTGACGCATTTTTCAGGATTTGCAAAAAGCAAATCTTCGGGCAAACCTGCCGTTTCTTTGCCGAAAACAAGATAACTGTTATCAGGGTAACTCACATCTGAATATATATTCTGTGCTTTTGTTGAAAAATAAAAGAAATTGCCGTCTTTATTTTTTTCAAAAAAATCATCAAGATTTTTATAGTACGTTATATCCAGCAGATGCCAGTAATCAAGACCTGCTCTCTTGAGCTTTGTGTCATCGGGCTTGAATCCCATGGGCTCAACAAGATGGAGTCTTGCGCCCGTTGCGGCACAGGTGCGGGCGATGTTGCCCGTGTTCTGCGGAATCTGCGGTTCAACGAGAACTATATTAAGAATTGCCATTTTATAACTTCCTTAAAATGAATTGATTCGCACCGTTCACCTTTAATTGACAGTGATTTTTTACGCCCCATCAAGTCAAAATAATAATGATTTTTCTATGATGGGAGGGATAAAATGTTCACATCGTCAAAGGGCGCCGATATCGCAAAGGGTATGGGTATAGGTATTGCCGTTGGTACTGTTGCCGCAGTTGCAGGCAGCAAAATGATGATGACCAAAAGCGGCAGAAAAATGTGCAAGAAGAGCGCCGCAAAGTGTATGAGAACTATGGAAGATGTTCTTGACAGCATATCTGCAATGACAAAATAATCAGCTGTTGAAATTGCTCATCGCCTTGTCGATATCTCCGCCAACCATAAGTTCAGCCGCATCACATGCCTTTTCGCACGCTTCGGCAAGAGCCTTAAGCTCGTCTTTTTTAAAGGTGGAAAGCACCCAGTCCGCTATATCGTAATCGGGGTGGGGCTTTTCGCCTACACCCAGCTTTATTCTGGGGCATTTATCGCTGCTCATCTGGTAGATGATGCTTTTCATACCGTTGTGACCACCGTCACTGCCCTTGCGGCGGATACGCATTTTGCCGCAGGGAAAAGATACGTCATCAAGCACAACAATGATATTTTCGGGCGGAATTTTATAAAACTGCGCCGCCTGACGCACCGCCTCGCCGCTGTTGTTCATAAAGGTCTGCGGCTTCATCAGCAAGCACTTGTGACCGCCGATATCAATCAGTGCCGTGACTGACTTAAACTGTATCTTATTGATTTTAACGCCGTTTTTTTCTGCAAGCATATCTGCAAAAATAAAACCTGCGTTGTGTCTTGTTATCTCATATTTTTTTCCGGGGTTACCCAAAGCCGCGATTATGAATTCAGGTGGACCCGAAGGAGCTTTTGCTTTTGAAAAAAATCCCATTGTAATTATCCTATCGTTACGGTTACTGTTTGTTTGTTGTTGTAATCAGGCTCACCATCTGCCGTCATTTCGGCATAGGTTACGGTGAACTTCATTTCATAAATTGTGTTCTGAATGTCGCCTTCCTCAAGGTTAAGGTCGGTGCTGAGAACCTGAATGGCAAAAGCAGGAAGCGGATAGTCAGCATTGGGATCATAGGCAGGAATGCCCATTTCACTGCCGCGCGCAATGTTTACATAAATGCCGTTTTTGCCGTTTTCAGGTGTTGTTATATCAAGAACCGTGATATCTTTTTCGGTCATATTCTGAATGCGCATAACGCAATTGAAGAAATTGTAATCCTCCGACTTTTTGTAGAACTTATCGATAAAATCGTCACTTACGCCAAAACCATTTTTGAGTGCGGCTTTGTTTGAGTCTGTGCCGTCTTTATACTGTTCCCATAGTGCTTCCGAAAAAACAACATCATCGCCGCCGAGTCTGAGGATTTCTTTTGTCTTTGCAGGCTCTCTGTGAACTTCAACATTATCTTCAAGCATTGAATCAAAGGTCTTTTCTTCGTTTCCCTGTGTGTAAGTCAGTTTGAATGACATAGCTCTGACCTGCTCAATTACCTGTTCGTTGGTTGCATCTTCGTTTGTGCAGATAATCTGAATGGTTGCAGGTGATGAGGAATGAGGGTCAACGCCGATTGCGCCGCCGCTGAAATCCTTTCTGATGTATACTCCGCCGTCACCGTTTGTTCCTGAAGTGATACCCGTAAACTCAATCTCTGTGTCAGTGTTGTTTACAATTTCAACAGAAACACCATAAACGAAAAATGCACTCTCATAAAATGCCTTGGCGCCCTCTGCGCCCAGACCGAAACCGTCGGCAATAACAGACTCATATCTGTACCTGTCAGAAAGCCACACAGCAAGCAATTCTTCGTCAAGCTCACAGTCAACAAAACCGATTCTGACGTCTGCAACCTTTTGCGTTATTGCATCCGCAGGGTCGTTTTTGTCTTTGCAACCTGCAAAAGAAAGACCGATTGCCGCAGTAAGTACAGCGGCAAGTATTATTGAAATGATTCTTTTCATTGTTCTGTCCCCCGTTTATTATTTGAGCCTATGTTCTTTATAATTATGACAGATTCCAAATGAAAAAACAATAGAAAAAATTAAATAAATTATAAACATAATATAAACAAAAAGCACACCGCCGTAACGGTGCGCTTTTTTCTCAATTCAACCTATGCAGATTTTATGCCTTTTTCTTTGTAATTGCCTTGATAACAAACAGTGTGCCGACCATAAGAGCTGCACCGATGGGCAGAGCAACAAGAGCAAGACCGACCTTTGCCAGCAGACCCGAGATGATATATGTTACAAACGAAACACCTGCAACTGTCAAAGCATAGGGAAGCTGGGTTGAAACGTGGTTGATGTGGTTACTCTGGCTGCCTGCGGAAGCCATAATTGTTGTGTCAGAGATGGGTGAGCAGTGGTCGCCGCAGACCGCACCTGCCATACAAGCTGAAATCGAAACAATCATAAGGGGGTTGCCCTTTTCAAATACGCTGAGAACGATGGGGATAAGGATACCGAAGGTACCCCATGATGTACCTGTTGCGAAAGAAAGACCAACAGCAATAAGGAAAATAATTGCGGGCAGAAGCATCTGAAGAGCACCTGCACTGCCTTCAACTATGCCTGCAATGTATTCTGCTGCACCAAGGCTGTCTGTCATAGCCTTAAGTGTCCATGCGCAGGTAAGAATAAGGATGGCGGGCACCATTGCCTTGAAGCCTTCAGGGAAGGATTCCATGATGCTCTTGAATTTGATAACTCTTCTGATGAGGAAATAAATAACAGCAAAAACAATTGCAATTGCCGAGCCGATAACAAGACCTACCGAAGCATCGGAGTTGGAGAATGCGCTGATAAATCCCTCGCCGCTGAAGAATCCGCCTGAATAAATCATACCGAATACACAGGCAACAATAAGAACAAGTACGGGCAGAACAAGGTCGATAACCTTGCCCTTGGGGTTTGAGTTGCCGTCATCAACAGAATCCTTGAAGCTTTCTGCATCGCTTGTGAAAAGATCTCCGTTGACAAGAGCATTCTTTTCGTGAAGCTTCATCGGACCATAATCAATCTTCATAACGGAAATAAGAACCATCATAAGAATGGTGAAAAGTGCGTAGAAGTTATAGGGAATAGCTCTGATGAAAAGGCTGATACCGTCGTCGGCACCTGCACCCTTTGCAAAGCCTGCAACTGCTGCTGCCCATGATGAAATGGGAGCGATGATGCAGATGGGAGCTGCCGTTGCGTCAATAAGATAAGCAAGCTTTGCTCTTGAAATCTTTTGCTTGTCGCAAACAGGTCTCATAACCGAGCCTACTGTGAGGCAGTTAAAATAGTCGTCGATAAAGATAAGGCAGCCGAGAACGACTGTTGCAAGCTGAGCGCCTACTCTGGACTTGATGCGTTTTGAAGCCCATCTGCCGAATGCTGCAGAGCCGCCTGCCTTGTTCATAAGTGAAACAAGCATTCCGAGAAGAACAAGGAATACAATAATACCCATGTTGTAGCTGTCTGAAAGGCTTGCAACAAAGCCGTCAAACAGAATGTGGTTGATGGCAAGCTCGAAATCGCCCATTGCATAAAGGAAACCGCCAACAACAATACCAATAATAAGTGAAGAATAAACTTCCTTGGTAATAAGTGCAAGAACAATGGCGATAACCGGGGGAAGAATTGCCCAAAGGGAGTTTGCAAATTTGCTTACGTAAGCTTCCTCTTCGGGTGCAACAAGAGCTGTAAGTGCAGCAATTTTTTCTGATTGTGCCGCCTGAATTTCTGCAGCTTCTTCGGGTGATTTTGCTTCACCGGGAGCTGCTGCATATTCTTCGCCTACAAGCTCCGTAAGGGTTTTAACGTCCTCGTATTGCTTCTGAATCGCTGCGTTTGCTTTTGCGAGATCAGTATCTTCGTCAATCTCAAGCAAAGCTGACTCATTTTCAGCAATCTGTGCAAGAACATTTTCAAGTGAATCTTCGTTTGCTGTGTTTGCGAATGCAAAGCAACTGAAAATTGAGCCGAGAAGCGCAATCACAATGCAAATCGCCGCAATTTTTCTTTTGCGTGTCATAATATACCTCCGTAAAAAATAATCGGCATCGTGCGCCGTGAAAAAGAATAAGCTCCGATAACCTCACGGCATCGGAGCGCACAATTCGACAAAACCGAAACAGATAGCTCTCCACAACCGTGACAGTCTGCCGCATATTCTGCGGTCAGCCCAGCAAACACGGCTTCGGGCAGTCCGTATCTGCTTCGGCAAAAATTCCTTTCACGCCTGTTCGTTTCCCGTTGAGCAGGCGATACTGATAATTTTTGCACCTCTATCATTGCTTTCTACCTGTTTAGATTACCATATTATAAAATACATTGTCAAGCAATATTATTCTTTTTGTTAATTATTTCCTGACAATTCAACAATTTTTTCGCTCAGATTTGCAAGCTGAGCCATATTCATTGTTTCCGCTCTCACTGCAGGCTCAAAGCCGCATTCTTCAATCGCTCTTATCACAATATCCTTTGAGATGCCCATTCCCGAACTGATTGAGTTTGATGCGGTTTTTCTGCGCTGACCGAAAGCGGCATGAACCATTTTGAAAAACATCTTTTCGTCACTTACGGGATTTTCAGGCTCGTTTCTGACATCCATTCTGATAACACAGCTATCCACCTTGGGAGCGGGCATAAAAGAGCCCGAAGAAACATCAAAAAGCTTCTGTGCCCGAGCATAATAATCCACCGCAACCGTGACTGCACCCGAAAGCCTGCTGCCGACAGGCGCGCAGAGTCTTTGTGCCGCCTCTTTCTGCACCATAACCGTTATTGCTCTGAGTGGCAGTCTGCTTTCAAGCAGGCTCATAATAACAGGGGAAGTGATATAGTAAGGCAGATTTGCGCACACGTAAACGGGCATACCCTCAAATTTTTCTTCGATTATTGCGGCAAGGTCGGTTTTAAGCACGTCCTGATTGATGATTTCAATGTTGTCAAAATCTTTGAGTGTTTCATCAAGAATGGGCAGAAGCTTTGTATCAAGTTCAATAACCACAACCTTTTTTGCTCTTTTCGCAAGCTCCGCCGTAAGCACGCCGATGCCTGCACCGATTTCAATTACACCGCTGTTTTTGTCAACTCCACTCTCTTCAGCCATTCTCGGGCAAACAGAGGGATTGATTATAAAATTCTGACCAAGTGCCTTTGAAAAATGAAAGCCGTGTCTGCCCAGAATTTCTTTAACCGTACCGATATCCGTTAAATTATACATCACAGCAACCTCGTATCATTGATAATAAGTTCAAAATCGCATTTAAGTGCCGCCGCCGACTTTTTGCAAAGCACCATTCTGTCAAGGAAAATCTCAAAATATTCCATAACGGGGCAAATAAGAGTGTCGATTTTAAGTGTAAGCGCGATAAGCTTTTTCTCGCCGTCCACATCAAGTCTGGAACTGAAAACAGCATAATTTACCCTGTCGTGAATGTCGCTGGGCAATGTGTCCTTGCTTCTGACTCTCGATGTGCGCACGTCACTTTTGTCTGCAAGAATCAGCGCAGCGGCAACAGGTGTTACGGGTGCCGCCGTCGCCTCATCGTGGTGACCGATTGCGGCTATTATCTCTATAACGTCTTTATAATCAAAATCTCTTTCTTTAAGAATGCTGTGAGCCAGCAGAGCGCCGCTCTGCGCATGGTCCCATCTGTTTATAGCGTTGCCTATATCGTGAAGCAGTCCCGAAATCCTTGCAAGCTCGCACGTGTGCTCACCGTAGCCGAGCACTGTCAACACCCTGCTTGCATCTTCAGCCACTTTGACGGCATGAGCCATACCGTGCTCTGTGTAACCGATTTCGCCCAAAACGTGGTTTGCCATCTCGATTATGGCAACAATCTCTCTGTCTTTGCGCAAATTCTCGAAGCTTACCAAAAAATACACTTCCTTTTTGAAAATTATTGTCTACACTTCCGTTGATTTTTCTATAAAATATAATTATAATTAGAGTGTATAAATATAAATGGAGGTTGAATTATGTCAATTCTCGTTACAGGCGGCGCCGGTTTCATCGGCTCACACACCTGCGTTGAGCTTCTTGAGGCAGGTTATGACACCATTATACTCGATAATCTCTGCAACAGCAAGAGCGAAAGTGTAAAACGTATCAAAGAAATCACAGGCAAGGATGTAAAGTTTTACGAATGTGACATCCGTGACCGCGAGGGTCTTGATAAAATATTTGCAGAAAACAGCATTGAAGCCGTTATTCACTTTGCAGGCTTAAAAGCTGTCGGCGAAAGCTGCTCCATGCCCCTCGAGTATTATGATAACAACATTGCAGGCACAGTATGCCTTTGTCAGGCAATGGCAGCTGCAGGCTGCAAAAAAATGGTTTTCAGCTCATCCGCAACCGTTTACGGCAGTGAAAACCCCTCACCTTTAAAAGAAGATATGCCCGAAGGCAAAACAACCAATCCTTACGGCACAACAAAGCTCTATATCGAAAGAATTCTTAAGGACCTCTATGCATCTGACACCGAGTGGAGCATCTGCCTTCTTCGCTATTTCAATCCCATCGGTGCACACAAGAGCGGCAGAATCGGTGAAGACCCCAACGGCATTCCCAATAACCTTGTGCCTTACATCGCACAGGTTGCAGTCGGTAAGCTTGACCACCTCAACGTCAACGGTAATGACTACCCCACACCCGACGGTACAGGCGTGCGTGACTATATTCACGTTGTTGACCTTGCGCTCGGCCACATCAAGGCAGTTGAAAAGGTTCTTGGCGAAAAAGGTTGCTTTACATACAATCTCGGCACAGGTAACGGCTACAGCGTGCTTGAAGTTTTGAAGGCATTTGAAAAAGCCTGCGGACATCCCATCAAGTATGAAATCGCCCCCAGAAGACCGGGCGACATTGCCACCTGCTTTTCCGACCCCTCAAAGGCAAAAGCAGAGCTCGGCTGGGAAGCAACAAGAGGAATTGACGAAATGTGCGAGGATTCATGGCGCTGGCAGTCACAGAATCCCAACGGTTTTTGATTATGAAGAATTACATCTGGGATTTTGACGGTATGCTGTTTGACAGCTATCCGCATATAACTTCGGCTTTTATTAAAGCTATGAGAGAATACGGCACCGAGCCTGATTATGACGAATCAAAGGCTCTGCTCGAAATAACCTTTGCCCACTGCTTTGAGCATTACGGCGTTACCGAAGAGCAGAAAGAGCTTTTTCGCAAATATGAGCACGATTACGCTCTGCGCCCGATTGCCGTTCCGTTTGAAAACACATATACCACTCTCGAAAAGCTTTTCAACGACGGCAAAAAGCATTTTCTCTATACCCACAGAGGCTTTGAAACCTCACAGCATTATCTTGAGACTTACGGTATGAAAAAATTCTTCACCGCATTTGTTGATTCATCAATGAATTTTCCCGGCAAACCTGCTCCCGATGCCGTCAATTATATCTGCGACACCTACGGTCTTGACAGAAGTGAAACAGTAATGATAGGTGACAGAGAAATCGACGTTCTTTCAGGCAAAAACGCAGGTTGCTTCGGTTGTCTTTTCACCAAAAAAGATAACGCCGAAACCGCCGCAGATTTTGTGGTGAGTGATATTTCAGAAATTCTGAATATAGAATAACGGAGGATAATTATGAGAGCTGTTATAACTGTTATAGGCAAAGATATGGTCGGTATTCTCGCAAAGGTTTCCGCAGAATGCTCAAACCACAATATAAACGTTCTTGAGGTAACACAGTCCATTCTTCAGGATATGTTTGCAATGATTATGATGGTTGATATCACAAAGTCGGATATCCCCTTCACAGAGTTTGCGGATATGCTTCAGAAAGCAGGCGATGAAATGGGTCTTTCCATTCATGCTATGCACGAAGACATCTTCAATGCTATGCACACTATATAAGAACACGCTGATGCTATCCGATTAATTCAGCAACTACTCTGAAAGAGGTGAAGCCCCATGCTTAACGCAAGAGACATTCTTGAAACAATAACCATGATTCAGGATGAACACCTGGACGTGCGTACAATAACAATGGGTATTTCCCTGCTCGACTGCTGCCACAGCGATATCGACGTTATGTGCGGCAAGGTTTACGATAAAATCACCCGTTATGCCAAAGACCTTGTCAAAACGGGCGAACAGATTGAAAAAGAGCTGGGTATCCCCATCATCAATAAAAGAATTTCCGTTACTCCTGCAGCAATGATTCTTGCTTCCTGCGAAAATAAAGATGCCGTCAAGCTTGCAAAAACGCTTGACAGAGCGGCTGTTGCCTGCGGAGTCAACTTCCTCGGCGGTTTTTCCGCCCTTGTTCAGAAAGGCTTCGGGCCCGGTGACAGAGAGCTTATCGAAGCTATCCCCGAAGCACTGAGCGTTACCGAGCGTATCTGCTCTTCAGTCAATATCGGCTCAACCAAAACAGGCATCAATATGGATGCCGTTGCCCTTATGGGTAAGGTTGTCAGAAAAAGCGCCGAGCTGACTGCCGACAGAGATTGCATAGGTCCTGCAAAGCTCGTTGTTTTCTGCAACGCACCCGAGGATAACCCCTTTATGGCAGGCGCATTCCACGGTGCGGGCGAGCCCGACTGCGTTATCAACGTCGGCGTTTCGGGTCCGGGCGTTGTAAGAGCCGCCCTTGCAAAAGCAGGCGACTGCGATTTGACAGCCGTTGCAGACCTTATCAAGAAAACCGCCTTCAAAATCACAAGAATGGGTCAGCTTGTTGCAAGCGAAGCTTCACGCAGACTCGGCGTACCTTTCGGCATTGTTGACCTTTCACTTGCTCCCACACCTGCAATCGGCGACTCAGTTGCACACATTCTTGAAGAAATGGGTCTTGAATGCTGCGGCTGCCACGGCACAACCGCCGCACTTGCTCTGCTCAACGATGCAGTTAAAAAAGGCGGTGTTATGGCTTCGTCTCACGTCGGCGGACTTTCGGGCGCATTCATTCCCGTAACCGAAGATGCAGGTATGATTGATGCCGCTCGTTGCGGATGCCTGACCCTAAATAAGCTTGAAGCAATGACCGCCGTTTGCTCGGTAGGTCTTGACATGATTAACATTCCGGGTGACACACCTGCAGAGGTTATCTCGGCAATTATTGCCGACGAAGCGGCAATCGGTATGGTCAACTCAAAGACCACCGCCGTCAGAGTTATCCCTGCAATCGGCAAGCAGGTCGGTGAAGAATTGAGCTTCGGCGGACTTCTCGGAAGCGGTCCCGTTATGCCCCTTTCAACATATTCGCCTGCAAAATTCATCAACAGAGGCGGCAGAATCCCCGCCCCGATGCAGAGTCTTAAAAACTAATCAAAGGCTGTCTCATTAGGCATAGACTAAAAGAAACGAAACCGAAGCAGGAACAACCCTTTTCGGTTGTCCATAATAAAAAACGACAGGCTTGCAGTGATAATCAACTGCAAGCCTGTTATTAATTTATTTTAAAAAATCACGCCTGTTCAAAAACAAACTCATCGTTTTCGTATTTGCAAACGTATTTTTTGCCCGTTTCGAGGACGCCCTCAAGCAGTTTTTCGGAGAGCTTATCCTCGATTCTCTGCTGAATGGCTCTGCGCAGAGGTCTTGCGCCGTAAACGGGGTCAAAGCCTGCGTTGCCGATTGCTTCAACTGCACCGTCGCTGAATTCAAGCTCAAAATCAAGCTCTTTCACTCTTTTTGCAAGACCTGAAAGCATTCTGTCTGCAATCTCGTTGATGTTTTCTTTTGTCAACTGACGGAAAACTATGATATCGTCAACCCTATTGAGAAACTCGGGTCTGAAAACGTTTTTAAGCTCCGCCATAACCGCATCGTGAATACTCTTGTCGGTGCGTGTATGCGCTCCTTCTGCCGAAAATCCGAGCGTACCTCCGCCGCTGTTGGCAATCTGCTTTGCTCCAACGTTTGATGTCATAATGATAACACAGTTTTTGAAGTCAACACGTCTGCCCTGCGAATCGGTCAGAATACCGTCCTCAAGAATCTGAAGCAGCATATTGAAAACATCGGGATGGGCCTTTTCGATTTCATCAAAAAGAAGTACCGAATACGGTCTGCGGCGCACCTTTTCGGTAAGCTGACCGCCCTCGTCATATCCGACATAGCCGGGCGGCGAGCCGACAAGCCTTGAAACGGTGTGCTTTTCCATATATTCGCTCATATCGAGCCTTATCATTGCGTTTTCATCGCCAAACATGGAAGCGGCAAGAGTTTTGCAAAGCTCCGTTTTACCAACGCCCGTCGGACCGAGGAAAATGAACGAGCCCGTGGGTCTTTTGGGGTCTTTAAGACCTGCCCTGCCCCTGCGGATTGCTCTTGCAACGGCGCTGACCGCTTCATCCTGACCGACTATTCTTTCGTGCAGCTCGCTCTCCATATTGAGAAGTCTTTCACTCTCCTCACGGGTCAGCTGATTAACGGGAATACCCGTCCACTGCGACACAATCGCCGCTATCTCCTGCTCCGTTACCTCGCCCGTTTCACGGGTGTTTTTTTCTTTCCAGAGCTTTCTTTCGTTTTCAAGCTCGGCGGCAACCTTTTTCTTTTCGTCCCTGATACCTGCCGCACGCTCAAAATCCTGTGACTTGACGGCAGACTCCATCTCCTCGCCAAGCGATTTCAGTTTATCCTCAAGCTCTTTCAAATCAGGCGGAGCTGTGAAAGCTCGCAAGCGCACTCTTGAAGCCGCTTCGTCAACAAGGTCAATCGCCTTGTCAGGCAGATATCTGTCACCGATATAGCGTGACGACATCTTGACCGCCGCCTCAATGGCATTATCCGTAATTTTCACCTTGTGGTGAGCCTCATATTTATCTCTTAATCCTTTTAATATTGCAACAGCCTCTTCCTCGGTCGGCTCACCCACAGTAACAGGCTGGAATCTTCTTTCAAGTGCGGCATCCTTTTCAATGTGCTTGCGGTATTCCTCAAGCGTTGTTGCGCCGATAACTTGAATTTCCCCTCTCGCAAGTGACGGTTTAAGGATATTTGCTGCATCAACAGCACCCTCTGCCGAGCCTGCACCGATGAGCGTATGCACCTCATCAATGAAAAGAATTATATCGCCCGCTTTGTTGACCTCTTCAATCACGGTGCGTATTCTTTCTTCAAAATCGCCCCTGTATTTCGTGCCTGCCACCATACCTGTCAGGTCAAGGGTTACAATTCGTTTGTCACGCAGAAGCTCGGGCACTTCACCCGTTGCGATTTTCAGCGCAAGACCCTCGGCGATTGCGGTTTTGCCGACACCCGGCTCACCGATAAGGCAAGGATTGTTTTTTGTCCTTCGGCTCAAAATCTGAATAACCCTGTCAATCTCGGTCTGTCTGCCGATAACGGGGTCAATTCTGCCCTCGTTTGCCATAGCGGTCAGGTCTCTGCCAAACTGTTCAAGGGTCGGAGCATCGCTTTTCTCTTTGCTCTTTTTGCCTTTGCCGCCATGCGAATTGCCGCCGAGCGCACTGTTAAGGTCATTGAGCAAACTCTGCGTGGAAACGCCGAGGCTCTGAAGAATCTCCGTAGCGGCACCCGTACCCTCTTTGATGATACCCATAAGCAGATGCTCCGTGCCGATATAGGAATGACCCATGCCCCTACCCTGCAGAATCGCGGTGTCGATGATATTTTTTGCTCTCGGCGTGAAATCGTTTGGTGAAAGCACAGTAGGTGACCCCACGCCGATGATTTCTCTGATAATTTTTTCAACCTCAACATAGTTTACTTTTGCAGCGGTCAGGGCCGTGTGAGCCATACCGCCGCTTTCGGCAAGCAGACCAAGCAGAATATGCTCACTGCCAACGTAGGTGTGACCAAGATTTTCCGCCGCCGAAACAGCACTGTTGAGCGCCGCGTTTGCTTTTTGCGTAAAGCCTGTGAATCTGTACATTTTAATCCCCCCGAATTAAACTGTATCAGTCTGCAAGTGCCGCTCTGACTGCGGTTGCCCTGAGGGCATCCCTTGCCGATGCCGAATCTGCATTTTCGTTTACGGCGCTGACGGTTGCAGGCTGCATATTGACAATCAGTTCATTTATTTTTTCAATATTTACGTCCAATATACCTCTTGCCGCACCCAATCTGACAAGTGAGGCAAGTTCCATAAATTCTTCTGTGCTGAGCAGACGTGCATTTTTAAGAATACCGTATGCTCTGAAAATCTTATCTTCATCAGCGGCGTTTTTAACCATCTTTGCCGCCGCGGCTCTTTCCTGACCGACAAGCTGAAGCACAATGGATTTGAGGTTTGCGATAGCTGTTTCTTCCGTGATTCCCAGAGTAATCTGGTTGCTTATCTGGTAGATATCGCCGCTTGTGCGTGAGCCCTCACCGTAAGCGCCCCTTATTGTAAGACCGAGCTTTGATACGGTGTTTGCAAGGCGGTTTATCTGTCCGCATCTTGTGAGCGCGGGCAGATGAAGCATAACGGAAGCTCTCATTGCTGTGCCAAGATTTGTGGGGCAGGCGGTAAGATAGCCGATTCTTTCGTCAAAAGCATAGTTAAGTCTTGAATCAAGCAGACTGTCGAGCTTATCGGCAATATCAAATGCTTCTTCAAGTGCAAGACCCGCCTTCATAACCTGAAGCCTTATGTGGTCTTCTTCGCAAAGCATAATGCTGACACTTTCATCCCCCGAAAGCATAAGTGCGCTTCCATCCTTTTTAGCAGCAAACTCGGGGCTGATGAGATGTCTTTCAGCAAGTGAAACCGCCTGTTTGCGGCTGAGATCTTTCATCTCAATATAGCTGAAATCCTTGCTGTCATTCTCAAAAAGAGAGCTTTTGATAAGTGAATTCACCTTGTTCTTGCCCGCAACATCAAGCTTGGCAGGAAACGGAAATTCGTCAAGGTTTCTCGCAAGGCGTATGCGTGTGCTTAAAACAACGTCGCCCTGGTCGCCTTTTTCAATATACCATTTGCTCATTATTTTTCGCCTCCTTCTTCAAGAGCCTTTATTTCGTCTCTGATTTTTGCAGCCTCTTCAAATTCCTGTGCGGCAACAGCTTTGTTCATCTGCGCCTTAAGCTTTTTAATTTTCTCTGCCGTTGTTTCGACCTTTTCTTCGGCAGGCGCAGATTGGCTTGTTTTGCCGCTGTGCTTTATCTTGCCGTGAATCCTCTGGATTGAGGGCAGAAGCTTATCATAAAAAGTCCTGTAACATTCCGCACAGCCAACCTTGCCGTCTCTGACAATGTCGCTGAAAGCCGTGCCGCATTTTGCACAACGCGGCTCATTTCCTGCGGAAAGAGAGGGCGTCATATCGCCCAGCAGACTGCCGAAAAGCTCCGAAAGATTCAGACCGAAGCCCGAAAACATATCGGAATATCCAAGATGCGAAGCACAGTCAGAGCAAAGATGGCTTTCAGCCATATCGCCGTTGATAATCTGCTTGATGTGGGTTGTTGCTTCATTTTTTCCGCAATTCTGACATAACATATTCAATCATCCTTTCCCTATCTTTGTGTATCGAGAGATAAAAGCATTTGTTTAAAAATCGAGGTGCGCACCCTGTCCCTGACGGGCGGAGGAAGCATACGCAATGAGCTGTCACCCGTTGCGGCAAGCATAAGCTTTGCCGCGGATTTATCAATAATGCCTGCATTTAGCAGATTCAGCGTGTGCGCTCTGCAAACCGAATAATCCGCTTCGTCACCGATGTGGTTGACTGTGTGCATTATTGCCGAAGGCTTGTCGATGCTCACCCTTGTTATTTTGATGTAACCGCCGCCACCCCTGCGGCTTTCAACAATATAGCCGTGCTCGGGCGTGAAGCGTGAAGAAATAACGTAGTTAATCTGGCTAGGCACACAGCCGAGTGTCTGCGCAAGCTCGTTGCGCTGAATTTCGGTGCTGCCGTTTTGCTCAAGCATTTCCATAAGCATGCGTGCAATATCGTTGCTCAGGCTCATTATATCAGCTCCTTCTGGATATAAAACGTCGTAATTTGACTTTGACTTTCTTTGACCTTTGAGTTTATTATAGCCACCAAAGGTCAAAAGGTCAAAGGTCAGAAAAGGTCAAAATCGATTGTTTGACCTTTGATTTTGCCATTTATCTTTGGTTTCCTTTGATTTTCTTCGATATTCTTTAATTTTTGATTTTTGTTTCATTTTGACTTTGACCTTTGATTTGACTTTTCAATTTCAATGAGATATTGCTTTTTATATAATATTATGGTATTATTAATGGTAATAATTTTATGGAGGCACTTATGGATTTTCGGCAGGAATACCTTGGCGGCGGCATAACCGCCTTTGTTTCGCAGGCTCACACCTTCGGAACAGATGCCGTTTTGCTTGCGGACTTTGCATCACCCTCAAAAAGAACGGTCTGCTGTGACCTCGGTTCAGGTTGCGGAATAATTCCCCTGCTCTGGTGCAAAAAAGAAACAGGCAAAATAACCGCCGTTGAAATTCAGCCTCTCGGTGCAGAGCAGATTGAAAAAGCAATCGAATTTAACAATCTTTCGGACAGGCTTACCGCCGTCAATGCAGACCTCAAAGCACTCAAAGGAATTGTGCCTTTCGGCTGTTTTGACCTTGTTACGATGAATCCGCCTTATAAAGCAAGCGGTGCCGGAATAGAAAGCAGGTCGGGTGCCGATAAAATAGCGAGGCACGAAACAATGTGCACTTTCACGGACATCTGCACCGTTGCGGCAAAGCTGCTTAATTTTGGCGGCAAGCTGTGTATGTGCATCAGACCCGAGCGCCTGTGTGAGCTTTTTTGTGAAATGAAAGCGGCAGGCATTGAGCCGAAACGTCTGCGTCTTGTTGCCAAATGCGCAGGCAAAGCACCGTGGCTCGCTCTTGTGGAGGGCAGACGCGGCGGCAAAAGCGGCATGACTGTTGAGCCCGAACTTTTTGTGCACAGTGAAAACGGATACTCCGAGGAAATGAAGCATATTTATGCCGATTATCTTCTCGAAAACAGAGGTGAAAACACTTGAGCGGAATTTTATACGTAGTCGGTACACCTATCGGCAACCTTGGCGATATTTCACCCAGAGCTCTTGACACGCTTGAAAACTGCGATTTTATCGCTGCCGAAGATACAAGGGTAAGCCTTAAGCTTCTCAACCATTTCGGCATTAAAAAGCCGATGATAAGCTATTTTGAGCATAACAGATTTGAACGCGGTCCCATTATTGCCGAAAGACTTCTTTCGGGCGAAAACGGTGTTATCATTACAGACGCAGGTATGCCTGCAATTTCTGACCCGGGCGAAGACCTTGTTAAGCTATGCATTGAAAAAGGCATAAAGGTTGAAGCTGTACCGGGACCCTGCGCATTTGCAACGGCTCTTGCGGTTTCAGGTATGCCGTCAAGACGTTTCACGTTTGAGGGTTTTTTGCCCGTTGAAAAAAACGAGCGCAAATACATTCTAAATTCTCTCACTAACGAAGAAAGAACAATGATTTTTTATGAAGCGCCGCACAAATTGGCTTCTGCACTTGCAGACCTTGCCGCCGCTCTCGGCGACAGAGAAATTGCCATTGTGCGTGAGCTGACAAAAATTCACGAGCAGGTTATAAAAACAACCCTTTGCGCCGCCGCAGAAAAATATTCCGCAGAGCAATTAAAGGGAGAAATCGTTCTCATTGTTTCGGGCGCACCCCGAAAAGAAGCAGAAGAAATGACGCTTGAGCAAGCGGTTTCCTACGCAAACGAGCTCATCACAAACGGCGAAGCAAAAACCACCGCCGCAAAAATTGCCGCCAAAGAAAGCGGCTTCAAAAAAGGCGATATATATAAATATCTTGTTGAATAACCAAGGAGGGAAAAATGTTTAAAGATGCTTTAAAATATCTCACCGAGCATCCCGTGTGGATTATTGCGCTGGTTGCCCTGGCACTGCTCACGGTTTTCGTGTGCTTCAAGGCAATTCAGTCCAGCTCAAGGAGATACGCTGCAAACGAAAAAACAATCAAAAAAATCAAAGAGGAAAATACTCTTTCCAATGAATTTGCCATTCTTACAGAGAGCCTTGTTGCTTCGGCACAGGCAGACCGTCTTTTCAAAGGTGTTGCTCTCAACCTTCAAAAAAGAGTCGCACAAAAAAGCGATATTATGGCAGAATTCAACACACTTTCACAGGAGCAAAAAGAAATTTACGCTCTCTGGTCTGTAATTGATGACGGTGAAAAAAGACTCAGCGCATTTTTTGAAGCCTGCGGCAAACCGCTGACGGACTATGCACTCGATGCTGTAACACGTCTGCTTGAGGACGAAGCTGTTGAAATTTTCAAAAAAGAATTCGATGCCTTTGACGGCGATAACGAAACCGTTTCATTTATCCCCGAGGAAATCAAAAAGCTCGACGGGCGCTTCCGTGAGCTTGTAACCGCTGAAACTGTCTGCACCAAGGCAGGCGAATTCATAAAATCGGCACCTGACAAATTCATATAAACAAAGGAGATTGAAAAGAATGAAAAAAATTGTATGCTTTATTCTTGCTGCGGCAATGCTTCTCTGCATCCCCGTGAGCGCAAATGCTGAAACTGCTTCGGCACTTTCTTTTGGCGATGACGGCAAATTTGTTATTCTGCATATCAGCGACCCGCAGGATGATCGCTATGCCGCCTATGACCTTATCAATTTTGTTACACTTGCAATCGAAGAAACCAAGCCCGACCTCGTTATTATTTCCGGTGATATTGTTGAGGACAGCCGCGCAGGCGATATGGGTGTTGACAGCGAAGGCGGCAGAGAGGGCGTTACAATCAAAAATAACGGCGAGCTTGATTATGCTGCAACTCTCGAAAACGTAAAAATCGCTTGCGATAATGTTTTTTCCATCATCAACAATGCAAAAATCCCCTTTGCCGTTACACAGGGTAACAACGACTATCAGAGCGGTGTTACAAACGAAGATTGGCTCAAAATTTATTCATCTTATGAATACTGCCTCACTTTTGACGAAAGCAATGACAGCACAGGCAGAATAGACTATAACCTTGAAGTGCTTGGCGCAGATGGCAAAGCCGCTCTCAACCTTTGGCTTATGGACACCGCGGGCGGCGGCGTAAACGAGGAACAGATCGCCTGGTACGAAGCTGAAAGCACCGCTCTCAAAACAGCAAACGGCGGCGAAGTTGTTCCCTCTTTCCTTTTCCAGCATATCCCCGTGGGCGATATGGGCAATATGTTTGAAGAATGCAAGCTGTGGGATGAGGGTGCAGTATCCGAAAACGGAAAATACTATCGCCTTAATCACGAATATGCAAACGGCTATCACGCAAGTGCAATGGTGCCCGGCGAAACAACCGCACAGTTCACATCGTGGAAAAAGCAGGGCGATATCCTCGGCGCATATTTCGGTCACTGGCACACAGAGGGCTACACAGGTGTGTGGGACGGCATTGAGCTTGGCTTTACCTATGGCTGTGAATTTGCAAAACCCGGTCCCTACGGCTACAGACTTTTCACTGTTCATGAAGATGATATCGAAAACTATGAAAACGAACTTTATACCTACGAAGGCTCCGTCAAAAAGGATAATGCACGCTTTGAGCTTCAGGTTGACACCGAATACGAGGTTTACGATAACATCTTTGAGCAGATTTTCGGCGCAATCAAAAACATATTTGCACTTATTTCAAAAGAAATCAAAAGTTTGCTGAGCTGACCTGTGATATATGAATATATAAACTTTATATATCATCATAATTGACAATCCGCAAAAATTTGGTATAATATATAAGGTTATGTAATTTTTGAAATATTTTTTCAGGAGTGATAAAAATGGCATTAGTAACAACAAAGAAAATGTTTGAAGACGCCTATAAGGGCGGCTACGCTGTCGGCGCTTTCAACGTAAACAACATGGAAATCATTCAGGGTATCGTTCAGGCAGGCAAAAAGCTCAACGCTCCCCTCATTCTTCAGGTATCCAAGGGCGCAAGAGCTTATGCAAACCACACCTACCTTGTTAAGCTTGTTGAGGCTGCTGTTGAAGAAACAGGTCTCCCCATCGCTCTTCACCTTGACCACGGCCCCGATTTTGAAACCTGCAAAGCTTGCATCGACGGCGGCTTCACATCAGTTATGATCGACGGCTCACACCTTCCCTACGAAGAGAACGTTGCTCTCACAAAGAAGGTTGTTGACTACGCACACGCACACGGCGTTGTTGTTGAAGGCGAACTTGGTCAGCTTGCAGGCATCGAAGACGACGTTAACGTTTCAGCCGAAGATGCTTCATATACAAACCCCGCAGAAGTTATTGACTTCGTTACAAGAACAGGCGTAGACTCACTTGCAATCGCTATCGGCACAAGCCACGGCGCATTCAAGTTCAAGCCCGGTCAGGATCCCAAAATCCGCATCGACATCCTTGAAGAAATCGAAAAGAAGCTTCCCGGCTTCCCCATCGTTCTTCACGGCGCATCATCGGTTATCCCCGAGTTTGTTGACCAGATCAACGAATACGGCGGCAAGATGGAAAACGCTATCGGTATCCCCGAAAGCGAGCTTCGCAAGGCTGCTGAACACGCAGTTTGCAAGATCAACATCGACTCCGACCTTCGTCTTGCAATGACAGCCGCTATCAGAAAGTATATGTCAGAGAATCCCGGTCACTTTGACCCCAGACAGTATCTTGCTCCCGCACGTACCGCAATTGAAGGTATGGTTGAGCACAAGATCCAGAACGTTCTCGGCTGCGCAGGCAAAGCATAAGTCAAAACAAAGTTTAAAGGCACTCCGCAAGGGGTGCCTTTTTTGTTAACAAAAACCGGTGAGCCGAAACTCACCGGTTGATTTTTTATATTTTTCTAATTTTGATAGCGCCGTCAATCTTTGCGGTGTCAAGGGGTTTGTCGGTATCAATTACCGTGTAACCCATACCTTTCTTGCTTGCGCTGAAAAGATTCTTGATTGCGGCTCCCTGTGCGATTGCTTCTGCCGAAACCTTTGAACCAAAAGCTTCATCCTCCTTGTGGATGAAGCAGGTGCGGCACTCAAAAGCTTCGGGAAGTGCGGCATTGGGCAGGTTGACGGAATTCTTGATAACGCCTTTTTCAAGGTAGTCGGCAAGCTCCTGTGCTGCCATAGCGGCGCAGTTTTCTTCGCTCTCGGGTGTTGATGCGCCGAGATGAGGAATGGCTGTGATGCCCTCAACGCAAAGCTGCTCATCGTTGGGGAAATCGGTAACGTAAGCCGCAGCCTTGCCGCTTTCAAGAGCAGCGATGATTGACTTTGAGTCAACAAGCTCGCCTCTTGCAAAGTTGAGGATTCTTACGCCGTCTTTCATTGTTGCAAGTGTATCTGCGTTAATCATTCCTCTTGTGCCGTCATTAAGAGGCAGATGAAGGGTGATATAGTCGCTCTTTGCGTAGATTTCGCTGATGTCGGAAGCAACCTCAATACCGTCCTTTTCAGAAACGAAGGGGTCATAGCCGATAACGCTCATACCAAGTGCCTTTGCACCGTCTGCAACCATTGCGCCGATTGCGCCAAGGCCGATAACACCAAGTGTTTTGCCGAGGATTTCGGGACCTGCAAATGCGCCCTTGCCTTTTTCAACAAGCTTGCCAACTGCTTCGCCTTCGCCCTTGAGAGTCTTTGCCCAGTCAATAGCTGCACCGACCTTTCTTGACGAAAGGAAAAGTGCGCAAAGAACAAGCTCTTTAACTGCGTTTGCGTTTGCGCCGGGTGTGTTGAAAACAACAACGCCCTTTTCACTGCAGGCAGGAATCGGAATATTGTTTACGCCTGCACCTGCTCTTGCAATTGCAACGGTGTTTGCATCAAGCTCCATTTCGTGCATTGAAGCAGAGCGTACAAGCACTGCGTCGGGTGCTTCGATGCTGTCAGCGCAGGTATATTTTGCGCTGTCAAGCTTATCGAGACCGATTTTTGAAATTTTATTTAATGTAAGAATGTTGAACATTGATAATCTGTCCTTTCAGAGATAAACCGAATTAGTTTTTCTTCTCGAATTCTTTCATGAATTCAACAAGCTTTTCAACGCCTTCAATGGGCATTGCGTTATAGATGCTTGCTCTCATACCGCCAACCGAGCGGTGACCCTTGAGGTTGACAAAGCCTGCTTCTGTTGCTTCCTTAACAAACTTTGCGTTGAGCTCGTCGCTCTCTGTTACGAAGGTAACGTTCATCATTGAGCGGTCGCTCTTCTTAACGGGGTTGTGGAACATATTGCTGGAATCAATGAAATCATAGAGGATGGAGCACTTCTTTTCGTTGTGGAGCTTCATTGCCTCAAGACCGCCGAGGTTCTTAATCCATTCAAGCACGAGCTTGCACATATAGATAGAATAGCAGGGAGGTGTGTTATACATTGAATCGTTGTCAGCAAGTGTTTTGTAGTCAAGCATTGTGGGTGTGTAATCCCTTGCGTTGCCGAGAAGATCTTCTCTGACGATAACAACTGTCAGACCTGCGGGAGCAACGTTTTTCTGTGCACCACCGTAGATAACGCCGTATTTTGAAACGTCCATCGGCTCTGAAAGGAAGCAGGATGAAACGTCTGCAATAAGCGGAACGTTGCCTGTGTCGGGAAGTTCAGCAAAACGTGTGCCGTAGATTGTGTTGTTCTGGCAGATGTAGAAATAGTCTGCATCGGGTGTGAAGTTTGCCTTATCAAGCTCGGGGATACAGCTGAAGTTCTGCTCCTTTGAGGAAGCAACAACCTTGATGTCGCCGTACTTCGTGGCTTCTTTGTAAGCCTTTGTTGAGAACTGACCCGAAAGAACGTAGTCTGCCTTGCCGCTTCCGTTGAGGAAGTTGAGGGGAATAGCCGCAAACTGTGTTGAAGCACCGCCCTGGCAGAAGATAACCTTATAGTTATCGGGAATGTTCATAACTTCCTTGAAAAGGTCACGTGCGCCAAAGATGATTTCTTCA
>JAZNBM010000123.1:0-2544 GCA_045587045.1 Acutalibacteraceae bacterium | reverse complement strand
ACAGCGTTCTTCTATGGTAAGATGGGTATAACTCATATGAATCCTCCTTGGTTTTTGTTTTGTAGCAATCACATTATACCATGGATTTATATGAGTTACTTTATTTTCTTAAACTGTTGCACTTGATAGTATAATTCACCAGCATAACAAAAAGCCTTGCTCTTTTCGGAGCAAGGCTTTAATTATTATTTTGATTAAAGAACTACGTTAACAAGCATAACCGCTACTGCAAACATTCCTGCAAAAGGAACCATAATGGGGAAGAAGGGAAGCATTGCAACGTTATAAAGGAAGCCTGCGCTTACTTTGATGAACATTGTGCTTTCTGCTTCGGAGATATTCTGCCAGCAGAAATATATATCGCAGCCGTCAACACAGAAAGAATCGAGTTCCATATCTTCCTGACCTTCGACCTTTTTAAAGCCGCATTCTTCAAGACCTGCAGAAACAAGGGCAGTCATTTCTTCGTCCTTGAATGTGATTCGACCTGTCATACGGAGCTCGTCAGCAGGCTCTTCCTGTCTGAGGTGACCGTTTTTGAAGCCTGTGCACCACCAGTAAGAGTCATATTCTCTGGTGAATTCGCGGTTCCATTCGCCTGTGAGTTCCTGATGCCAGAGTGTCATTTCCATTTTGAGCCAGTCTTCTTCCGCAGCGCATCTGAACATTGTGAAGAGGCCGATACCTTTGTCGGAGTGAATTCTTGTGTAAACACCGATTTCACCGCCGTAGAAAATCATACCGTACTGACCTTTCCAGAACTGAAGCATCCAGTCTTTGCCTTCGTAGGTGAAGAAAATGCGGATGTAGTCATATTCAAGAAGCAGGAAAGGTGAAGCAAGGTCATAGATTTTGCCGAAGCCGAAATTATACTGCCATGCCTCTTTATCGTTTGTGTAATAATAGTCATCAACGTAGCTGTACTGATAGCTGAGCACCTGACGGCCTACAAGGAAATCTTTGAGGATATTGCCGCTTTTAACAACGCTGATGGCAAATTCGCCGTGGATTGTTTCGCCGTCAACGGTTGCTTTGGCTCTGATGATGGCTTTACCGACAGAAATGCCTTTGACCACGCCGTTTGAATCAACGGTGGCGATGCTTTCGTCTGACGAAGCCCAGATGATTTCTGGCTGAGTTTCAACGCCGGTTACGGAAGCAGTGAGCTGTATTGTTTTTCTCTCAACAACTGTGAGCGAATCACTCTGCAGCACAAGGGCGTGACCCGTGGTGCCTTCGGTGGTTTCTTCTGCTGTGCCGACAAAGGCATTAAGGGGCGAAACAAGCATAACGGTGATGATGGCAAGCACCATAGCCACAAGCTTTTTTGAAAGTCGTCCGATTTTCATAAGGTTCCTCCTGACATATAAAATAATTCTAATTATAAACACGCAAGTGTTAAAAAATTGTAAAATTTTAGTGTACGAATTATTATAGCATACTTTATTTCATATGTCATTTACCTTTGTGCAAAAACTTGGCGGATTATTCGGGCTAAAATTGTATAAAAGATTTAAAATATATCTTAATAATTAAATTTTTCGTTTATTATGTATTACTGTTGTAATCTGTAGTGTGTTTGTGATAAAATATAAAGAAAAGTGTGAAATCAACACCAATTTGAGGAGTGCTGATATGAATAGATGGAATTTTTATACAACCAATGAAATAAAACCGTGTGGCTGGCTCAAACGTCAGCTTGAGATTCAGGCGGAGGGGTTGAGCGGAAACCTTGATAAAATCTGGCCCGACGTTAAGGATAGCTCGTGGATTGGCGGCAGCAAAGAGGGGTGGGAGCGAGTGCCCTATTGGCTTGATGGCTTCATACCGCTTGCCTATCTGCTGGAAAATGAGGATATGATAGCAAGGGCGAAAAAATATATTGATGCCATTTTGTCTTATCAGAAACCCGATGGCTGGATTTGCCCCTGCAGCGACGAAGAACGCAAAACATATGACACCTGGGCAGTTCAGCTTATTACCAAAACGCTCACGGTTTATTATCGGTGTTCGGGTGACGAGAGAATACCCGACGTTGTTTACAGCATTCTCAAAAATTACCACGATATGCTCAAAAACGGCGATATCGTGCTTTATGACTGGGGCAAAGCAAGGTGGTTTGAAACTTTTATTGCCATTAATTTTGTTTATGCAAGATGCAAAGAAGAATGGCTTGTTGACCTTGCAAAAATCCTTAAAGAGCAGGGTCTTGACTATAACGAAGCAACTCCGCTCTGGAAAAGACCGCTTAACCGCTGGCGTTTTGATACCCACATCGTCAACGTCGGAATGATGCTCAAGAGCGAAGCGGTCACCTGCGATATTCTGAAAGAGGAATACACCGATAATGCAGAAAAACTGCACGCAATTCTTGACGAATATAACGGCACGCCCGTGGGGCTTTTTACGGGTGACGAGTGCCTTTCGGGTCTGAGTCCGATTCAGGGCACGGAGCTTTGTTCCGTTGCGGAGCAGATGTATTCATATGAGCATCTTTTTGCCTGTACGGGCGAAAACAAATGGGCGGAAAGGCTCGAAATGCTC
>JAZNBM010000122.1:0-15353 GCA_045587045.1 Acutalibacteraceae bacterium | reverse complement strand
CAGCGTTCTTCTATGGTAAGATGGGTATAACTCATATGAATCCTCCTTGGTTTTTGTTTTGTAGCAATCACATTATACCATGGATTTATATGAGTTACTTTATTTTCTTAAACTGTTGCACTTGATAGTATAATTCACCATTATAGCAACAAGCCTTTCTCTTTTTCGAGAAAGGCTTGTTCTTTTCGGTGTGTTTGGACTTTGGTGTCAAAATCCGATGCTCGTTAAAATTATGGACAACCAAAATATTAAATATCAAAACTCCAATTCACAATCGCTACTGAAACAACTAAAGAAAATGCTGCAATGATATAGGAAATAACTTTTTCTTTTTTGTTCATGGTTGATGACATTACTGTTTTTATAATTGTAATTAGTGTAAATATTATTGGTACTGCTAATACAAATGGTTTAATCTCACTTGGAACGGCCATTCCCCAGTTATAATTTAATGCACTTGGTGTTAAATCAGTTTTTTCATCAACATTGAATCGAATGATGGTTGTCAAAATAAAACTGATTAATGACATCACTATTGATACGATACAATCCTTTCCGATAATACTGTCTTTGGTTTCGGGCAAAATTTTAAGTCCATTGCCACAATTCGGGCAATATTTTGTATTTTCACTAACTTCTGTATTACAGTTGCTACATTTCATTGTTATACTCCTTTTTGGTTAATATTAAAAATCCTTTAAAATAAAAAAGTGCGCCAACCGAAGTCAACGCACCGAAAAACGCAAACTCCGATTGTCGCCAAACAAACTATAACAGATAGGGATATACATCCAAACTACACTATTAAGTGGAATTTGCGTTTTTACCAAATTCAAAAATAGTGTAATTAGAAAAGGGCATACTTATCCCATAAAATAGAAAATATCCCTATATCCGTTTATTTAGTTTGTTTGGCAGTTTTAGTATACCATATTTTTTACTGATAAGCAATACTTTAAAAAACTTTATTCAAGTCCGTTATGAACACCTGCACCAAAAAGCAAGCCGTTCATGAGAACGGCTTGTATTTTTTTATCAGTAGGGACTTGAAGGACGAGCGGCACAGAGCAACAGTCCGGTGGACTGTTGTGACCGCGAGCGACCAAGCCGCCGCAGCGGTGCGAGTCAAGTCCCGCCACTCGCACCAAAAAGCAGGTAACACAAAAGTGTTGCCTGTTTTTTTATATCTGAAAGGAATTTAACCCACGGTTTCTTGCAAGGTACGGAGCAACGTATGGTTGAGATTGCAGTTGAGCGCAACCGAACTGTGCGGCAAGGTGCAGTTTTAATTAACTTTCAATTTATCTGTTTTTTAATAAAACACTTTATTTCAGCTGAAATATATGTTATAATTTTAATATTATCTATTCAGGAGATGTTTAAAATGAGCGACGTTCGTGCAATGCAGTATGCCGAGATTCTTTCGAAGTTTATCAAGGTTGAAACTGTTTCATCAAAAGAAAATAAGGATATTACAAAATTTCTGGGATTCCATAAGGTACTGCGTGAAACCTTTCCCAATCTTTTTAAAACTGTTGAATGTGAAGAGTTTAACGGCAGCCTTCTTCTTAAATGGAAGGGTACAGATTCTTCGTTAAAGCCTGTTATGCTTATGAATCATCACGACGTTGTTGAAGCAAGCGGCGAATGGACTCACCCTGCTTTTTCGGGCGAAATTGCTGACGGCAGAGTATGGGGCAGAGGCACGCTCGACACAAAGGGTGGTCTTGCAATGATGCTTCAGGCTGCAGAAGAGCTTATCAAGGACGGATTTACACCCAAAAGAGACACATATTTTGTTACTACCTGTAACGAGGAAGTCGGCAGTGAAGGCGCCATTACCATGTCCCGTGAGCTTGAGGCAAGGAATATGAAATTTCATATGATTCTTGATGAGGGCGGTATGATTCTGTATGACCCCATCGGCGGCGCTGACGGCACTTTTGCAATGATCGGAGTTGGTGAAAAGGGCTACGTTGACCTTAAATTCATTGCCAAATCAAACGGCGGTCACGCATCAGCACCAGGCAAAAATACTCCTCTTGTCCGTCTCGGAAAGTTTATGGCAGAGGCAGAAAAGGCAGAATGCTTTGACGTTTATATGTCCGATACCGTCAAAGAAATGCTTACACGTTTTTCGCCTACAATGAAAGGCATTATGAAAACTGCTTTCGGTAACGTAAGTATCTTCAAACCTTTGCTTAAAAAAGTTATGCCTTCAATTTCATCTGCAGGTGCGGCAATGCTTCGTACAACTCTTGCGTTCACAATGAGCAAGGGTTCAGACGGTGCAAACGTTATTCCTCAGGAAGCCTGGATTGTCGGCAATATGCGTTTTTCACACCATCAGGGCAAGAAAAACAGCATTGATGCAATTACTGCTCTTGCAAAGAAATATGATATTGAAACGGTTGTAATCGAAGACGGTATTGAGTCGGGAATCACAGATTTCAAGGGTGATGCGTTTAAATTCATTGAAAAAGCAGTCACAAGCGTTTTCCCCGAATATAAATCCGTACCTTACGTTATGAACGCCGCAACTGACAGCAGATATTTCGGCAACGTGTGCGATAACTGCCTGCGTTTTGTTCCTTTCAAGATAGACAAGCAGCAGCTTGACAGCGTTCACGGCATCGACGAAAACGTTGACGTGGCTACACTTGCTCCTGCAGTTGATTTCTATAAATATGTAATCAGAGAAGCTTAATTCAATACATCTTGAGTGTCACTTTGCAACTAAAAGAAGCAAACAGTTTCAACATTTTACATTGTTGAAACATAACGGAAGTTATGTTATAATATTATCACAAGATAATCTGACAAGGGGTGAAGAAAATGCCTGCTGTTCGTATAAAACGTAAAGGATTTAACGGCTATATAAAAGATATTCTTGCCTTGCTGCCTGAATTACCCGAACATAACTGGCTTATTACCGAGCTGGAATGTTATGATTGTTGCGGTTGGGACGGTTGCGAAAAATGGGCAGAAAGCAGACTTTTCCTTTCTGATGAAGAATTACGTCACGATGTGAATTTAAGGGATATGCAATTCGTATGGGGCGTGTTTTCTGCTTTGCCGAAAGATATAACCCAAGACAAAACATCGGCTCTTTCCGATATCGGTCTGAGCGACAACAGAGACGGCTTTACGTTCAAAAACGTTTTACTGCCGAAGCAACCGAATTCAATTCTTGAAATATGGTCTGTGGATTCTTCGCACGTGTTGGTTGTGGCGCACAATCCCGATTATCTTAAACCGCTGTATAATCTTGACTGTGAAGTACGTGATGAGGAGCTTTGCAATCAGAAAATGAATGCCGAGCTTTGCAGAATCAGAAATGTATTAAAAGAGATAAATCCGGTTATTCCCGAAAACAAAGCAAATGCAATACAGTGGAATTGTTGGAGAAACTTTTTCCTGAATTCCGATAAATGTCATAATGACGAAGCCGTTGCCGAACAGGTTAATAAATCAATGGAATACATTGAGAAAAAAGGTTTTTACGACAGCGGGTTTTATTGGAATCCGTTTGAAGCATAAAGAATAAAGGCTGACTGATTTTAATTCAGTCAGCTTTTTATTTGGCGTTTTTAAACTAATTCAGAATTATGGTGTGTTTTTGAAATTCTCGGTGCGGCACCTGTGAGGTGAGAAATATCACGGTAATAGCCTTTGTAATCCGCAAACAGACCTTCGGGAATTTGCGAAGTCCAACCCGCTTCATCAAATTCCGGAGCATTTATGCCCATGCCATAAAGCACAATGGCGGCAAGGTCGCGGATATTCATTTCTTCAATTTCGGTTTTGTTTATTCCTTTGCCCGTTGCGGCAAAGGTTACAAATTTTTCTTCATCTGTCCATCCGCCGTGACTGCCCTTGTTGTTTTCGTCGTTGGTACCGCCGTGGTCTGCGATAACGATAAAGAGCGTATCTTCAAGCATATCTGCGTTTTTGACAGCCGTGTAAACATCGCCGATAAGCTTATCAACCTCGTGGAGGCGATTGATAAAAGCAGGCAGTCCGTAGCCTGTTGAGTGCCCTGCACCGTCAACACTGTCAAAGTGGATAAAAAGAAAGTCGGGTTTATTATCACTGATATAATCGCAGACAATCGGCGTGAGCTCCGTGTCGTTTGCCGTGGCGTTGGAAACCCCGATATTGTTTTCAACTATTCCGTACGTTATGGGATTCCAGTCACAGTATGAGCCGAGAACGGCATCGGGATATGCTTCTCTTATTCTTCTGAAAACCGAAGGAAATGCGGAATTCACGTCATAAGGAACAGAAGAAACTATGCTGTTTGTGAGTCCGTGGATTTCGGGACCCACGCCGATAAGCATTGAGCCCCAGCACTCTGCACTGATGGTGGGTTTTGAAGAAAGTGCACTGTACGTGACTGCACCGTTTTCAAATATTTTGTCAAAGCACGGTGTGTCGGCAACTTTAAACCAACTGCCGGCACCGTCAACACCGATAACTATTATATGTAAATATTTTCTTGACATAGTCATTTCTCCTGTATTATAAAAAACTGCACAAATGAAGAAGCTATCGGATTATTCCGGAGTGTTTTCGAATGGTATCAGTCCCATTCTTTATTCATAACAACAAAGTTCATTCTTTCCTGAATGCTCGGTCCGCCGTGGTCGGTGCCGATTCCGCCGTGGTCTGAAGTAACGATAATAAGCCAATCTTCAGTATCATAAGTTTCTCTTGCTTCAATAGCCTTGATAACTTCGTAGCCGTATGCATCTTCCGTTTTGAATCCGTCTTTATAAACGGGGTTATTGAATGAAAATCCGAAATCATGTCCCGCAGAATCTGTATCCTCATAAATAACCAAAACAAAGTCTGCACAGTCAGCGCTTGTTATTTCTTCCATTGCTCCCGTATGAACGTCTTTTTTGTTTTTGCGAAGGTTAAAATCTATATCGATACCGTTTTCTTCGCAATAGGCTTTTTCGTCTTTGTATGTTGAGTTATTTCTTGAAAAATGACCCTTCCACTTTGTGATGAATGCGGCATCATCAATAACATTTTCTTCAATAAGCGATGTCATAATCATTTTAGGCTCAACTTTTTTTGTTATACCATTGCCTGTTATGCCGTGCACGTCTGCCCATTCGCCGGTAAGCATTGAGCACCAGCCGGGGGCGGTAGAAGTGTCCTGCGTGTTTTTTGCAGGGTAGTTCACACCGCCGCAATAGGTAAGGTTAATGGATGCGCCGCTTTTAAGAAGATAGCTCACAGCGCCGTTATCCTGCCTTTCGGCAAGGATATCTGCACGGCAGCCGTCATAGCCGATAATAACAACCTTTTTTTCTGTTTTGCCTTCAGGTAATTCGGCTTCAAAATGCTCTTTGATGATATCGTAAACATCGGTAAAGGGGTATGCTGTTTCAAAGGTGTTTTCATAGCCGACGGAAGCAACGTTATGTCTGTAAAATTCTTCAGTATCATTTTTGTCTTTATGGTATCTTGTGAAATATAATGCCAGAGAGCCTGCGATGATTCCGAGAATCAGAACAACAGAAACTGCAATAATTATAGTTTTTTTCTTGCTTTTCATTTCAGTACCTCCAAAGAATAAGGATAGATTTTATTCGCCGATAATAATTTCTTTATCGATTTTGCCGCTGAAAAGGTTGTTTTCTGATTTTAAAGCAGAGGGGTCACCGTTTTCGTGGATTATTCCGTAGCACGGAGAATCAATTTCTTCGGGAGCAAGAAACACATTGTTTTTGACCGTAAGGTTGTAAACCATGGGTCTGAAGAAAATGTAACCTCTGCTTTTACCGATTCTGCCCGAAGGACCGTCAAATATATTGTTTTCAATAATGATATCGTGATGATCAATATCGCCGTGATGACCTACTCCAGGAAAACCGTCGCATTTGAAGATGTTATTTCTTATGGTAATATTACGGCAAACTGTGTCATCAGATTTAAAATCTATCAAGTTGCCGTTGCAGTCATAAACGGGACCGTAGGAGCCGTGCGTTGTCATATCAAGCTGAATTTGCTCGTTAAAAAGAATGTCACTTTTTACTGTGTATGACGGACCGTCAAAAACGCAGTTTTGCACTGTTGCATTTTCTGTTCCGTTGATTTCAATAAAATGCCACTGAGCACAATTACGGAATCTGCAGTTTTCAATGGTAATGTTTCTGCAGTGAACCGTATTCACAAGGGTGCTGAGTTCGGTTAAATCCTTATTGCCGTCAAAAATTCCTCCTGAAATAACAACGTCGTGAGTACCTTCGTAGCCGCCCCATTCGGGCTCCGAATAGGAAGCGAGAAGGTATCTTGTTATCGGATCACTTTTGTCACTTCTGAGAATAACCGCATTGTCAGAAAACTTAAGTGTCTGATGCGAATAGAAAATGAGGGTAGCGGAAATAAGATATGTACCGTCGGGAAAATAAACAGTTCCGCCGCCTTTCACTGAATCAATACAAGCCTGCAAAGCTTTTGCATCATCGTGCACTCCGTCGCCGTAAACATTGTTGTTTTGTTTCACATCAACAAATTTCACATCAAACACCTCTTAATTTATTTCTGAAGTTGATAATCGTTGATTCTGATTTTTGCATTCTTCTGTGCAATTGAAGCTGTAGATTAAAGAATATTATTCAGGAACATTGTAAGAAAGATTGCTACACAGCAAAGGATATGTGCGTTGCCAAGGAAAAATGGTGAGAATCTGCACACTGTTTCTGATTGCGTAGATGATATAATATAAGATTATAACATAACAATTTGCATAAATCAATAAAACGATTTTGAATATTTTTATTTAATTTGCTCAAACAAATTGATCCGTTTTGAATAATCATATGGTAATGCGATCAAGCCCCCATTTACTCTGGATGGCAGGAGTTATATATTGTAATTTTATAAATTCTTCAGTCATCTGCTTTTTATCAAAGCTCACTGTTAGACTTCCCTTTAAGTTTTAAACAACAAGTAATATATTCCATTTATAACTCTTCTGCCTTAAAGGTACTGTAACCTTCGTAGTAGTAACTATGGTCGATGCCTTTCATATAAACCTCACGGTCATTGACCTTATCAGTTAAAGCGTTTTTAAGGATATGTTTTATTTCGATATCCTTAGCAGAGTCGCTTTTTGTCCATAAACACAACTATCTTTATCTTGCTTATTATTGACTTTTATTTAAATCTTGATATATACTTTATCTATCATCGCAAAGGAGATTTTTGTATGACAAAAGCTCAGGCAAGGCAGAAAGCAAAAGAATTAGTTGCAAAAATGACAGTTGAGGAAAGACTTTCCCAGCTTGTATATAACTCACCCGCAATCGAAAGACTTGGCATTGATGAATATAACTGGTGGAACGAGGGCTCACACGGGGTTGCAAGAGCAGGTACGGCAACCGTATTTCCTCACGCAATCGCAATGGGTGCCACATTTGACCCTGACCTTGTGGGAGAGGTTGCAGATGCGATCTCAACAGAAGGACGAGCAAAGTATAACAAACACGTAAAATACGGCGACCACGACATTTTTAAGGGTCTTACCTTCTGGGCACCCAACATCAATATTTTCCGTGATCCGCACTGGGGCAGAGGTCAGGAAACATTCGGAGAAGACCCGTTTCTTACTTCTCAACTTGGTGCTTCATTCATCAAAGGCATTCAGGGTAACGGTGAATTTTATAAAGCGGCTGCCTGCTCAAAGCATTATGCCGTTCATTCGGGTCCCGAAAAGAACAGATACGGGTTTAATTCCGTAACGGATATGCACGACCTGTGGGAAACTTATCTTCCTGCTTTTGAAAAGACCGTTGAAGCAGGTGTTGCGGGCGTTATGGGTGCATATAACAGCATGAACGGCGATCCCTGTTGCGCTCATTCGTATCTTCTTGTTGATGTTCTGCGCAAAAAATGGAATTTTGACGGCTATATTGTTTCCGACTGTGACGCAATAGGTGATATTTATAAATTCCATAAATATGTTAATTCTCTGACAGAGGCTGCTGCCGTTTCGCTTAAGAATACCTGTGACCTCAACTGCGGCGGAACTTACGGTGCGCTTGTTGATGCATATGAGCAGGACCTTGTAACAGAAGATGAAATTACCGCAGCGGCAGAGAATGTTTTTACAATCCGCTATCTTCTCGGTGAATTTGAAGAGGTTAGACCTTACTCGGATATAGGTCTTGATAAGCTTGACAGCAAGGAACATAGGGTACTCAACCTCAAAACGGCAGAACAATGCATTACTCTTCTTAAAAACAATGATAATTTCCTTCCTCTCGATAAGAACACAGATAAGAAAATTGCTGTTATCGGTCCGAATGCACTTTCTGTTACCGCTCTTGAAGGTAACTACAACGGATATGCTTCCGAATACGTGACCGTTGCCGACGGTATCCGCAGAGTGTTCACAAATGCGGATATAAAGGTTGAAAAGGGATGTAACTACTGTATGGAGCATCTCAACTACTGCAGCGGTTTTGGAAATATGTTGAGTGACGGTGTTGCAATCGCCGCTGAAGCAGATATAACAATCCTGGCTCTCGGTCTTGACTGTTCAATCGAGGGTGAGGATACGGGTTTTGTTGATGATTACACAACAAGCGGCGATAAGAATTCGCTCTATCTTCCTGCAACACAGCAGAAACTTGCAGAAGCGGTATGCGATGTTTGCGAAAATGTTGTTGTTGTACTTATGTGCGGCAGCTCAATTGACGTTGGCGAAAAGGTCAGAAATCATGCAAAGGCGGTTATTCACGCATGGTATCCCGGCTCGCTCGGCGGACTTGCACTCGCAAATATTCTTTCAGGTGAAGTAAATCCGTCGGCAAGGCTTCCTGTAACAATCTACAGAGGCGACCACGATATGCCCGATTTCGAGGATTACAGCATGAAGGGCAGAACCTACAGATATATTGACGGTGATGCACTCTATCCCTTCGGATTCGGTCTTTCATACACAAACTATAAGTATGACAATGCAAAGATTATTTCTGCAGACGGCGAAAAGATTACAGTAAGCGCAGAGGTTGAAAACGCAGGCGGATTTAAGGGCAAGGAAATTGTTCAGGCTTATGCCGCTTATACCGACAGCCGTGTTGCAACTCCTCATTGGCAGCTTTGCTCGGTAAAGCCCGTTGTGCTTGAAGCAGGCGAAAAGAGAGAAATCACTCTTGATATCGACCGTTACTGGATAAAGGCAGTTACTATGGACGGCGAAAGAGTTGACCCCGACGGCAAAATCATACTTTATATCGGCGGACATCAACCCGATAGCGTAAGCGATAAACTTCTCGGTTATCCGTGTCTTAAGATTGAACTTTAAAACATAAACTGAAAGCTCCGACCAAAAATTTTTTCACAGAAATGCCTGTGTTCTGAAGTTGAAAAGGAATTGTTTCGATGATTAAAAATGTTATTTTTGATTTAGGCAAAGTTTTAATCAACAACGACCCGAGCGAATATTTAAGAAAATACGGATATGATGAAGAAAAATATCAGGCTTTGCTTGATGCTATATGGACAGATTCTCTTTGGGGAGATATGGACATAGCAAAGTATGAGAGCTTCAAGGATATTATCGAAATCTATGTTGAAAAGCATAAAGAGTTAGAGCCTGAACTCAGAAGATTTTTTGCCGAGGATTGGATGGAGCTTTATGTTGCATACGATGATACGGTGAAATTCTATAATGAGGTTTATGAGCAGGGTTATGATATTTATCTTCTGACCAATTTTTCAAAAGACGGATATGAATACATCAGCAATAAATTTGATTTCTTCAAAAAAGCAAAGGGTGCTGTTGTTTCGTCACATTTAAAAATTGCAAAACCCGACATGAGAATTTACAAATACCTCTTGGATACATATAATCTCAATCCCGATGAATGTGTTTTTATTGATGATTCGGTTGCGAATATCAAAGCTGCAAAAGAGCTCGGTATTCACGGAATTGTTTATATGGATATTGAGAGTTTGAGAAAAGATTTTAAAATGATTACTGAAACTGAAAGGTAATTCTATGAACGAAAACATTATTGATTACATAAGTGAGAATTTAAACGATGATATTAAACAGAATGCTTTAGATTTTGTAAATTATTTGCAGAGTAGCAATGTTGAGTTTCTAAAAGACAACGGCTATTGGAAAGACAAAATATATTTTCTTTGCAAATTTAACGGTGAATATGTTTGTTTTATTGCAATTAAAGATCCTGACGAGCCTCATAACGATTGGACTATTTGGTCTGAGGACAGCAATGCCTTTGAAGACGTAATTGCCGATGAGAATGTAAAAAATGCAGCATGGAAATATGTTGATCATTGCGGCAAGTGCGGTTCTTGCGGTGGAGGAAAAACAAAAAATATTTTCGGTAAAATTTTTGACGATGTATGTGGTTGTACTTTCCGTATTGATAATGCCAATAAAAACGATTTGCCGTTTTTGAAGAAAATGATTGAATTGCGTATCTCTGAAATTAGAAGAAAAACTATATAAGTTATCGAGGATAATGTATGAACAAAGATTTTGATAACATATTGAAAGAGTGTTTCAGTACTGACTCTCTTATTTCTGTCGCTACTGTTGACGAAAAGGGAAAGCCGTGGGTCAGAATTGTTGATGCAATTTATATTGACGGAGCTTTTTATACAATTACTAATGCTGCAACAAATAAGATGAAACATATTAACAGAAATCCTGTTGTTGGTATTTGCGGTGAATGGTTTTCGGGACACGGTAAAGCTGAAAGTTTAGGATATATTTGTCTTGAAGAAAATAAAGATTTGGCTGACAAATTGAGGAATGCGTTTGCTTCTTGGTATAATAATGGTCACACCGATGAAGGTGATGTTAATACAATTATTCTGAAAATAGCTGTTACAGATGGTATCGTTTATAAAGATGGAAAGAGAATTGTGTGTTAATTAAATTAAATCAGGGGTGTTCAAATGAATTATTTATATCACGGGTCGATTACAGAAAAAATTGAAGTGTTGGAAGCAATATCTATACTCCACGGAACTGATAAAAAAGTTGTATATTTGACGGATAATGTTCCGTATGCTTTGTTTTATATTTGGGACTCGGAGCATAATTGCTATGACGGTAAGTATGTTACAGCATTTATAAAAAACGGAATGACTTTCTATGAAGAACAATTTCCAAATCAAATTGAGCGTTTTTATAAAGGCGTTTCGGGTTATTTATATTGCATACCGAAAACCAAAGATTTTTATGCAGTTGATGATAGAGAACGTATGTATTACAGCCAACATGCTGCATGTGCAAATAAAGTGATTTACATTGATGACGCATATGACGAACTGCTGAAATTTGAAAAGTCAGGAGAATTGAAAATCTTTCGCTTCAATGAACAAACTGAAGATAAACAAAACGAATTGATTGATAAAATTGCATTCCTTATAGTAAAAAAAGATTTCTTTAAAAGAGATGAAATGAAAGCAGATTTTTACAAACGGTTTAATCCTAAAGCTTGGGAAAAAGCGAAACGAATAAAAACATCTATATAAATTAAAAAGAGCTAACTGACTATAAAAATCAGTTAGCTCTTAACTTTTAGATAATTCAAATGTTGCCAAAACGTTGCCACGGAGCATTTATACACAATAAAACCGGAGCATACAATGTTGGCAAGATTTTTCGGAATCTGCCCACCGAAAATATTGTCGCACTGCTCGCTTGTAGCGCTTCGCATTGCTCTGTATTTTCGGCAAATAATCACCTTCGCTTCTTCTGCCGCAGACAGCGCTCGGCGATTATTCCCACTCGATTGTGCCGATGGGCTTCGGGGTGAGGTCGAGGAGGACACGGTTGATGCCTTCAACCTCGTGAGTGATTCTGTCTGTGATGTGGTGAAGAACGGGGTAGGGGATTTCTTCGATGGTGGCTGTCATTGCATCCTTGGTGTTAACTGCACGGATGATTGCGGGCCAGCCTTCATATCTCTTGCCGTCTTTTACGCCAACGCTCTTAACGTCGGGGATAGCAATGAAATACTGCCATACCTTTTCTGCAAGACCGCAGTTGTCAAATTCTTCGCGGAGAATTGCATCTGCTTCACGCAGAGCGTGGAGTCTGCCCCGTGTGATTGCGCCGCGGCAACGAACGCCGAGACCGGGACCCGGGAACGGCTGACGGTAAACCATAGCGTGGGGCAGACCGAGTGCTTCGCCGACAACTCTTACTTCATCTTTGTAAAGAAGAGCAACGGGTTCAACAAGCTCCATCTTCATTTCTTCGGGCAAACCGCCAACATTGTGGTGAGCCTTAACGCCCTTTGACTCAATGATGTCAGGGTAAATTGTACCCTGAGCAAGGAAGGAAATGCCTTCAAGCTTCTTGGCTTCTTCGTCAAAAATCTTTATGAATTCGTTGCCGATGATTTTTCTCTTTGTTTCGGGGTCTGAAACGTCTTTGAGAAGGTCAAGGTAACGGTCGGTTGCATCAATATAAATAAGGTTAGCATCAAGCTCTTTGCCGAAAACTTCAATAACCTGTTCGCTTTCGCCTTTGCGCATAAGGCCGTGGTTGACGTGAACACAAACAAGCTGTTTGCCTATTGCTTTGATAAGAAGAGCTGCAACAACCGATGAGTCAACACCGCCCGAGAGAGCGAGAAGAACTTTTTTGTCGCCAACCTGTGCTCTTACCTGAGCTACCTGCTCCTCGATGAATGCGTTTGCAAGCTCGGGAGTTGTGATGCGTGCCATTGATTCGGGACGTACAACACTTTGCATATTTTTTACCTCCGTTATTTTCTCTTTATAAAATCAGTTTGTATAGTTATCAAAATAACCCTGAACAAGAACAACGGGGGTGCCTTTGTCGCCCGAGCCGCTTGTGAGGTCACAGAGAGAACCGATAAGGTCTGTGAACTGACGGGGAGTTGTGCCCTGTGCTGCCATATTGCCTACAAGGCTGCTGCCGTCTTTTTCTTCAATCTTTTTGGAGATTGCTTCTTTAAGAGCTTCGCCGCTGAGATCTTTGAAGTCGTTATCGGCAAGATACTTGAGCTTAAGCTCGTTGGGTGTGCCGCTCAGAGCTGCTGTGTAAGCGGGTGAAACGCAGGGGTCTGCAAGCTCCCAGATTTTACCCTGAGGATCTTTGAATGCGCCGTCACCGTAAACCATAACCTCAATGTTTTTGCCGCTTGCGGCCTTGAGAAGTTCCTGTGTTTTATAAACGAAATCCGTGCAATCCTTGGGAAAGAGCTTGTTTGTATCTTCTGTTGATTTGTTTGAACCGAGAAGACCGTATTTTTCATTATAACCGTTGCCGTCAACGGATGATGTGAGAATATCGTCAAGACCGCAAACAACCTTTGCGCCTGCTGCTTTGAGAATTCTCTTTGTTCTTGCTCTTGTGTGGATATCGCAAGTCAGAACGCAGTCGGTATAATCGAGGATAGCCTTTGCCTGATTAGCAAAAATAATTTCTACCTCAGCACCTGCTTCGGTGATAATCTGTGAATAATAGTCAACGTAATCAACGCCTGTGAACTCGTGTTTGTTTTCGCCGAAGAGTTCACGGTATTTTTCAAGCGAAAGAACGTCGCTGTAGGGGTTGACGCCCGCTTCGTCAAGCTGGTCGAGAGTGAGAAGATGATTGCCTACTTCGTCGCTGGGATAGCTGAGCATAAGAATAACTTTTTTAGCGCCCATTGCAATGCCTCTGAGGCAAACTGCAAAACGGTTTCTTGAAAGAATCGGGAAAATAACGCCGATTGTTTCGCCGCCGAGTTTTGCTTTGACGTCTTTGGCAATGGCGTCAATGCTTGCGTAGTTACCCTGGCTTCTTGCAACGATTGATTCTGTTACGGCGACAACGTCCTTGTCGCGGAGTTCAAAGCCGTCGATTTCGGCAGCTTCAACAACGCTGTTGCAAACTATCTGTGCAAGGTCATCGCCCTGACGGATGATGGGGCAACGGATGCCTCTTGATATTGTGCCTGTTCTTCTTTCCATTTGAAAGTCCCCTTTTAAAACCGGATTGTTGTGAAACAGTCCGGAAAAATATTTTTACAAGATATTCTACCACTGTTTTTTTCATAAATCAAGTATAATGATGTATAAATATGGCAAAAAAATTGCCCTGTATTTTTTTCTGTTTGACGGAAAAAATACCAATGGGTGATAAATTATGGTATATACATTAATATCTGTGACAATTGCATATCTTCTGGGCAGCATTAACCCTGCGATTATTTTTTCGCGTCTGATTTACGGTGTTGACATCAGAAAAGAGGGCAGCGGCAATCCCGGGGCATCAAACGCAGTGAGGGTTTACGGCAAAAAATTCGGTCTGGCAGTGTTTTTGTGTGACGTTTTAAAAGGCTTGCTGGCTGTTTTGGCGGCAAGAATTATTATTAACACAACGGATGCTGCCTATTCGACAATTCTTGCAGCAGGATTTTTTGCCCAGTTAGGTCACGTTTTGCCTGTTTTTCACAAATTCAAAGGCGGAAAAGGGGTCGCAACCGCAGTGGGTGCGGCGTTAGGTGTGATGCCTGTTACGGCGGCAATACTGTTGGTTTTGTTTGGTGTGATTTTGTGGGCAAGCGGCTACGTTTCACTTGCTTCGGGAATCTGTGCGGCTGTTTATCCGCTTCTTGCATATTTTTTAAGCACAGCAAACCAAATTGAAAACTGTATCTTTGCAGCTTCCTGTGCAATGCTTATTCTTCTGCGCCATATATCAAATTTTGACAGGCTCAGCAGGGGAGAAGAAGGCAGAATTAGATAAATGTATATTATAAAGCTATGAGACCGCGGTTAAGCAAACGGTTTCAGGCTTTATTTTTTGCAAAAAACATAAGAAAAAACAGATTTGCTATTGACAAACAGAGAATAAAGGTGTATTATACAGACAACGCTTTAGCGCATAAAAGCTTTAAAGCTTTAAAAGTTTAAAGGGGCGATTAAGAATGGCTATATGGATAACTATCGGTGTTTACGTTGTTGTTATGGCAATCATCGGAATTACACAGGGCAAAAAAGCTCACAGTATTGCCGACCTTACGGTAGGCGGACGTAATGCAGGTGCGTGGCTTTCGGCTCTTTCTTACGGTACGGCTTATTTCTCTGCCGTTATGTTTGTCGGTTATGCAGGCGGAACAGGCAAAGGCTTCGGTCTTTGGGGTATTCTTGCAGGTATCGGTAACGCCGTTTTTGGTTCGTGGCTTGCCTGGAAAGTTCTTGCCAGAAGAACGAGAGACGTTTCGGCAAGACTCAAAATCAAAACAATGCCTCAGCTTCTTGATACAAGATATTCAAGTCCTGCAATGCGTCTTTTCGCTTGCGTTGTAATTTTTGTTTTCCTTATTCCTTATTCG
>JAZNBM010000121.1:0-5784 GCA_045587045.1 Acutalibacteraceae bacterium | reverse complement strand
ATTGACACAATGGCATATTTTCCGCTTGTTATCCTCGGCATCGAAAACATTATCAACAAGCGGAGTCCTAAACTCTATATTCCCATTCTTGCTCTCACCTTGCTGACCAACTACTATATGGGTTATATGGTCTGCATTTTCTCCGTTCTCTATTTCCTTGTATATTTCTTCAGCAACAACGAAATTCTTTCCGTTACAAGCGATACACCTTACACGCTTAAAGAAAACGGCAAAAAGAAAATCAAATTCCTTGACCTTATAAAGGGTAACATTCTGCTCAGAAGCGGTTTTACTTTTGCTTTTGCAAGCATCGGCGCCGCCTGCCTTGTTGCTTTTGCGCTGATTCCCGTTTACTTCATTCTCAAGAGCTGCTCGGCAACATCAGGCACGTTCCCGACTGAATACAAGTCATATTTCACTATTTTTGATTTCCTTGCAAATCACCTTGCAAGCGTTAACCCCACAATCAGAAGCAGCGGCACAGACGTTTTGCCCAACGTATTCTGCGGTATGGCAACTCTTATTCTCGTTCCGCTTTATCTCTTTACAAAATCAGTTTCAATCAAAGAAAAAGCAGCTCACGTTTTTCTTCTCGGTCTGCTCTATTTCAGCTTCAACCTTAACGTTCTCAACTATATCTGGCACGGCTTCCACTACCCCAACGACCTGCCCTACCGTTTCTCGTTTATGTATTGCTTCATTCTGCTCAAGCTTGCCCACAAGGCATTCACAAGGCTTAATGAATTCAGCGGCAGAAGCATTCTCGGCGCAGGTTTAGGCGTGCTTATTGCAATAATTTTTATCCAGGAACTCGGCTCCAAAAACGTTGAAGATATCACTATCCTCATAAGCATGATTTTTGTTGTTACCTACTGCCTTGTTTTTGCGCTTATGAAAGACACCAAATATCAGCAGTCTGCCGTTTCGGTGCTTCTGCTCTGCTGCATTATCGGCGAACTGGCGTGCGCAAACACAGACAGATATACAATGAATCAGCCCAAAAGTGCTTTTGCGGGTGATTATCAGGAATTTGTTGCGCTCAAAAAAGACCTTGACGAGTATGACGGCAACGACACCTACAGAATGGAACTTCTCAGCAGCCGCGCAAGAATGGACCCCGCGTGGTACGGTTTTAACGGCATTTCAACATTCTCTTCAATGGCATATGAAAAGATGTCAAACGCCCAGAGCAATCTCGGTATGTTCGGCAACTATATCAACAGTTACACCTATAACCTCCAGACACCCGTTTATAATATGATGCATTCGCTCAAATACGTTGTTGATAATCACCCTACAGTAAGTGTTGACAGTGATTATTACACAAAGCTTATGAGTTCAGGAAAATTCACCGCATATAAAAACAACTATTATCTGCCCATAGGCTTTGCCGCCGACAAAGCGCTTAAACTCTGGTATTCAGACAACGACAACCCCTTCAAGGTTCAGAGCGAATGGTTTGAATATGCAACGGGAGTTCAGGATGTTTATAAGATGATGGACATCCATGACGTTTACTATTTCCAGTTTGACGAAATCACGTCGGGTCTTGAATCGGGTGATATCTATTTTACAAAACCCGATACCGGTGAGGGCGAAGCCACTTTCTACCTGAGTGTGCCCGAAACACGTCATTGCTATCTCTACGTTGATTCCTATTGCTTTGAAGAAATCACCATCGGCAAAGGCAATGAAACCTACACGCAAAACACTAGTGAGCCTTATATCTATGACCTCGGCGTTGTAACACCCGGTGAAACAGTTACCGTTCTTGTTTCAATCAAAGACAGGGATTACGGCTACTTCAACTTTTATCCGTTCTACGTTGACGATGAAGCTCTTAACAAGGGTTATGAAGTGCTTAAAGAAGGTCAGCTTAACGTAACGTCATTTGAAGAAACCAAAATCACAGGCACGGTTAAAGCAAAAGAGGATTGCCTTTTCTTCACGTCAATCCCCTATGACGAAGGCTGGACAGTTAAGATTGACGGCAAAGAAATAGAAAAGGCAGATTACGTTGCTCTTGAAGATGCATATCTTTGCTTCAACCTTTCACAGGGTGAGCACACAGTTGAATTATCTTTTGAGCAAAGAGGCTTTGTTATAGGTCTTGCTATATCAGGAGTCACTGCGGTGCTTATGATTCTTATTGCCGTGCTCTTTACTCTTCTGCGCAAAGAAAGAGTACGCAAAGCGGCTCTGAAGCAATCACAGGATGAAACCGCTTCAAATGACGGCGAAGCAACGGAAGCTATGTCACCGTATGTTTCGCCCGACACACCGGTAGAAATTGTTGACGATCCGCTGTTTGATGATTTTGATACCACAGTTTCGTCTGCAGAGAATATGGCTGAAAGCTGTTCAGAGCCTGCTTCTCTGAACGGTGAATACGAAGAAACCGCTGATTTTTCCAGTGAAAATCCGATTATCGCAGACAGGCACACAGCCGTTCACGGTGAACAGCCGGTAAGCTTCACCTCTGAAAATTCAGATGACAACGATTTCACGGATGAAGCCTGATTTTACAGAATAAACGTTAAGCCGCATCTTTTGAAGATGCGGCTTAATTTTATAACAAAATTCGTCTTTTCACTTGATTAAAAGTTTTTAATGATATATAATGTTATATTAGTTGATGAATTGCGCTTTTGCGCAAAAAGAAAGGGTGTTCGGTCTTGAACAGAATCGGTTTTGACAATGAGGCATATATCAGACGCCAGTCTGAACAAATCAGCAAGCGAATCAATGAATTCGGCGGCAAGCTCTATCTTGAATTCGGCGGTAAGCTTTTTGACGATTATCACGCTTCAAGAGTTTTGCCCGGTTTTGCGCCGGACAGCAAACTGCAGATGCTCAAACATATTGCCAATGACGTGGAGGTTGTTATCGTTATCAACTCAAGCGACATTGAGAGCAACAAAATCCGCCGCGATCTCGGCATAACCTACGATGCGGACGTTCTTCGCCTTATTGATGCTTACAGAGGTGCAGGTCTTTTTGTCGGCAGTGTTGTGCTTGCACAGTTCAACGGTCAGCCTGCCGCCCTTGCTTTCAAATCAAAGCTTGAACAGCTTGGCGTTAAAGTTTTTATTCACTACAATATCGAAGGTTATCCCTATAACGTTTCTCACATTGTAAGCGATGAAGGCTTTGGCAAAAACGAATATATTGAAACCGAAAGACCGCTTGTTGTTATCACCGCCCCCGGACCCGGCAGCGGCAAAATGGCAACCTGCCTTTCGCAGCTTTACCACGATAACCAGAGAGGAACAAAGGCAGGTTACGCAAAGTTTGAAACCTTCCCCATATGGAATCTGCCGCTCAAGCACCCCGTAAACCTTGCTTACGAAGCTGCAACCGCAGACCTTAACGACGATAATATGATTGACCCCTATCATCTTGAATCTTACGGTGTAACAACCGTAAACTACAACCGTGACGTTGAGGTTTTCCCTGTTCTCAACGCAATTTTTGAAAAAATTGAAGGTGTAAGTCCCTATAAATCTCCCACAGATATGGGTGTTAATATGGTTGGATACTGCATCAGCGATGACGAGGCTGTCAGAGAAGCTTCAAAGGCCGAAATTATCCGCCGTTATTTCAATGCGATGTGCGACCTGCGCATGGGCAGAGGCAAGCAGACGGCTGTTGACAAAATCGTCAGCCTCATGAATCAGCTTGGTGTCAGCATAGATGACAGGGCTGTTATCAAAGCAGCCGCCGACAGAAGCGCTGAAACCGACGGTCAGCCTGCTGTTGCAATTGAGTTGCCCGACGGCAGAATCGTTACGGGTAAAACATCAAACCTTCTCGGTGCTTCTTCTGCTGCACTGCTTAACGCTTCAAAGGCAATTGCCGGTCTGCCTGAAGATTTGCTGATGATTGCCCCCTCAATCATCGAACCTATCCAGGAACTCAAAACAGGCATTCTCAAGGGTCACAACCCCAGACTTCATTCAGACGAAACACTTATTGCCCTTTCGATGAGCGCAAACACAAACCCTGTTGCAAAAAAGGCACTTGAATCAATAGAGCTTCTTAAAGGCTGCGAGGCACATTCAACGGTTATTCTTTCACAGGTTGATGCCGACGTTTACAGAAAAATCGGTATGAACTTGACCTGTGAGCCGAGATACCAGACCAAAAAGCTTTATCATAAGTAACAAAATCCCCGTATCAACCGATTGGCTGATATGGGGTATTCGTTTATATAAGACTAATCAAAACAAATCTTCTTGATTTGCGGTTTTGATGCCTGCGCCTGCAAGAGCAGCGGCTGCAACCTGATTGTCGTCAACTCTGAAAATCATATATGCGCCTGCTTTCGAGGAATTGAAAGCATAGGTATATTCAACAACTGCGTTTGCATCGGAAAGAACCTCAAGGATTGTAGCAAGGCTGCCGGGAGTGTCCGAAATAGCTGCTGCAAGTACGTCTGTTACGGTTGTGATGTAACCACCGTCTTTGAGAGCTGCTTCAGCATTCTTGGGATCGTCGCAGATAATGCGGAGAATACCGAAATCCTGTGTGTCTGCTATTGAAAGTGCTCTGAGATTAATGTTATGGTCTGCAATGAATCTGGTAGCTTCTGCAAGCTTACCCTTTTTGTTTTCAATAAAAACAGAAATCTGTTTAACGCTCATTTCATTAACTCCTTTCCAAATCAATCATGAAGCTTTCTCTTGTCAATAACTCTTACTGCCTTACCTTCACTTCTTGTGATGGTCTTGGGAGCAACAAGATGTACCTTGGGGTTGATGCCGAGCATTGTCTTGATTGCGTTTGCAAGTGCTTTTTCCTTGGCAGTGATTTCCTTAACTGTGTCGGAGAACTGCTCGGGATTAAGCTCAACAGAAATGTCAAGAGTATCTGTGTTGTTTGCTCTGTCAACCTCGATAAGATAGTTAGCCGAATAGCCTTCTTTAAGAAGAACTGTTTCAATCTGTGAGGGGAATACGTTTACGCCTCTGATGATAAGCATATCGTCGCTTCTGCCCATGGGCTTGCTCATCTTGATGAGTGTTCTGCCGCAGGAGCACTTCTTTCTTGAAAGAACGCAGATGTCTCTTGTACGGTATCTGAGAAGCGGGAAAGCTTCCTTATCAAGGCTTGTAAAAACAAGCTCGCCCTTCGAGCCTTCGGGAAGAACCTCGCCCGTTTCGGGGTCGATGATTTCGGCAAGGAAGTGGTCCTCATTGATGTGCATACCCGTCTGCTCTTCGCATTCAAACGAAACACCGGGGCCGCTGGTCTCGGTCAGACCGTAAATATCATATGCCTTGATGCCGAGCGATTTTTCGATATCGCGGCGCATTTCTTCTGTCCAGGGTTCTGCGCCGAAAATGCCTGCTTTGAGGTCGATTTCGTCGGGTGAAATGCCCATTTCTTTAAGTGTTTCGCCAATGTAAGCAGCGTATGAAGGTGTGCAGCAAAGAATTGTTGCGTGAAGATCCTGCATAAACTGAATCTGACGTTCTGTATTACCCGATGACATGGGAAGAGTAAGACAACCAACCTTATGGGAGCCGCCGTTGAGACCGGGGCCGCCAGTGAAAAGACCGTAGCCGTAAGCTACCTGGCAAACGTCTTCATTTGTGCCGCCGACTGCAACAATCGCACGTGCGCAGCATTCTTCCCAGAGGTTAACGTCTTCCTGTGTGTAGAAAGCGACAACACGGCGGCCTGTTGTGCCGCTTGTTGACTGGATTCTGACACAGTTTTTAAGGTCTGTGGCAAGAAGTCCGTAGGGATAAGCATCTCTGAGGTCTGCTTTGGTAAGGAAGG
>JAZNBM010000120.1:0-3836 GCA_045587045.1 Acutalibacteraceae bacterium | reverse complement strand
CAAAAGCATCTTAAGGATAAAAGAATACATATCGTTGCCGCACCGGGCAGCGGTAAGACTATTCTCGGTCTTGAGCTTGTCCGCAGGCAGAATTCACCTGCGCTCGTTATGTCGCCGTCGGTTACAATCCGTCAGCAGTGGGGCGAAAGATTTGTCGAGGCTTATCTGCCCGAAACGGAGAATCCCGACGAATACATTTCATATTCGCTCACAAGTCCGAAACTGATAACTTCAATCACATATCAGGCGCTCCATGCCGCTTTCACAAAAACCGTTGTGGAAACCGAAACGGATGAAGATGAATTTGAAGCCGAAGAAACGCAGGATTTCAGTAATTTCGATTTGCTTTCCGAAATCAAAAAGGCGGGTATAAAAACAATCTGCCTTGACGAGGCGCACCACCTCAAAAGCGAATGGCAGAAGGCTCTCGAAAAGTTCGTTGCAATGCTCGGCGACGGTGTTACAATCATCGCTCTCACCGCAACTCCGCCTTATGACAGCGCACCTGCCGAATGGAGCAGATACCAGACTCTCTGCGGTGATATTGACGAAGAGATTTTTGTTCCTCAGCTTGTTATGCAGAAAACTCTCTGTCCTCATCAGGACTATATTTATTTCAGCTATCCGACAGCGGAGGAATCGCAGATCCTTGCAAATTACAAGGCAAAAGCATCGGCTGTTACCGATGAGATAATCAAAAGCGCTTTGCTTTCACAGGCTTTGCAGGCTTCAAATGCGGCAGGTAACGAAGAAACACTCTATGATAACCTTGCAGGCTTCAAATCCCTTGTCTGCGTTGCAAAACAAGGAAATGCCAATATCTCAAAGAGCCTTGAAGAAAAGGTTTGTGAGGGCAGAAAAGCACCCGTTTATTCAATAGCCGAAGCAGAAAAAGCATTTCAGTTTATCATTGATAAGCCCGATATATTCACCGAAGAAATCAGCGAAGAATTAAAGGCAATTCTTTCAAAAGAGGCTCTTATCGAAAAAAGAAAAGTCCGCCTTGCATCGAGCGATAAAATCAATAAAATGCTCGTTTCTTCAACGGGTAAACTCGGAAGCATAAATACAATCGTTGCAAGTGAATATCAGAATCTCGGCGACTCTCTGCGTATGCTCATTCTTACCGACTACATCAAAAAAGATATGCTGAAGCTTGTCGGTACGGACGAAGAAATCCACGCTCTCGGTACGGTTCCCGTATTTGAATCAATACGCAGAACAAATCCCGATGCAAAGGTTGCCGTGCTTTCGGGTACACTTGTTATTCTGCCCGATTCCGCCGTTGAAACTGCGCAGGAAATCGCATATAACGAAGGTGTGCCTTGCAGAATAAAGAAGCTTGAAAACACAAATCACACCGAAATTATTTTCAGCGGCTCAAATAAAAATAAGGTAAGCATTATAACAAAAGCATTTCAGCTTGGCGTTATCAACGTGCTTATCGGAACAAAATCCTTACTCGGTGAAGGCTGGGATTCACCGAATATCAATTCGCTCATTCTGGCGAGCTTTGTGGGCAGCTTTATGCTTTCAAATCAGATGCGAGGCAGAGCAATCCGAATTGATAAAAAGAATCCCGAAAAGGTGTCGAATATCTGGCATCTCGTGACGGTTGAGCCTGATTCAAAAGACGAAATCATCAGCGATGATTTTGAAACGATGAAACGCCGCTTTGCCTGCTTTCAGGCACCTGCATATAACAGCGATGTTATTGAAAGCGGAACAGACAGAATCGATATTCTCAAAGCACCCTATGATGCAAACGGTCTTGAAAGCATCAATAATCAGATGCTAACGCTTGCCGCTGCAAGAAACGTTATGGCAGGCAGATGGAATGCCGCCGTCAAAGGCAAAGCAAGACCCGAGATTGAAGAAGTCAGCGAAATTCCTGCAGAAGTTCAGCCTGCAAGCGCAGTACATAAAAATAAGATTTATGCAATAGTTTTAGCTGTTCTGATTGCCCTTGCAATAATTATAATCGCAACGTCTGGATTCTTTGGCGGACTTATCGGATTTATTATAGCGTCAATTGCTGCCGTGTTACTTATCAAATCAGCAACGGTTGTTATGAAGAATTCATCACCCGAAAAAACCGTTTCCAATATCTCAAATGCAATTCTCCGCACACTTAAAGAAATCGGCGAAATCGAGAGCAGGGGAGCAACGGTTTCGGTCAGAAAATCCGAAAAGAAGAATACCGTCAACTGTTCTCTTTCAAAGGCAACTGTCAGAGAAAAGAATGTTTTTGCAAAAGCGGTTTCAGAGCTTCTTTCACCCATTGACGATCCGAGATATCTTCTTATCGGCACAAAGGGTATTTCAAAACTCACAAGCAGAAACTATGTTCAGAGCTATGCCTGCCCGTCGGTGATTGCCGTCAATAAAGAAACGGCGGAAATCCTTGCAAAGAACCTCAAATCCGCAGGCGGAAAGTTTGAACTCGTTTTTACGAGAAACGAAAACGGCAGAAAAGAACTTTTCAAATGCCGTAAGTATTCTTACATCAACGCAAACAGCAAGGTGGTAAAAAACAAGAAGATTGTTAAGTGATTTGTATTAAAACAATTCTGTTTGATGTTTAGAGGATAACACATAAATAAAGATGAACAACCATAAAACCCGGAATGCATCAGCACTCCGGGTTTTGGATTATCCGAATATTTTTAAAATCAGAGCAACTATTTTGCCGATTGTGTTGTTGATAATTACGTTGTAGGTCCAGGGCGAAATGAAATCAATCGGACCGAATCCACCTTTTTCTCCGGTAAGGTCTGTATATGTTTTTTCGTAAATTTCAGGATTTCTCGGGTCATCTTCATCAACAACAATCATTTTAACGTGTCTTGTTGAACCGCCCATTCCGTAAGCCTTCCAGCCGAAGGCTGCGTTGTAGCCGAGAATGATTCCGTCGTCTGTTTTTCCGTAGAAACTGTTGGTATGGTCGTGACCGAAGAATGCCGCAACAACGTCACCTTTCTCAACCCAGCTTTCATACTGCCTGTTGGTTTCGTCACCTGTAGGATTCGGGTATTCATAGAAGTTGCCGCCCATATGTTTGTCGGGGTCAACGATTTTATATCCGTCGGGTGTGAACGTTGCGTTTTCGGTTCCGAACGGAACTTTTTTCAAAATTGAATTAATCTGTCTTACGGGTATATGTTCAAACACGTAAGACGGAACGGGAACTCCGCCGTTAAGTGCTTTGAGCTCATCGCTCTTTGATTCGTACCACTTGATTTGTTCTTCGCTTACACCGTCATAATCGCCGTTCTCGTCTTTTGAGTGAGTGTCCATAAGATAAACGTTAAAAACTATTTTTCCGTTATCCGAATAAACGGGAAGGTTGTATGTGCCTGCATCACATCCGTCGGTAGCAACACAATAGTCAAAAGTTTCTCTGCAGTAACCCATCAGTTCATCTGCCGATATGCCGTACTGTGTATCGTGGTTTCCGAATGTAAGGGCAAACGGAACTTTTGCATTCTCAACGACCTGAAATATACCGTGCATTGATTCAAAAAGGGTTTCTTTTGTGGGATTGAGAAATCTTTCGTAGAAGATATCGCCGTTAAAAATGATAAGATCAGGCTTTTCGATTTCAATGGCAGCTTTAAGACCTTTTATCAATCGTTTGTCCGTTGTGGCGTCGTCATGGGTATCGTTGACAAGCATAATTCTGAATTTGCCGCTTTCGTTGAATTTGAGAGAAGATGAATCTTCGGCATTTGCGACAAAAATGAAGCTGAAAATCATTGCGAGTGATATTGCCAGAGAGATAATTCTTTTTGTCATTATTATTTTCCTTCCTTGATTTTAATGTTCTAATCTTAACA
>JAZNBM010000119.1:0-40444 GCA_045587045.1 Acutalibacteraceae bacterium | reverse complement strand
TTTCAACACCGTCGAGCCAGAGAACCTGTGAATAACCGTCATCATGAGCTTTAACCTGAGCAGCAAGGCTGGCTGCGTAGTTACCGCCTGTTTTTGCAAAGCCCATACCGCCCTTAACTGCTCTTACATAGTCGTCTTCAAATCAGGTGCCAACGGGAGCAAGACCGCTTGAATAGTAAGCGCCTGAAGGGGAGAGGATAACGATGAAGAGGTATGTCTTTGAGGGCGCAACGCCGAGAAAATCGTCTGTTGCGATGATGAAGGGACGGATGTAAAGAGATGTGCCGGGAGCCGAAGGAATCCAATCCTTGTCAACTCTTACAATTTCGCTTACAGCCTGAACAAAATCCTCAACGGGAAGCTCGGGAATGCAAAGACGCTTGTTGGTGTCGTTTGTTCTCTTGGCATTCATTTCGGGTCTGAAAAGACGAACTTCGCCGTCAGCACCCTTGTAAGCCTTAAGACCTTCAAACATTTCCTGACCATAGTGGAAAACCATGCAGGCAGGTGAAAGTGAAAGGTTGCCGTAAGGAACGATTCTTGCATCGTGCCAACCCTGACCCTCTGTATAGTTCATAACAAACATGTGGTCGGTAAAGATTTTGCCGAAGCCGAGGTTGTTTTCGTCGGGCTTCTGCTTGGGAGCGGTTGTTTTTTCAATCTTGATATTTAACATATTGAACACCCTTTCGGTAGATTATTTATTATTTAAGACCAAGCTTTTCTGCGGCAGCTTCTCTCATTTTGTATTTAAGAATCTTACCGGCCGCATTTTTGGGGAAATCGGCAACAAATTCGATATAGCGGGGAACTTTATGTCTTGCCATATGGGACATGATGTATTCTTTCATTTCTTCTTCGGTCATTGATTTGCCTTTTTTAAGAATGACGCTTGCCCAGATTTCTTCGCCGTAACGTTTATCAGGCACGCCGATAACCTGAACATCCTGAACAAACTCGTGGGTAAGAATGAATTCTTCGATCTCACGGGGATAAATGTTTTCACCGCCGCGGATAATCATATCCTTGAGTCTGCCTGTGATAAGATAATATCCGTCAGGACGTCTGCAGGCAATATCACCGCTGTGAAGCCAACCGTCTTTGTCGATAGCCGATTCGGTAGCTTTGGGCATCTTGTAATAGCCCTTCATAACATTATAGCCTCTTGCAACAAATTCACCGTTCTGACCATCGGGCAGGTCTTCACCTGTTTCAGGGTCGATGATTTTGCATTCAACGTTTGGAAATGCTTTACCTACGGTTTCCGTTCTGTCCTCAAGTGACTCATTTACTTCGCCCATTGTGCAGCCGGGTGAAGCTTCTGTCTGACCGTAAACACTGAGAATTTCCGTCATATTCATTTCAGCGGCTGCTCGCTTCATAAGATCAGGCGGGCAGTTGGCACCTGCCATAATGCCTGTTCGCATATATGAAAAATCAGTTTTTGCAAAGTCTTCATGCTGGAACATTGCAATAAACATTGTGGGAACGCCGTTGAAACAGGTGATATGTTCCTGATGAACGCAGGCAAGTGATGATTTTGCCGAGAAATAGGGCAGAGGTGAAAGTGTGCCGCCGTGAGTCATCATTGAAGTCATTGAAAGAACCATGCCGAAGCAGTGGAACATCGGAACCTGAATCATCATTCTGTCAGCGGTGGACATATCCATTCTGTCGCCGATGCACTTGCCGTTGTTGACAATGTTATAGTGAGTGAGCATAACACCCTTGGGGAAGCCTGTTGTGCCTGAAGTGTACTGCATATTTGCAACATCGTGGCAATTAACTGCGGCTGCTCTGCGGTAAACTTCTTCGATGGGAACTCTTACGGACATATCCATAGCTTCTTCCCAGGTCAGACAACCTTTCTGACGGTAGCCGACTGTGATGATGTTACGCAGGAAGGGGAGTCTGCGGCAGTGGAGCGGCTTGCCGGGAACGGCAACCTCAAGCTCGGGGCAAAGCTCTGCGATTGATTCTGCATAGTTTGAATCAAGGCAGGATTCAATGGTGATGAGCGTGTGTGTATCCGACTGACGCAGAAGATACTCAATCTCATGGATTTTGTATGCGGTGTTTACCGTAACAAGAACTGCGCCGATTTTGGTTGTTGCCCAGAAAGCAATAAACCACTGCGGCAGGTTAGTAAGCCAGACGGCAACCTTGTCTCCGGGTTTAACACCGAGAGCGATAAGAGAACGGGCGAAAGTATCGACGTCGTCTCTGAACTGTGAATAAGTTCTTGTGTAATCGAGAGTGGTGTATTTATAGGCAATCTGGTCGGGGAATTTCTCACACATTGTGTCAAGCACTTCCGAGAAGGTCTTGTTAATGAGTGAATATTTTTCCCAGACAAATTTGCCTGTGCCTGCTCTGTTTGAATAAAGAAGCTCTTCAGACTTCTTTTTATTATCGTAAACGCTGATAGCATTTACAAAGTGGGGGAAGGTGATTTCGGCAATGCCGAAGTCATCCATTTTTTCGGGCTGACACTCATATGAAAGGAAACCGTCATAGTTTACGGAGTCAAGTGCTCGGAGCATTGTGCCGATAGGAAGATTGCCTTCGCCGATAAGGCGGTATTTGACTTCGCCGTCCTCAACAACTGAATCCTTAACGTGAACGTGTTTTATATAAGCACCGAGATTTGTGATTGTTGTGTCGGGATCCTCTTCAAAAAATCTGTAAGGATGGTTGATGTCCCAGAGAGCCGCAAGATTATCGCAGGCAAAAATATTAAGAAGGTCGCGCAGTCTTTTTGTGTCAGCGTAGATACCGACTGTTTCAACAAGCAGAGCAACGTTATCCTGCTCGGCTTTGCCGATAAGTCTTCCGATAAGTGAAGTAACGTGGGAATCCTCTGTCTGCTTGTCCTCGCCGATTGTGTAGGCGTGGATTCTGACGTAAGGACATCTGACTCTTGCCGCAATTTCAATTGCGGTTGCAATTTCTTCGTAGCTTTCATCTGCATTTTTGCCGTCTGCAACGTTGCAGAAAGTATCTATGCAGGGGATTGAAAGTGAGTTTTCAAGCAACTTATGGAGAGTTGCTGCTGAATTGGATTTATTGAACGGTGCATCAGAGCCCGTGAATCTGTTGTCTGTTATGTTGTGAATCTCAATGCCGTTGAATCCGAGTTCATTTGCAGTGTTTACAAAGTCAGACCACGAAAGCTCCTGCCAACCGTTGGTGGAAAATGACAGTTTCATATTTCGTTCTCCTCATAAACAATTTTGTTAAGTGCATTGATATATGCCGTAATGCTTGAGCCGATGATATCCGTGCCGATACCCTTGCCGGAATAGAGTTTGCCGTTTGAACGGAGCTTAACAACGGCTTCGCCCATTGCCTCTCTGCCTTCTGTTACGGACTGAATCTGGAAATCGTCAAGTTCATAGTGATGACCTATAATCTGCTCAATTGTGAGGAATGCGGCATCAATGGGACCGTCACCCATACAAACTGCTTTAAGAGTTCTGCTGCCCTTTTCAAGAACTATGTTTGCTGTCGAGGGGATAACGTTACCGCTGTTGATAACGTAGCTCTGAAGTCTGTATGTGGGGGGGACCTGGTTTGCAACAGTTGCAACGATAGCGTCAAGCTCTTTTGTACCAACCTGTTTCTTGCCCGCAACGTTCTTGAATGCTTCAAAAACTTTTGTGGTATCGTCTTCGGTGAGTTCATAGCCGAGTGAAACAATAGCTTTGCTGACCTTTGTGATATCAGCCGTATCATCAAGCAAAACGTTGCTTGCGCTTGTGCCTACGCCATAATCGAATTTATCTGATTCCGCCGGTCTGGAATTGATAAGGCGGAGAATCTGGTTTGCCGAGTGATTGATTGCCATTGAGTTCACTTCATAGCTCGTGCCGAGTGTGTGACCCTTTACCTGAAGAGCTTTCATAACCTTTTCAAGGTCAGGCATTGTGTCGCAGCCGATAGCGGTTTTGATTTCAAAAGCACCTTCTGCAATACAGCTGAAAATGCAGGCGTTTGCCATGTCAAGCTCATCGCTGCATTCAACGCCGAGGGTGACGTTTGCAGCTTCGGGCACTGCGGCATAAAGATCCTTCACAAGCTTGGCAAACTCTGTGGGAAGAAGTGCACCTGCCGTGTCGCAAAGAGTAACGGTTTTTGCACCGTTTGCAATAGCTGCTTTAACCGCTTCAAAAAGATATTCTTTTTCTGCTCTTGTTGCATCTACTGCAGCAAACTCGACATCTGTGCAGAGCGAAGCACAATGAGCTGTCAAAGTTTTGATAAGCTCAAGCATCTGAGCCGGTTTTTTGTGGCATATATATTCCATCTGAACAGCTGAAACGGGGAGCGAAACAAGCAGACGAGGGTTCTTTGTGCCTGCAATTGAGCGCATGGCTCTGTCAGCTTCTTCAACGGAAAGACCTACGGGGCAGGATAGAATGCTGTTCTTAAGTAGAGGACTGATTGTACGCAATACAAGGGTGTCAATCTTTTCGTCAGCCACGGGAGCTGTTTCGATAACGTTGACGTTGAGCTTGTCAAGCAGTTTTGCAATTTCAAGCTTTTCTTTAAAGCTGAGTGCAAGGTCGCCTCTGCGTGCAAACGCTCTGAGCGTTGCGTCTGCGATGATGATTTTTTTCATACAAATTTCTCTCCTTTTTTGCTGCATCCTGCAGCGTGCTTGAACAACATTTTTTTGTAAGGTTACGGATGTTTCCGTTCACCCTTATCTGCCTGCCCGGCAGATAAACACTAATACATATTAATGTTTCATATAATTATATATAAAGAGGTGCTCAAAGTCAATATTTAAAAAGCACCATAAAAGCAGTGTTTGTCAAAATCGTAGACTGCAACAACAATTACAAATAAGTTTGATTAAATATGTTGAAATTACACAAAAGATTAATCTGATAAAGAACAATAATTCCGAAGCTTTTTCTGCATTTAAAATTAAACAGATTTACATTGACAATTTGCAGAAAATGTTATAAAGTAATATTTGTATAAGTTTGTTTGCAAATTTATGTGAAGGCGGTAACGGAATGACTCAGGTTGTTGCGGCTCTTGTATGGAAGCAGGACAGGTTTATGATTTGTCAGAGACCCGTAAATAAAACAAGAGCTCTTGAATGGGAATTTGTCGGCGGCAAGGTCGAAAAAGGTGAAACCCTTGAGCAGGCACTTGTCAGAGAATGCCGTGAGGAAATAGGTGTTGAGCCGCTGGTCGGCAGTGTTTATGCAGAGGTTGACCATGTTTACCCCGATATTACAATACACCTCACACTGTTCAATGCTTCTCTCAAAGACGAAGAACCTCAAAAGCTTGAGCATAACGATATCCGTTTTATTCTTCCGTCGGAAATACCGCAGTTTGAATTCTGCCCGGCAGATAAGGATATTTTAGATAAGATTATTCGTGATTTCGGTAATGCCGAATAACCCGTCAAACCGAAGAAACACCTTGATTTTTCATTTATCAATGAAAGGATAAATACAATGTCGGAAATGATACATAAGTATAAGATGTCGGTAATTATCCCCGTGTATAATTGCGAGCCTTATATCAAAAAATGCGTAAAAAGTCTTCTTAAACAGACAATGCCTCTTAAGGATTTTCAGATTGTTTTTGTCAATGACGGTTCAGAAGACGGTTCAGGTGAAATATGCAAAAAATATGCAAAAAAATACAGCGAAAACATTGTCTATTTTGAAAAGGAAAACGGCGGTGTTTCAACTGCGCGCAACAAAGGTCTTGAGCTTGCTCAGGGCAAGTATATCCTTTTTCTTGATTCCGACGACTCCTTATCAAATAACACCCTTCAGGATGTTTTTGACTTCTTTGAGGCTCATCAGGACGAGGTTGATCTGGTAACATATACGATTCAGTACCTTAACGAAAACGGTAGAGTCTCATCACATAAACGCTTTGATATACTTGACCATACGGGTGTTTATGATATTCACTGTAATTATAACCTTCTTCAGACAACAATGAACGTATGTGTCAAAAATGTTCCTGCCGAAGAAAGAATTTATTTTGATGAATCCCTTACTCTTGGCGAAGACCAGTGGTTTATTTTCTCCTGGCTTCTTAAAAAAGAAAAAATCGGTTTCGTCAAGGATGCCGTTTATGTCTATTACAGACATTCCGATTCTGCGAGCTCCGTTCACAATAATCCTTATTATTGCTTTGATGAATACGTCAGCTTTATGCGCAAGGTGCTTGATGCAAGAAGAGACGAAAACGGCAAGGCACATCCCACAGCACAATCAATGATAATCTATAATCTCAGTTGGAGACTGTCAGCAGATATGCTTGTTTCTCATATCGATGATGAAACAGAAAAGGCACAAATGCAGATTATTGAGGATATTCTTTCGGAAATTGACCTTGATATTATCGCAAACTCTCTTTATATTAATCCTTATCATATTGAATATTTTGTTCATCTTAAAAAGCAGAAGTTTGATCTTGCTTTCAATAATTCCCGTATGAGTGCTTATTGCGAAGACCGCCTGATGTTTTCGCAGACCTTTGCGGTATTTCTCAATAATATCACTATCAGAGACGGTAAGTGCTATATTATAGGCTACGTCAGAAACGGCATTGTTGATTATAAGGATCTCACGCTTTATTACCTTGATAAGGATAACAAGCTCCACGAGATTCCCATGAACAAAACCACTTACAGCTACCACATCAGTAAGTGCGAAACCAATCGTTTCGGCGGTTTCGATTTCAGCATTGATCTTGAAGATGTAACTTCAATTGCATTCAGGCTTAAATTCGGTGACGAAATTGTGTCGCTTTCACCGTTTTTCAGTTTCAAATGCATTGTCAATTCGCAAAAGAATATTGTTGCTTGCGGCGAATATATTGTGGAGTTTCTTTCTGCATCGGGCAGCATCCTTATCACAAGGGGTGAGGCTCCTGCACTTGCAGCAGTCAGGAAGATTGCCAACAAAAAGATAATGCGTTCAAACAGAAGAACCGTGTTATACAGAACGGCGGGCGAAATCAAACGCGAAAAGAATGAGGAAGTCTGGCTTTATACCGACCGCGAAGGCATTCTTGATAATGCTTATTATCAGTTCCTTCATGACTTTGCAATCAATGACGGAGTTAAACGTTATTATATTTGCGATAAACTCAAAAACAAGAAAAAGTATTTCACACCGGAGCAAAGAAAGAATCTTGTTGAATTTAAAAGCATAAAGCATAAAACCTTATTTATGCAGTGCTGCAAGATATTCACATCTTTTGCATCTTTGCCAATCATAAGCCCGTTCGGCGCCATGCCTCTCAAGTGGTATTCCGATATTGCAAGGTATGAGGTTGTTTATCTTCAGCACGGTATACTCCACGCAAGATTGCCGCTTATGTATTCGAAAGAAAGAGCAAACGTTGATAAGGTTGTCATCTCTTCTGAGTTTGAAAGAAAGAACTTTACGGAAATCTATAATTTCAAAGATGAAGACCTTATTATGAGCGGTATGCCGAGATTTGACGTTATTGATTTGAAGTCGGAACCTCAGCGCAAGATTCTTTATTCACCTTCGTGGAGAAAGAATCTTATAGGTGAATACACAAACAATACCAGAGAGCTTATGCCAGAAAAATTTGTTGAGTCAGATTATTTCAAAGAAACTTGCGCTTTCCTGAATTCGCCTGAACTTGCAGCTTTCCTTGAAAAGTATGACCTTGGAATTGATTTCCAGAATCATCCGATTTTCAAGGGTTACGAGGATCTTTACGTTATCAATAATCCCAGAGTTCATATCACCTCTGACGGTGAAATGCAAGATTACCTGATGATGATTACAGACTATTCTTCCATTGTCTTTGATTTTGTTTATCTTGGCAGACCCATTGCGTATTTTGTGCCTGATTACGTTGAATTCAAGGCAGGCATTACCCACAACTATCAGAAGCTGGATTTGCCGCTTGAAGAGGGCTTTGGCGAAATAGCACTCACAGGCGAAGAGCTTCTTGCCGTTGTTGAAAGGATAGCTGAAAACGGATTCAGACCGCTTGCTCCGTATGACAAGCGAATCAGCGAATTCTTTGTTTCCAGAGACTGTGATCACAGAGCAAAGCTCTATGATGCAATTAAAACAAAATAATCAATAAAAATATGACTGTCACTTTGTAGTGGCGGTCATTTTTTATAAAAAACATTCACAAAAATAATTTGTATCGTTTTTATACATTCGACACTGTTTGTGCGAAACTCACAAAATGAGAAAGGTGCTCTTGGACATTATGCACAAAATAATTTTGAGTGTTTGATAAAAACTATGAAGGCTGGATAATTTTAGTTTGCCGGAAATTTGTGCACATTGCATAAATCTTGCCGTTAAAATTTGTGCAAAACGACTTGACTTTTTTAGGCGGATGAGTATAATAAAGACATCACAAGAAGAAAGGATGAATGAAATGAACTACGAAGTTTATTCAAGAAAAATCGAAAGCGAGCTCCTTAAGGAAATTGAAAAAGAAAAGAAGTTCACATTCAGAAAACTTCTTAAGATTCTTGAGCTCAATGCACTGCTTGCAAACAAATAAAAGCAGTTGCGGGTTTTAACCCCGTAAAACGTCACGCAGCTTGCTGCTGTGATTTTATATATCCGAGCGGTTTTTCGCATCGGTAACAGAAAAGCAGAGGGACTGTTTCATTACGAAACAGTCCCTTTTTGGTTTTTGAAATACTTGCTGAATCATAAACGAAAATAATGCGAAAATGCCTCAACAGACACATTGTGTCTGATATGAATTGCAATCAGAATTGTAATGCAGAAGTGATGAAGTCAAAAATTCCGCCTTTTTCTTTGGGCGTAGTAACTGGGATAAGGTTTTCGTTTTCATCGATTGCCATAAACTGCGGATAGTGAGAATATGTATGTACCGTTATTCTTTCTTCAGCAAGCATAAAATTATTTAAAAATTCATTATAGCCTTCGGGGAAAGCATTGTGGTTTATACCGCTGAAATACCAGGTGTATTCGGGGAATTCGCCTGTTGAAGCATCAATCATCAGGTCGGCTGACACGTGATTATGACCGCAGTCAACCTTTTGCTTGTAGTCTTTGCTGAGAGTGGTGCCGAGGGGGGCGCAGGTTGCACCTATTGACATATATTCTGTGTCAATAAGGAAATCGGAGTGCACTGCGGGTGTAAGGCTTACGGGAATTGTTGAGATATTATAACCAGCACAGATGATAACGTCTGTGCCGTTGTCCATTGCTTCGTTGATGATTTCGGGTAATTTAACCTGAACGTTATCGTGATAGTAGTGGATTTTTTCAAGTATGGGTGCATCTTTGTTGTCAGCAAACATCACGTCAACGGCATCGTCAAAGTATTCATCAGGAACAAAGCTCCACGTGCCTGCAAGGTTGCAGAAAGCCGGTTTCAGACAACCGTCAAAAATAAGGTCGAACTGACTTGAAAGGTATTTCTGAAGGAAGTTGAGCAAACCGTCTGTGAAACCCGTGAAGTTAAGTACACCAAGCAAAACTGAAACAGCGTCTGTGCCTGCGCCGTTGCCCATAACGGTTTCAACAAACATCTTGAGCTGGTCGGATTTATCCGAAATATCAGCTTCTTTGCGGTAGAGCGAGCCGAGAATGGATATACCCTGATAGGCGGGAGAAAGGAATGCAATCTTTCTTATTCCCTCGTTGCCGTAAATCTCAAGGTATGTTGCAACAACCGTGTTACCCTGGCTGTGACAAACAAGAATAACTTCATCGTGACCCGTAAGTTCTTTTACCTGTTCAATGTATTCTTTTAAATCCGCCGCATGGTCAACGGGAGACAGACGCCAGTCATATCTGAAATCAAAAGATCTGTCAGTAATGTCGTCTGTAACGTTCTGATGCCAGTCATACATCGGCACGTCAAGGGGATCGATTGATGAATTGTAAACGGGGTTACCGTTTTCGTCACAGGCAAGTTTTGCAAGAAGCCTGTTTGCCGCTCTTACGGCTGATTTGCCGAAAAGATCTTCGTTCCCCATAGCGATTCCCGCAAGTGCAATTACAATATCGGGAACAGCCAGAAGAATATCTTTTGTGCTCGGAGGATAGATGCCGGTACGGTCATCACTTTCGGGGTCAAGATAAAGAGCGTCGCCGAAACCCGGCACATAAACTATCGGAAGTATACCGCAATCGCCGTTGCATCCGTTTGATTCCGTTTCCTCTGCAAAGGCTACGGTAACAAGCGAAAAAGTCATTGTGAAAGCAAGTAAAAGGCTGATTAATCTTTTCATTTTAATTCTCCTTTACTGCGTTATACGAGCGGAATAACATATTCATAAGAAGTGTACCAAACATCTGAAGTGTAGCTTCTGGCTCTGATGATAACTTCATCGTTATAAACTTCAAAGTTGAAGCCGTTGCCGTTGAGCACCTGACCTCTCGCATTGAAATAAGTGTATGCAGGCAGGTTGATGCTGTGGAAAGAGCCGTCGGATTCAACGGATGTATAACCCCAGATTTTTTCTGTGCCTGCTTCGCCGATACCGTTGTGCAGGTGACCGCTAATCATAAAAACGTTATCATACTTTTTAAGAATAGCTTCGACTGCGGCGGATTCGTCACCAATACCGCCGTCATCTGGTTCGGGTTCATCATCGCCCCATGTTTCAGGCAGACCGTGTGACTGATTGATGGGCCAGTGTGAAACAACAAAAATCGGCAGTCCGTCCTGAGCGGCAACAGACATTGTTTCATCAAGCCACTCAAGTTGTTCAGGGCTGAAATATGCAGCGGTTCTGTCGGTTTCACTGCCAAGAACAACAAACGTATAACCGTTGATTTTGGTTGAAAAATACATTTCGTCAATTTCTCTGTCGGTTATTTCGGTGGTATATTTAATAAAATTCTCTTTTGCTTTTTCAAAGCTTTCGTCGGTCCACGTATCGTGGTTTCCGCAGGCAAGAATAATCTCGTCTGCAGGGTCATATTTTGAAAAGCTTTCAACAAGAGCTTCCCATTCGTCAGCTTCGCCGTGGTCGGTCAGGTCGCCCGATACAACAAGTGCATCAAGGCGTGAATCCGAGTTTTCCATTCCGCTTAGTCCGAGTTCAACCATAAACTGACGGATAAATTCGTCTTTCATATGTGTGTCCGAGATAACCGCAAAGTTAAGCTTGCAGTCATCGGGCTTAACGGGTTTGGATGCGGCTTTGAAGTTGCCGAAAAACGGTCCGCCTAAAACAAGTAAAAGGGGAGTAATGATCGCAAGGATTTTTTGAATAATAAACACCATAGTAACACCGCCTGAATAATTAATAATATCAATTTTAACAAATAAAATGGTTCGATTCAATAAGTTTATGAAATTTCGGACACAAAGTCATAATACTGTTTATTTTATCAACCCTAATAAGTTTTTTGTATCGACATTTATTCTGTGGCTTTCGATTGCTTTGCGTATGGCTCTTCGGAGAGTTACGGGTTCAAGCTTTTTTCCTTCATAAAATGGCAGAATTGCTTCGCCTTGTTTGGCAAGCGCTGTTGCAAAGTACCACGCAACCATCATGCTCACGTAGTATTCAGAGCAGTCAACGGATGCGATTTTTTCGGCATGGTCAATGCTGAATTTGTCATCAAGGAAATAAAGCATAAGGCACTCGATGCCGAATCTGACCGTAAAGGTGTCGTTTGAGTCAATCCACACAAGTGCCTGCTTTTCAAGCTCCGCCAAATACTTTTTGAAAACCTTAGGTCGCAGTGAGTCGCAGGTTGCCCAATTATCAACATACGGCAAAAATTCATTGACTGCTTTAATACAACGGTCATAATCATTTATGCGCTCAATAAGAAATGCGTGCAGATTGTTTTCTTCATAGTATTTGTGCGGCAAAGAATCAAGAAATGCTTCTGCTTTGGATGTTTCGCTGATTTCTTTTGCAAGTTTTCTTAATTCGGGTATGCGTATACCTATAATCAGCTCGGGGTCAATATAAGGCATAAGTTTTGAGTGAAAGGTTTTGTAACTCAAATCCTGTAATGAAAAAAGTTTTTTTCTGATTGATTCAACAGCTTTATCCATTTTCTTCACCCGAAATCGCTCGATTTATTGTAATGTTTTTTATTCTAGGTGTGACAGGTACAGAACCGTTGAAATCATATTCACCGTTGTTTGAAAATGAAATCTTGTTTTCTCCTTTTTCCAGTTCAAGGTTAAAGGTTACGGTTTTATAAGTTTCCCAGCTGTATGTGTTTCTGCACCAGATATTTTCGCTGCCGTTTTCGGTGGTTACCGTAACAAAGCTTTCAATCAGGTCAACGTTGTATGCATGGTAACCGCCCTCAAGGTTGTTTGCATAGGTGAGGGTAACTCTGTAACAGCCTGATTCGGGTACGTTTACTTTTATTGAAGCTGTACCTTCGTTTGCTTCCATACTCTGAATGTATCCTCCTCTGTTAAGTACAGCGCCGCCGTCAAGGAGAAAATCGGTTGCTTCAAAATTTGCCGTGAAACCGTTTCTGTCCGATATCAGAACGTTAAGAGAAGCATTTTTTGCCGAAATATCAATGTAATTCAAACCTTTGCGCAGATAAGCAACCGCATTTGAGCCGTTAAGCTGACCCACAGCACCGTCAACCGATATTTCAGCATTTGCGGCGGTTTCGATTTCATAAAATCCGTCGTGCGGAGCAACGGCAAGGTAAGATGTTATGCCGTTAATACTTCTGTCGGCATCGGGCAAAAGTGCAATGTTTTTGTCTGTATCAACAGGTCTTACGAGCATACTGTCAAGCACAAAAGTACCTTTTTTGTGCTCAAACTTAACTGCGTGAGTGCCTGCCGTGAGATAAGCTTCAACCGTATATTTATCGGTATATTCGCTTTTGATTGTATTTGGCAGACTGATTTCGCTTGAGTTTCCGTCAAGTGTCATCAATGCTGATGTGTGAGTTCTGTCAGCGGCTGTTGAGCCATCGTTTGAATTGCCGAAAATAAAATCCAGACGGTAGTTTCCGTTTTCGGGAATATTGAAATCAAGGGTCACTCCGTCGCCGATGTTTTCCATACCGCCAACCATTCCGCTCTGTAAACCTGTTGTGGCATAAGCACTGTCATAGGTATAAGCTCTGCCAAGCAGAGTGCCGTTTTCAAACTCGTATCTCAATGGAAGGGCTTTGTTGGTGTATGCTGTCTTATCTTCGGTTTCTTCAGTAACGGTGATATGATAAACCGCAGTCGGGTCCATTGTATCAAATCTTATTTTCAGCTTGCCGAGTTTAATATTGTCTGTATATTCTTTAACGGTTATCGGTTTATTCACAACACCGCTTAAACCCTCAAAATAAACGCATTCAATTTTTACGTTTACTTTTGAATTGTCAAAGTCGGTTTTGCTGAGATTTTTGATAACAACGTCAGCGGAGTAATTGCTTCCGCCGCAGAGAATTTCAAGCTTTTTGCCGTCAAGCGATGCAAGACCCGTCAGCTCGTCATAGCAGAATTGGTTACGGTTATACTTGATAAGGTTTGCAAAATCACAGTGGGGGATATCGATTATTTTTGCTTGTATTGCATCGCCGCTCATATCTGCATACCAGCGGTAAAGCCACCAGTTTGAGTTGGGTGAATTATTGTCTGCCGCCGTATCGCAAAGGTTGTTTGCAAGGCGCCAATATGCAACATTGCCGTAGGTACCTGTTTTTTCCATCTGAACTATGTATTGCAGCATGTCGCCGGGAGCGCCGCATTCAGCCATTGTGCCGTATTCGGTTATGATAATCGGTAATTCGTCGATGCCGATTTCTTTTTCGATTGAGCGGTATTCATTGACGTGAATTTCCCATAAAGCTGATGATGTTTCATAAAGCTCATGGTAAATCATAACGTCGGGCAGGCAGTTGTTTGTTTTGCAGTATTCAAGAAATTCGCGTATCTCAAATGCATCATAATCGCAGTATCCCGGGCCGCCTATCATTGCCTCGGGATCTATACTTTTAACAAGTTCATACGTTTCTTTCCAGGCGGCATAAAATTCTGCTCTGGCTCTTTCATCAAATGCATTCCAAGTAAAATCCTCGTTGGGAGTGCCAAACCATACGGCATTGTCGCATTCGTTATAGAGGCAGTAAACAAGTCTGTCGGAATATCCTTTTTGTGAAAGCTGAGTTACTTTTTCGCGCACCTGCGGCAGAAAACGTTCACGCATAAATTCAAGCCCGTCATAGTTGCCGCTTTTGCGCAGGTTGGTTATCTCCTCGTGGCAATAATACCATGTGTCAAAGCAATCCTGAAGATAAACAACAATATAGTCGCAGGAATTAAGCTGTGGCGAGACGTCATCAACATCACCGATGGGGTGCTGGAGACCGCCTATAACTTTCTGCGAAACGCTTGATATATCAATGCTTTCAACAATGTTTGAATCGGGCACGTTGCTTTGTGCAAGACCGTATAGATAGCCTGTTGCCCGTGTTGAAATTTCACCGAGCGAAACAGAAGCATCAATTACAATTGTTGGTCTGAACATATACGGTATTCCCTCGGCGGCAAGTGAGAACGCGGTTATTAAACTTATAATTAAACTGATAATTTTCTGCATGGCATCCTCCGATTTTGTTTATAAGAATATTTTAACAAAACATCTGAAGATTTGCAACAAAAAAGAGCCCGCAGAAGCGAGCTCTTTTGAAAAATTTATGCTACTTTGCCGGCGATAGCCACAAACTCTTTCATGATTGAGGATGCAGCATATTTGCCGAGAGAAATCATTTCCTGATAGTGACCGTCAATAAGGGCAAGAGCGTAGTCGTTATCGGGAACAACGTAGCCGATAGCATCGTTTGCAAGACCGAAGCAGAGAGTGTCTTCGCCAAAGATTTCGTCAATGCAGGGCTGTTCAAATTCCTTGCCTGAATATGAGCCTTCAGCTGTGAGTGAAGAACCGCCTTCGATAAGATCCTGAACGATTTCGCCGGGCATAAGAACAACCTTAACGTCGCCGATTTCCATATAGCCGACTTCGACAAAGATGTAGTATCTGAGTCCTTCTTTGTAAACGTTGTAGTTTACAAGACCAAGCTTACCGACAAGTTGGATAAGGGGATTGGTAACTCTGATTTTTGCCTCTGAAATCATAACGTTAAGCATGGGATCAAGCTCTTTTTCTGTTGCTGCTTCCCAGCCTTCAAACCAGAGGGTGTAGTGTTCGCCGCCGATTTCCATTTCTTTATTGAGTGTATCCCAGTCAGCGTTCCGGCGGATTACTTCTTCTGAATTTGTGAGGTTAAGAGCGATTGTGCCGAGCTCTCTTCCTATTCTTTCGGATTCGTTCCAACGTCTTGCGGTGGGAACGCCGTCGCTTGCAGGATGTCTGCCGGCATAAATACCTGCAATAGCGCCGTTGAAGAACATAAAGTTCTTGCCTGCTTCTTCAATTACTTTGCCCATATGAACAACATAGTCACCCGAAAGCTGTCTGCCGTTATCAATTTCGTCAACTGCAAGACCTGCAATGTCGGGGTGAGCAGAGTAATTAACAATAAGAGTTTCTCTGTGAGCATTGTCAATTGTGTCAGGAGTGAATGTGAATCTTGCCATCTCCTGAATAAGAGAATCTGATGAAGGTCTGTTCTTGTTGTTGAAATATTCCTCATCAAGCTCCTTAACGGCATATTTCATTGTGCCGGGAGTCATATTATCGATAGCATCCTTCATAGCGCCTGCGGCTTTCTCTGTAAGGAATGCCATATATTCAGTGTCAACGCCGGGGGTCATCTGACCGATGCCGATGTAGTTCTTTGCAATGTTGCCGAGGAGCTTGGGCAGAAGGTTTGTCCAGAGACCCTGTGTGTCAACGCCGCTGTGAACGTGAGTTGCTGTAACGGTGATTGTGCTGAACTTTGTGTCAGGCATAAGATCAATAAGAGCTTTTCTGATGTTTTTGATGTCATAGTTTGACATACCGATTGAGTCAATGTTGGCAAAAACTGCAATGCCTCTGCCTGAACCGTCGTCAACTGCGATAACTCTTACCTGCATATCGTCAACAACTTCTTCAATCTTGTTTGCCATTCCGTTCTGGAGTGACATAAAGCCGCCAAGATAATAATCCTTTGTCTGCCAATCCTCGGGAACAACGGAAACCTTGGCGTAACCGAGTTTCCACTGTGCGCCTTCAGCTGCTTCGTCAAGCATTGAGGGCTCACCCTTGTCATCCAAAGTGCCCTTGAAGAAATAGTCGTCTGTGTAGTCTTTCATCTTCATAATCTCGTCACTGTCGGGGATAACGAAGTTGAGAGTGCCGATAATGGCGGTAAGAAGCTTGTCAAGAGCAAATACACCAACGTCGGTAAAGAACTCTCCTGCTGAGGAAGCAGCGGAAGCGCCCATTGACGATGCGCAGGCGAATACCATTGACAAAGCGAGAATGATACTGATCACTTTTTTGCTGAAGCTTTTCATTTCAAAATCTCCTTTGTGTTTAAAAATTTGTATAAACAATAAATACCCATTAATATTAGCACTTTTTTGCACGTATGTAAAGTGTTTTTTCACGCAATAACCAAAAAAAACACTTTGCGCAGCCAATAAAGAATTAAAATATACAAAATTATTTTTGAGTGTTGAAAATTTTGAAATCGGGTTGTATAATAGATAAAATACTTAATTGTTAAAAGGGTGGGAGATTTGGAAAAGCAGAAGAGAGTTGCCGCAATTCATGATATTTCAGGTATAGGCAAATGCTCTTTAACTGCTGCTCTGCCTGTCATTTCCGCTGCAGGAATCGAAGCTGCGGCAATGCCAACGGCGGTGCTGTCGACCCACACAGGAGATATCACAGGTTATACTTACCGTGATTTGACAAGCGACCTGCCTGCAATGGCGGCACACTGGAAGTCACTGGGTATTGATTTCGACGGAATTTACAGCGGATTTCTCGGTTCAACAGAGCAGGTTGAAATGGTCTGTGATTTTATTGACACGTTCAAAAAAGACGGTTGCGTAATTCTTGTTGACCCGGCAATGGCTGACGGCGGCAGAATGTATACAACTTTTGATTATGGTTTTGCAGAAGAAATGGCAAAGCTTTGCGGAAAGGCGGATATCATTGTGCCTAACATCACCGAAGCGGTTTTTCTGCTTGGTGAAAGCTATGTTGAGCCGCCTTACAGTCCTGATTACATCGAAAATCTGCTTAAAAGACTTTCGTCGCTCGGACCTCATAAAATAGTTTTGACGGGTGTTTCTTTTGCTCACGATGAAATCGGTTGTGCTGTTTATAATGACGGTGATATACACTATAAATTTTCTGAAAAATATGACGGTATTTATTACGGTACGGGTGATATTTTTGCCTCTGCTCTCCTTGGTGCATATATGAGAGGCAAAAATATTTCGGAAAGTGCAGATATTGCTCTTGATTTTACCTGTGCCGCAATCAAAAGAACTCACGATGCAAAAACCGATACCCGTTTAGGTGTTAATTTTGAACAGGGGATCGGTGAATATATTAATAAATTGGGAGGTTAATCCGATGAGCTTTGCTGATAAAGTATTTATTGACACCTGCAAGGATATTCTTCAGAACGGAATCTGGGATACAGACCTTGATGTGCGCCCCAGATGGGAAGACGGAACTCCCGCACACACAATCAAAAAATTCTGCGTTGTTAATCGATATAACCTTGCAGAAGAATTCCCAATTCTTACCTTAAGAAAAACTTTTCTTAAGAGTGCGGTTGATGAAATGCTTTGGATATGGCAGAAAAAATCCAATAATATCAACGATCTCGGCAGTCACGTTTGGGATCAATGGGCAGATGAAAACGGCTCAATCGGCAAGGCATACGGTTATCAGCTTGGTGTGAAGCATCATTATAAAGAGGGCGATATGGATCAGGTTGACCGTGTTCTTTATGACCTCAAGCACAATCCCCAGAGCAGACGTATTCTTACCAACATCTACGTTCATCAGGATTTAAGTGAAATGGCACTTTATCCCTGTGCATACGGTATGACATTCAATGTTACAGGTAACAAGCTTAACGCAATTCTTAATCAGCGTTCACAGGATATGCTTGCCGCAAATATCTGGAATGTCTGCCAGTATTCCGCTCTCACTTGTATGCTTGCTCAGGTCAGCGGCCTTGAAGTCGGCGAATTTGTTCACGTTATCGCTGATGCACATATCTATGACCGCCACGTGCCTATTGTTGAGAAGCTTATCGAAAAAACTCCCTTTGATGCTCCCACGGTTACACTTGACAAGAGCATAACGGATTTTTATTTGTTCACGAAGGATAGCTTTAAAATAGAAAACTATAATTTCCACGAGTTTACCGATAAAATTCCCGTGGCAATCTGAACCACGGCTTAAGTTTGTATATAAAAGAGGTATAATTTAATATGAAAGCAATTGTAAATGTTGATAACAACTGGGCTATCGGCAACGGTGATTTATTGCTTAACCGTATTCCTGCCGATATGCGTTTTTTCAAAGAAAAGACAACGGGTAATGTTGTTGTTATGGGCAGAAAGACATTTATGACCTTTCCCGGCCCCAAGGCTCTGCCTGACAGAGTGAATATCGTTCTCACAACAGACAAAAGCTGGAGCGCACCCGACGTTATTACCTGCCATTCTATCGACGAGCTGTTTGTTCAGCTTGAAAGATATGACTCTGATACCGTTTACGTTATCGGTGGCTCTGCAGTTTATGAGCTTCTTTTGCCTTACTGCAATACAGCTTACGTAACAAAGGTAGATACAGCAAAGCCTGCCGATAAATTCTTCCCGAATCTTGATGCAGATGATGAATGGGTGCTTGCTGTTAAGGGTGAAGACCTTGAGCATAACGGCGTTAAGTTCAATTTTACCACGTACAAAAAGATTTAAGCGGAAATCCGCAAAAAAAGAACAGAAGGCGAAACAATGAGTAACATATGGCACAGTATCAGCCCCAAAAGAATTTCTCCCGAAGATTTTATGGCTGTTATCGAAATCAAAAAAGGAAGCAAAAAGAAGTATGAGCTTGACAAGGAAACCGGTTTGCTGATGCTTGATCGTATTCTTTACACATCAACTCATTACCCTGCAAACTACGGCTTTATTCCCAGAACATACGGTGATGACGGCGACCCGCTTGACGTTGTAGTTATCAGCAGTGAAAGCATTGACCCTATGACCCTTGTACGCTGCTATCCCATAGGTGTTATAACAATGAAAGACAGCGGCAAGTTTGATGAAAAAATCATTTCAATTCCGTTCAATGATCCCAACTACAAGGATTACAAGGATATTTCAGAGCTTCCCAAGCATCTGTTTGACGAAATGAGACACTTCTTCTCCGTTTATAAATCTCTGGAAGGCAAAGAAACCGTTGTTGATGAGATTCAAAACAGGGAAAAAGCAATTGAAATAATAAAGAGCAGTATCGACAATTATGTTGTTGAATTTTGCAGATAAATCGTTTATAATTAAAATATTAATCAATATTAAGGAGTGATTAAAATGGCAATTTATTGTCAGGAGCCTTCAAGAACATTCAGCGAGTATCTTCTTATTCCCGGTTACACTTCAAGAGAGTGCATACCTGTTAATGTTTCGCTGAAAACACCTCTTGTTAAGTACAGAAAGGGCGAAGAAGAGTGCCCCATCAGCCTTAACATTCCTATGGTTTCTGCCATTATGCAGTCAGTTTCAAACGATACACTTGCTATCGCCCTTGCAAAAGAAGGCGGTATTTCGTTCATTTACGGCTCACAGAGTATTGAAGATGAAGCAGCTATGGTTGCAAGAGTAAAGAATTATAAAGCAGGTTTTGTTGTAAGTGATTCAAACCTTAAGCCCGATTCAACACTTGCAGACGTTCTTGAACTTGTTGAAGCAACGGGTCACAGCACAATGGCTGTTACAGATGACGGCACGGCAAACGGCAAGCTTCTTGGCGTTGTTACAAGCAGAGACTACAGAGTCAGCAGAATGTCTCCTGAAACTCCTGTTACCGATTTTATGACTCCTCTCGATAAGCTTATCACAGCTCCCGATACAACATCTCTTAAAGATGCAAACGACATTATATGGGAGCACAAGCTCAACTCACTTCCTCTTATTGACAGCGAAGGCAAACTCAGATATTTTGTTTTCCGCAAGGACTATTCACAGCATAAAGAAAATCCCCAGGAGCTTCTTGATGCAAACAAGAGCTATCTTGTTGGCGCAGGTATCAACACTCTTGACTATGAAAAGAGAGTTCCCGCACTTGTTGAAGCAGGTGCAGATGTTCTCTGCATTGACTCATCAGAGGGTTACACCGTATGGCAGGAACAGACTCTTGCATTTATCCGTGAAAAGTACGGTGACAAAGTAAAGGTCGGTGCAGGTAACGTTGTTGACAGAGACGGCTTCCTCTTCCTTGCAAAAGCAGGTGCAGACTTCGTTAAGGTCGGCATCGGCGGCGGCTCGATCTGCATTACAAGAGAAACAAAGGGTATCGGCAGAGGTCAGGCAACAGCTCTTATCGAAGTAGCAGCTGCAAGAGATGAATATTACAAGGAAACAGGCATCTACGTTCCCATCTGTTCAGACGGCGGTATTGTTCACGATTATCATATGACCCTTGCTCTTGCAATGGGCGCAGATTTCCTTATGCTCGGCAGATACTTTGCACGTTTTGACGAAAGCCCCACAAATAAGCTTATGGTAAACGGTGTTTACGTTAAGGAATACTGGGGTGAAGGCTCCAACAGAGCCAGAAACTGGCAGAGATATGACCTTGGCGGCAAAGCAAAGCTCAGCTTTGAAGAAGGCGTTGATTCATATGTAACTTATGCCGGCTCACTCAGCGACAACGTTGCAAAGAGCCTTTACAAGGTTAAGTCAACAATGTGCAACTGCGGCGTGCTCAACATTCCTGACCTTCAGAAGAACGCAAAGCTCACCGTCGTTTCTGCAACAAGCATTGTTGAGGGCGGTTACCATGACGTAATGCTCAAAACAACAGCCAACCCCACAAGATAAAAGGCACTTTTCTGCAAATTTAATACCGAACAACATTAAAGGCTTGCAAAGGATTATTCCTCTGCAAGCCTTTTTGTGCGGTACAACATTTATTCTTTGGGTTGGATTTCAAGATAAGCTTCGTTTGCCTTCTGCATATATTCAAGCAGAATCTTGCGAAGCATATCGCGCTCTTGTTTGTATTTCGGGTCGGCAATCAGGTTGTTCTTTTCGTAGGGGTCTGCCTCAAGGTCATAGAGACAGTCTTCGGTATATTTATCGGCAAATGCAGAATCGGCATTTTTAGCCGAAACGCTGTATTTCCATTTATCGGTGCGTACAGCCCTGCCTATTTGGCTTTCTGAAATCTGCATAAATACGCTCTCGTGCCCCTTAAGGTCGCAAAGGCTCTTACCCATAAAATGTTCGGGAATTCTTGCACCTGCAATGTCAAGCAGGGTGGCGGGCAAATCAATAAGCGAAACAAGGTCACTGACCTTGCCGCCGCCCGTAAATCCGCCGCCGCAGATAACCAAAGGCACCTTTATGCTTGCTTCATGGCACGAACGTTTATATTCAAAGTTGCGTGTTCTGAAATGGCAACCGTGGTCGGAAGTGTAAATTACAACGGTGTTGTCATAAATTCCTTCATCCTTAAGAGTCTGAATAAGTTTGCCGAAATTCATATCAACCCTGTTACAGCAGGCGAGGTATGAGGGCATCTGAAGCTTCCAGTCGCCGAACATTCCTTTAAGGTCACCGGGCACGTCATAATCTTTGAAATTCTTTTTTGCGCCCTTGGGAGCTTCAAAACGAAGCCTGTCATTCTGGTGATGCGGTTCAAGCTGGGATATAAACATAAAGAAAGGATTTTCGTGCTTTTCTTTTTTGATATATTCAATGGCATAATCATTTATTCTGTCTGCTCTGTACCCTTTGAAATCAAGTCGGTTGCCGTTTTCGTCATAAACATAGCCGTTATATCCGTGTGATGTGAATTCAAGAATATCCGATGCGCGCCAATAATCATATCCGCCTCTGCGCTCTTTTGGTGTTGGCTTTGTGGCAAGCTTATGGTTTTTGTCCGATGCAAGATGCCATTTACCTATGTAAGCGGTGTCATATCCTGCATCCTTAAGATAATGAGCAATCGTTTTGCAATCTGTCGGCAGAGCTATATCATTGCGGTAACAGCCGATTTGCGAAGCATAAACACCGCTCTGAAGACAAGCTCTCATAGGACCGCACACGGGCTGGCAGGTGAATGCATTTTCAAAAAGTGTGCCTTCCTCTGCGAGGGTATCAAGGTTGGGCGTAACGGGTAATCTCTGACCGTAACAGCCTGCGCTGTCCGCACGTTGCTGATCGGAAAAATAAAAAATTATGTTTGGCTTTTTCATAGAATTACCTCACGTTTCTTAATTTTTCGACTGCGTGAATAATAAAATCCATTCTGGGACAATATCCCGAAAGCTGATTGTAAAGCTGTCTGTAACGTTTGCAACCGCCGTTGCACAGGGGTCTGACAGGGCAGGTGGAGCAGAGTTTATTCTTTGGCTCATCAAAGCTCATAAACTTTTTTAGGCCGTCGCTTTCAAGAATATCCATTATTGTTGAGTCATTTATGTTCGGGCATTCATATTCATCAAGACAGTAAAAGTCACAGGGATAGCATGTTCCGTTCGCTTCAACAACAAGCTGTGCATTACATCTGCCGCTTGCACCGCACTGCTCGGCATATCCGTTGGTCATAAGCGAAATCAAGTTGTCAAAATCCCTGACATAAAACCTGTTGCCCTGTGAAATTTCGTTAAACCAATGATTAAATAATCTTTTCTGAAATCTTGCAAAGCTTTTGGCGTCAAGGCTGTAATCATTTTTTGTGCCGTCAAGCGGGTCAAGGCAGTAAATTGGCTGAACGTCGCAGAAACCGTTTTTCTTATAGAATTCAAAAAGCTTTGCGGCATCAGTGTGTGCCGTGACAACGGAAAGAACGTTGAAATCAACGTCGTGTTTGCGGAGAGTCTTTATTCCGCCCATAGCTTTTTCAAACGAGCCGCAACGGTTGCGGTTATGCGTGGCTTCGTCGCCGTCTATTGAAACACCGATAAGAAAACCGTTTTCTTTAAAAAACTCTGCGAATTCGTCTGTTATCAGAGTGCCGTTTGTTTGCAAAGAATAGTTTATTTTTGTGCCTGTATCCTTAAGCGTGTCGGCGGTTGTGATGAATTCTTCAAAAAAATCAATCCCTGCAATAAGTGGTTCGCCGCCCTGAAACATAAAGCTGATATCAGAGTTTTCACCGCAGAATTCAAAGACTTTTTTTATTAGATTTTTAGCTGTTGCGGCACTCATAACCGATTCGTTGCCGCTTTTTCTGTTTTCAACCTCATCGCAATAAAAGCAATAGCTGCATTTCAGATTGCACAGCGATGAAGCAGGTTTTACCAAAACGGTCATTTGCCGCATAAGAGCACCTCTTTTGCTAAATATAAACAAGGTGATGTGATTTTGAAATTAAAAGAGAGTTTATTCTGCTTTGCCTTTGGCGGAGTTTCTTACGGTTTGCTTGAGGTTGCCGTAAGAGGTTATACCCATTGGTCTATGGTGCTCACGGGCGGAGCGGTGCTTGTTTTGCTGAATATGATAAACAAAAGCAAGCATATCAATATTTTTTACCGATGTCTGCTTGGTGCCGTTGTAATAACAAGCCTTGAGCTGGCGGTGGGTCTGATTGTCAACGTCCGTCTGGGTATGGATGTCTGGGATTACTCAGACAAGCCGTTTAATTTTATGGGGCAGATATGCCTGCATTTTTTCGGGTGTTGGTTTTTGCTGAGCATACCTGCCTATAAAATGTGTGATTTAATTAAGAGTAAAATCAGCTTTTTGCAAGATAATCCTTGATGCCGTCAACAGTTGCCTGTGCAAGAATATCTCGTGTTTCGGCATTCTGAAGAGCTTCGCATTCCTCAATGTTTGAAACAAAACCGTATTCAATGAGGATTGCGGGGCATTCTTCAACTCTGGCAACTCTGAAAGCATAGAAATTTGTTCCTCTGTCAATCTTGACTTCGGGATTATCCTTGTAAATATCTGTCTTATATGCGTTCACAAGCCTGTCGTGAACGGCTTTTGCAAGCGGCTGGGAATATGCTCTGTAATAGAAAGCAGATGTGCCCGTTGCAGAAGCGGTTGAGCTTGAATCGCAATGGATAGAAATAAACATATCGGGGTCGCGGTCTCTGACAGCGTTGTTACGCTGAGTGTAGCTTCTCCAATCGTCACCGCTCCTGGTCATAATAACCGTTGCACCTTCAGCCTCAAGAAGTTCTTTGACCTTTGTGGCAAGTGAAAGGTTAATATCTTTTTCGTTGTTATATCCGGTTGCACTGACGGCACAGGCCGCACCGGGGTCAATGCCGCCGTGACCGGGGTCAAGCAGGATAACCGCATCTTTGATTGACTTTGGCTTGTGGCTGATTGTGATTGTAAGCGTTCCGTTATCGTCATACTCATAGTGATAGCCGTAAAATTTACCGCTGTTTGTGAGAGTGAGCGTAAGGGTAACGGTTGAGTTTTCACGGTCAGAGCTCCATTTGCTGCTTTTGATGACCGAATTCATAAACGTGCTTGTGCCGCTTGCATCATATGTGTCGCTGAAAACAAATTCAAGACCTTTGCAGTTGAGTGAGCTGACGGTTACGTATCTGTCGGGAGCATATTTGCCGTACGTCTGCCCCGTGAGCTTTGCATTGAAAGCAACAGGTCTGTTCATATCAAGAACGATAACTGTTTTTTCATCGCTGCAGGTTGTTGAGGCAACACGGATGCTGTTTTTTGGCATAATGTAGCCGCCGGATATTTTGACGTGTTTGATTGTGCCGTTGATGCCGGAAGCAAGTCTTTCTTCGTGGAGTTCGGGCACTTTTACGCCGGAAGCGAGTATATAATAATTATCCGTTTCGTCAAACACGGCTTCATCAAGAACGTAGTCAACCGTTGATTTGGGCAGGGGAGAACAGTCGGGAACAGAATATGTTGCCGATGTATAGCCGGGGAAAACCTCAACGTAATCGTCAATGATTTCGCAGATTTTTGCAGTTCCGTATCCGTAATCTTTTGTATAATAGTATTTTTCAAGTTTGTCGCCGTTGTTGCCGGTAATAGTTATGGAATTTGTTGTTTCAGGCTGTTTGGTTGAATCTTCAGATCCTGTTGTTCCTGAACCTGTTGAATTGACGGTGGGAGTCTGTGCGGTGGGTTTCTGCGTTGTGGTTGCGGTGGTTGCAGGCGGTGTGGGCGGAGCGGGTGGGGGAGCCGGTTTTGCTTTGACGGTAACGTTGCCGCCGCTCATAGTTTCTGTCAGTGAACCGTAGCTTGCTTTAACAGTGAATTTACCCAACTTTTGTGCAGAGCTTGTTGCGGAAGGCATTTTTAATGTTGCGGTGTAATCGGAAAAATCCGATTCCGTGTCGGGTGTGTCGTTACCCTCGTCATAGATACCGCCGAGTTCTGCCATTTCAACGGTTTTGCCGTTGAAAGTAACGGTGACCTTTGCGCCTTTAAGAGCAACTGCAGTAACATTGAGCTCCATACCGCCGGGCAAGGTTGAGTCTGTTGACGGTGAAACTGATTTTAGAAGTTTTATCTTATATGTAACTTTATAAACGTAGGTTTTGCCCTTGTGCTCAAATTTAACTGTATTTTCGCCTGGATTAAGCTCACAGTCAACTGAAAAATCACCTGTTTTTGCAACGGAGAGCTTCTGACCGTTGCAGATAAGGTCATAAGCAGGGCTCGAAGTGCCTCTGAAAGTAACCGTTGACTGCTCAACAGTGATTGACGTTGATTTGTGGCTTGTTATTTCAAGCTCTTTGTCAAGCAGATAAGTCTGCCTTGTTTTGATGTATTCAACAACTGAATCGGCTGCGGCACCGTTTGCGGCTGTGATTTCTTCATACGGCGCAAAAACTATTCCCTTGCACGTCGGTATACCTGCGGATGCCGAAATGAGAGAAATAAACTCCTTTGCCGTTGCAGTGTCAAAAGCCGACAAACCTTTCAAATTGTGGCAAAGCCAGAGGAAAGCACCTTTTTCGCTCCAGTCAAGCTGAATCTTTGCATAGGTTTCGATACCGGCCTTGTCATTTGCTTTCTGTGAAACATAAACAAAGTCAGCATTCTTTTCAAGCAGAGCGGTTATTTTATCGCCGTCCGCTTCAGGGTTTTCAGGTTCGATGCCGATTTCTGTTGCGGCATCGATTGCTTTGATGCCTTCGCAGAGCTTTGCGGCATTTGTTTCAAAATCTTTATCTGCTTCGTCAAGACCCGAGATAATAACAAAATCAACGTTGTTATTCCTTACGAATTCGGTTATATAAGCTCCGTTTTCTGAAGCATCGGCCTTTATGCCGAAATAAAGTTTTGCGGTTTTTGCGTTTTCGATTAGAGGAATAACTGTTTCGGCGTTGTCTTCCGTCAACTCAAAAATCACAGTGTTGAAGCCGTAATTTGCAAAGCCGGCGATTTCGGTTGCACTCTTATCCGAATATTCTGCATAGACCGTTGCAACCACGGAATCGGGTCTGGTGCTTTTGGGTCTGGTTACGGCAGGTTTTGCGTTTTCTTCGCTTTGTTGTGTAACTTGTGTGGCGGCGGTTGTTGTATTTTCCTTTTTGTTTTTATTCCTGAAAAATATGCCTGTTACAGTCAGTGCGGTTACTGTACCGACGATGGCAACAACAATGCATATTATAGCAATTATCAGACCTTTATTGTTTTTCATCTTTTACCCCGTTATTTTGTTATTTCGTTTTTTAAATTTGATATTTCTGTTTTGCAATCGGTTCTTATCAGGTCAGCATATGAGAAAACGGCAAAACCGCTGTAATCGCTGTCAGCTCTGACACTTCGCAGCTGTCTTGCAAGGATATCGGTACTTTGCATCCATTCGTTTTTGCCTGTACCTGCATAAGCATCGGTTTTTGCACATTTATAGGCAGGAATTCCGCACATAAGTTTTACACTTGAATGTCTTGGCAGAGATGCCCATTGATTGAGGAGCTTGCTGAAATCCTGTGTTTGATGCTCAAAGCCAAAATAAATCTGCGGAATGATAATATCCGCATATCCGCTTTGCTTGAGCCAAGTGCGGCAATCGGCATAAGCTTCGTTGAGAGTTTTGTCGATTGTGCCCGAGGGACTGATGCTGACAATTATAGATGAGTCAGCTGCCTTGACGGTTGAATATAGCGTTGAAACAAAGGAATTAACGGTTGCAACACGCCATTTTGCAAGTGTCAGCGTGCCGCCCGATGATTTATAAGCGGAATACTGAATCTTATCTATCTCCTCACTTGTTGACGGATAAAAATAGTCATCAATGTGAATGCCGTCAATATCGTATTTGTTGATGATTTCACGTACACCGTCAAAAATGAGTTTGTGGTTATCTTTGTGTGCAGGATTGTAGTAAATGCCGTTTGAAAGTACACATACTCTGCCTTCGGCATTGCCTGCATCAAGAATTTTCTTTGCAGGGTTTGTTGCGCTGAGATTGTTTACGTTGCTTTGTGTATTTACTCTGAAAGGATTAATCCAGCCGTGAACCGAAATGCCGTATGCTTTTGCACTTTCAAGAAGAACTTCAAACGGGTCAAACGAAAGTGAAGCACCCTCTTTGCCTGCTATGAATTTTGAATATGGGAAAATATCCGATTTATAAAAGGCATCGGAATTGGCACGAAGGTGAACAAAAGCTGTGTTGAAACCGTTGTCTTTGATGTTTTTGAACATCTTATCGGTTATTGCTTTATACTGTGCCCTTGTTTTGCCTGCGGCACTTGTGTAATCATAGCAGGTAACCCAAATTGCCCTGATTTCTGCAGGCTTTGGCTGCGGTTTGGGTTGGGTTACGGGCTGGGTAGGTTTTTGCGTTGTCGGAACAGTAGGCTTTTGGGTTGTGGGTACGGTAGGCTTACGTGTAGTCGGTGCCGTTACCCTTTGTGTTGTACCGTTTTGGTTGGTTGATGCCTGTTGCGGGATCGATTCTGTTATCAGGTTTGTAACAGGCTCACCAGACGGATTCGTAACTGATTCCGAATTGAAATCGGTTACGGAAACAGAGGGGGGTTCAGTCAGAATTACACCCGATAAGGCTTCGGGTGAGGTTGTGCTTTGCTCTGTTACGGTTGAAATATTTGCTGATTTGCCTGCGCTTGGTTGACAAGCGGTGAGTGCAAGCAATATAATAATAAACAGCGACGATATTCTTTTCATATCTGTCCTCACTTATATTCAAGATTAAGGATGATTAAGATGCCGCAATATCTTAAGTGTTTTCTGATTTATTTTGCCGTCATTGCCGCAGTGTCCGTTTTTTTAACGGTATTCGACAAGACCGCTGCAAAGAATGGCGTGTGGCGTGTTTCGGAAGCTGTCCTTTTGTTTGTCGGACTTATCGGCGGAGCTTTGCCTATGTATATCACAATGAAGATCATCAGGCACAAAACCAGACGCAAAAAGTTTATGCTTGGTCTGCCCGCCGAATTCATTATGCACGCAGTTCTTTGCGTTGCCGCAATATATGTGTTTAAATAATCTTTATTTTCTCTTTCTGTGCCGCCCTGCAAAAAGCAAGGCGGCGTTTTGTTATTCCCGAAAATTATTAAAGTGTGCTTAAGTCATAGGGCGTCTGCTGATAAACAAAGTAGTTCAGCCAGTTGGCAAAAATGATGTTTGCCGTGCCTCTCCACTCCATTTTGGGCGTTTTGGATGAATCGTTGTCGGGGAAGTAGTTATATGGCATATCAATCGGCAGACCTTTGTTGACGTCTCTGAAGTATTCTTTTGAGAGTGTGTCGCGGTCATATTCAGAGTGTCCCGTTGCAAAAAAGTTTCTGCATGCCATATCAGAAATAAGGTGTACACCTGCCATATCAGAATATGAAATAATCTGCAAATCTTTGACAAGAGCGATGTCACTCATTTCGTTTTTTGTGTGTCTTGAATGAGGAACGTAGAATTCATCATCAAGACCTCTCATAAGCGGATGCAGGTTATCAAGGCATCTGTGAGGGAAAACACCGAAAAGCTTCTTTTCAAGCGGATATTTGGGAACGCCGTAATGATAATAGAGAGCCGCTTGAGCACCCCAGCAGATGTGGAACGTTGAGTAAACGTGCTTTTTGCTCCATTCAAAAATAGTGCAAAGCTCATCCCAATAGTCAACCTGCTCAAACTCAAGGTTTTCAACGGGGGCACCTGTGACAATCATTCCGTCATATTTCTGGTCACAGATTTCGTCAAACGTCTTGTAGAATTTGAGCATATGTTCTGCAGAGGTGTTTTTGGTTTTGTGGGATTTTACCTGCAGCAACTCAACGTCTACCTGAAGCGGCGAGTTACTTAAAAGTCGCAGAATCTGTGTTTCTGTTTCGATTTTGGTGGGCATAAGGTTGAGGATAATTATCCTTAGCGGACGGATATCCTGGGTCATAGCCCTGTCCTCCGTCATAACAAAAACATTTTCTGCCTCCAGCGCCTTGTGGGCAGGCAGTTCGTTTGCTATTTTGATGGGCATTATATCACCTTACCTGTGTAATAAATTAAATAGTCAGTTTTTTGTTTGCAACGAGCAGAGCTTTTGCAACAGCGGTTGCAATAACGAAGCCTGCTATAGCTTCTACAAGTCCATTGAGACCGACAAACCAAACGAAGAATGCTGCGATATTATTTGCTGCAGACTGCGTATAAAGGCTGCTGAAAATATCGGTTTTCATAAACAGCAGAATAAATGAACCCACAAACAGAAGTGTGTTGAACAATGGACAGCAGAGACTTGCGGCAGCACAAGGCAAAGAGTTTTTACCTTTGCAAGCATTCATCAAAGCTTTGAAAACCAGCGCGGTCAGCAGACCGACCAGCACTCTGGGAACAAAGCAGAGGATGAACGTAAATAACGGACTGTGCTGAAAAAGCATTGCGCCGAAAGCACTTGTTCCCGAAGCCGCCTGCCAAAAACTGGTGAGACCAAAGACTGCTCCGCATATTGCCCCGGCATAAGGACCAAGTACAATTGCGCCAATCGCAACGGGAATGACGTTGAGCGTGATTTCAATCACGCCGATTTTGATGTATCCGATATTTGTGAAGCCGAAAATAATCAGCAATGCCACAAGTACGGACAGCTGGGTCAGGCGCAGTATGCGCCCTGTTTTTGCGTTTGATTTTGACATAATTTATTCCTCCTTGCTGCTGCTCCTTTTGAAAAGGATGCAACGCAAAATTTAGCGAAATAAGAGTACTAAAACATTATTTGGTTTTTCTGTTTTTTTCATAGAGAACTTTTAAACCGTGAAGCACAAGCTCACTGTTAAAGGTAATATCTCTCTTGCAGCTTTTGATAAGGTCTCTTGCAAGACCGCCCGTTGCTACCGTGCTCATTTCTCCTTGATTGAGTTCTGCTTCAAGCTTTTCGCAAAGACCGTCAATCATTGCTGCAAATCCGAAAACCGTTCCTGCCTGCATGGAGTCAAGAGTGTTTGTGCCTATGGCGTGGTCAGGTGTTTTTAGGCTGATTGAGGGCAACTGTGATGTCCTTTGTGAGAGCGCGTCAAGCGAAATGCCTATACCGGGGGCGATTGTGCAACCTCTGAACGCACCGTTTTTGTCTATAACGCTTATCTTGCTTGCCGTGCCGAGATCAATAACAAGGCAGGGGAGCGGATACAGGTCTGCCGCACCCACACAGCCTGCAAGCAGGTCTGCACCGAGTTGGGCCGGGTTATCGATTAATATGTTCATTCCCGTTTTAATTCCGGGACCGAGTACCATAGGTCTGTGACCTGTTGTTTTTTCTACAGCATCACACATATCGGAAGTAAGCTCGGGCACAACGCTGCTTAATGCCGCACCGCTGAAACTTGCAGACGGAGCATTATACAGTGCCAATATCTGCCTGAATTCTATTGCATACTGGTCAGGTGTTCTTGAACGGTCGGTGGCAAGGCGAGAAACAAAAACAAGCTTATCGCCGTCATAAGCACCCAGAGTTATATTTGTGTTGCCTATATCAATTGCAAGAAACATAAAATCACCCTTTCGGATATATACACCATAATTATACACTATATTTATTATAAAAGCAACTTGTAATTGTAAAATAAATATGTATAATTATAGAATGGCAGGTGAAATCAATGGTGTGCAATATTTGTCCGCGTAACTGCTCTGCTGAGAGAAACATTGAGCACGGTGTTTGCGGAGTAAGTGAATATTTTAGGGTCGCAAGGGCGGCTCCTCATTTTTGGGAAGAGCCTTGTCTGAGCGGTACAAACGGTTCGGGAACGGTTTTCTTTTCAGGGTGTAATCTCGGTTGTGTCTATTGCCAGAATCAGCAGATAAGCCACGGTGCTTTCGGCAAAGATGTTACGCCTGACGAGCTTGAAAGAATATTTGATAAACTTTTGGAGAAAGGTGTGCATAATCTCAACCTTGTCACGCCGACGCATTTTGTGCCGATGCTTGCAAGGTTGCTTGCGGAATATGACTCCCCTGTGCCTGTGGTGTATAATTCTTCGGGATACGAAAAAGCTGAAACCATACGTATGCTTGAAGGTCTGATAGACGTTTATCTGCCTGATATAAAATATTTCGACAGTGCTCCTGCTTTGAAGTATTCGGGTGCAGAGGATTATTTTGATTACGCTTCGGAAGCTGTTCTTGAAATGCACAGACAGGTTGGCGGAGTTGTGCTTGATGAAAACGGCATAGCACAAAAAGGTCTTATTATCAGGCATATGGTCTTACCCGGAAACATTTCTCAAGCTGTTAAGGTGTTTGAGTGGGTGAGTGAGAATCTGCCTCGGGATACATATATCAGCGTTATGCGCCAGTATACTCCTTTCGGTAAGGCAAAAGATATGCCGCCGATAAACCGTAAGCTTTCTGCAAGAGAGTATTCAATTGTAAAGGCAAAAATTCTTGCAATGGGTTTTGAAAACTGTAATTTCCAGAGCGGCGAAGCGGCAACGGAAAGTTTTATTCCAAATTTTAATCTCGAAGGTGTTGACCTTTGATAAAATTTTTGCTAAATTATGTATGTTAATATTTTTTAGGAGGTTTTCCAAATGGCAAAAGGAAAAGGTATCGTTTCAGAATTCAAAACATTTATTATGAGAGGCAACGTAATTGACCTTGCAGTCGGCGTTATCATCGGCGGTGCGTTCCAGGCAATCGTTAAGTCACTTGTTGACGACATCGTTATGCCCGTTATCAGCCTTATCACAAAGGGCTGGGATTTCACAAGCAAGTTTATTGCTCTTGACGGCGGTAGCTATCAATCACTTGCAGAGGCACAGGAAGCAGGTGTAGCTGTTCTTACATACGGCAACTTCATCAGTGCAATCATCAACTTCCTTATCATGGCGTTGGTTGTTTTCATCATTGTCAAGGTTATCAACACAGTTGCTGAAAAGTCAAAGAAAAAGGAAGAGGCTGCCCCCGCAGATCCTACAACAAAAGAATGCCCCTTCTGCAAAAGCGAAATCGCAATCGAAGCTACAAGATGCCCTCACTGCACATCACAGCTTTAATTTACTGATTAATAAAAGCGCAGAGTTTGCCGCTCTGCGCTTTTAACTCTTGATAAAGAACGGAAAGATGTTTTTCCGTTTTTTCTCAACAGTTAAAACAAAGGAGTTTTAATTATGAAATTAGGTTTTATAGGCACAGGCAATCTTGCAACCGCTATTCTCAGAGGCGTTGTTGCTTCGGGTATGATTGAAGCAAACGAGATTGCAATTTTTGATATTTTCCGTGAAAAAACCGCTCAGCTCGAAAAAGAGCTGGGTGTAAAAGCTTATGTTTCCGCGCAGGAAGTTGCTTCAGACTGCGAACGGGTGGTTGTTGCCGTTAAACCAAAAGATATTGCTGAACTTATCAGCTCAATTAAGGTTGAAGCCACAGCAAACAATCCTCTTTTTGTTTCAACAGCCGCAGGCACAACAACTGAAAAACTTCTCAACTGCTTCGGATATAATGCCAGAGTTATCCGCATTATGCCCAATATCAATGCTGCTGTCGGAGAATCAATGACCGCTTTTTGTGCAAACGGAGCGGCAACCGATGAAGATAAGGCTTTTGTTATGGAATTCTGTTCTTGCTTCGGAAAAGCGGTTGAAATCGAAGAAAAATATTTTTCGGCATTCACTGCTGTTGCGGGCTCCGCTCCTGCCTTTGCCTATATGTTTGCAGATGCACTTGCCGCCGCAGGTGTCAAGTACGGCTTGCCCGCAAAGGTTTCGCAGGATATTGCGGCACAGATGCTTCTCGGCAGCGCAAGAATGCTTCTTGAAAGCCCTCTTGCAGTCAGCGAGCTTATCAGAAACGTCTGCTCACCCGGCGGCACAACCATTGAGGGTGTATGCAGCCTTAAAGAAACAGGTTTTGAAAACTCTGTTATAACCGCTGTTGACAAAACTGTTGAAAAAGACAGAAAAATGAGCGGCAAATAAGTTTGCGGAGGAACGTTTATGGAATTGATTATTCTCAGTTCTCTTGAAAAAGTTTTTGCAGATGAAAAACCCAAAGCAAAACCGTATGGCGGCTTTTCAATGCTGAAAAACGAAAGGTCTTCTTTTCAGGCGGCTTTTTGTCCTGAAAAAAACACAAAACTTACCGTTATTCTGAAAGGCGAGCTTGCTGAAGTATCAAAGCTTTATTTTGTTAAAGACGTACCTGTCGGAACTGCTTGTCACGACGATGCGGATGATTTTTTTCTTCGTAAAACTTCGGGGATGTATCCCGATGTTCTTGAGCCTGTTGACGGAGAAATTGCGGTTGAAGCCGGTAAGTGGTACAGCATATGGGTTGAAGTGTCGCCCGAAGAAAAAATCACGGGCAAATCCGTTCTGACGGTTGAGCTTTTCCAAGACAGCAAAACCCTGGCAGACGGTCAAATATGTATTGAAGTTATTGACTGCTGTCTTGTTAAACAGTCGCTTATACACACTTGCTGGTATCATTCCGATTGTCTTTGCAACTATTATAACGTTGAGGCAATGAGCGATGAATTCTGGCGCATTAATAAAAATTTTATAAAAACTGCTGTTGAACACGGTATCAACTGTATACTTACTCCCGTTTTCACACCGCCGCTTGATACGAAGGTAGGCGGAGAAAGAAGAACTGTTCAGCTTGTTGATGTAAAAAAGAGAGGAAAGGGTTACGTATTCAATTTCTCAAATCTTCAGAAGTGGATTGATATGTGCCTTGAGTGCGGTGTGGAGTATTTTGAAATCAGCCATCTCTTTACCCAGTGGGGGGCAAAACACGCGCCTAAAATCGTTGCAACAGACAATAAGGGCAGGGAGAAGAAAATCTTTGGCTGGAAGACAAGAACTTCAAGCAAAAAGTATGACGATTTTCTTCGCGCTTTCGGTTCTGAATTTGTTGCTTTTATTGATAAAAACGGCTTAAGAGAAAAATGCTTTTTTCACATATCCGATGAGCCCGGAATTCGCCACCTCAAAGTTTTTAAAAAAAGAGCGGCTCTTGTTCACGATATATTCAAAGGAATGAACTTTATCGATGCTCTTTCAGATTATCATTTTTATGAGACGGGTGCTGTTAAACTGCCTGTGCCCTGCGAAAGTGATATAGAAGATTTTGTCGGCAAAGTCTCCGATTTGTGGACTTACTACTGTTGCGGTCAGTATAGGGATAATTTACCCAACCGCTTTATGGCTATGCCCTCACAGCGTAACAGAATACTTGGTATGCTGATGTATAAATACGATATCAAAGGATTCCTGCAGTGGGGATATAACTTCTATAATTTGCAGTATTCCGTTGCTCCGATTGACCCTTATAAGGTAACGGATGCAGGCGGAAGTTTCCCTTCCGGTGACTCGTTTGTTGTCTATCCTTCCTGTAAAGGTGAAGCCCTTGCCAGCCTCCGTCTGAAGGTTTTCTACGATGGTTTTCAGGATATGATGGCGCTCCAAACCCTTGAAAATAAAGTGGGCAAGGCAAAAGTAGATGAGTTTTTGGCAAACGAAGCTGTGAAGTTAAAAAGCTTTACAGACTATCCGCACGAAACAGAATGGCTTTTTGAAACCCGTGAAAAAATAAACACTTTAATAAAGGAGAATATCTGATATGCCTATTATTTTTGACAGTGAAAAACGCATTTTTAAGCTTGACACTGCAACATCAAGCTACGTTATTCAAATATATGAACAGGAATACCTTGCACATCTATATTATGGTGCAAAGATTCCTGATACAAACCTTTCTGCTTTTATGTTCAGAAGTACTTTTTCATCTTTTAGTCCAAACAATATTAACATTGCTGAAAGTAAATTTTCTCCCGACGTTTGTCCTCTTGAATATCAGGGTGAGGGCTGCGGTGATTTCAGAATCTGTGCGATTGCAATCAAGAACGCAGACGGCAACAACGTAACCGATATGCGCTATAAGTCGCATAAAATCTATTCGGGTAAACCTTCGATTGAAGGAATGCCTTCACTTTATCTTGAAGATGATTCCGAGGCTTCGACTCTTGAAATTCTTACAGAGGACAGCGTAACGGGCATTCAGGCGGTGCTTTACTACACTGTTTTTGAAAAGCTTGGCGCAATGACCCGAAGCACTAAAATCATAAATCCCACCGATAAAACTGTTGATATCGAAAAGGTTTACAGCTGCAGTGTTGACTTTGTTACTCACGACTATGATTTACTCACTCTTTACGGCAAATGGGGCAAGGAGCGATACCTCGAAAGACGTGCTCTTGCACACGGCAGACAGGGCGTTTCAAGCAAGAGAGGTTCATCAAGCCATTTCCAGAATCCCTTTGCGGCGCTTGTTGACAGCAACACAACAGAGGATTTCGGTAATGCATACGGCTTTAATCTTATTTACAGCAGCAACTTTGCAGTTGACGTTGAGGTTGACAGTTATGGCGGAACAAGACTTCTTATGGGTATCAACCACGAAGCATTTGGCTGGAAGCTTGAGTCAGGCTGCTCATTCAGCGCCCCTGAAGCCGTTATGGTATATTCCGCGAACGGTATTGGCGAAATGAGCCGTACGTTCCATAAGCTCTATTCAAAGCATCTTGTAAGAGGTAAGTGGAAAAATATCAAACGTCCCTTGCTTATCAATAACTGGGAAGCAACGGGTATGGATTTTGACGGCGATACAATTGTTTCTTTTGCTGCAAAAGCAAAGGAACTCGGCATCGATATGCTCGTTATGGATGACGGCTGGTTCGGTTACAGAAACGATGACCGCAGCTCACTTGGTGACTGGCAGGTTAACGAAGAAAAACTCGGCGGTACCCTTGCAAACCTGATTGAACGCATCAACGCTCTGGGTCTTAAATTCGGCATCTGGTATGAGCCTGAAATGATTTCAAGAGACTCAAATCTCTACAGAGCACATCCTGACTGGTGCCTCCACGTTCCCAACAGAGAAAAATCAATCGGACGCTATCAGTATGTTCTCGACTATTCAAGACAGGACGTTCGTGACTATATATTCAACGAAATGTATAAGGTTCTTTCGGTCAACAAGGTTGATTACCTCAAATGGGACTTTAACCGTAACCTGACCGAGGTTGGCTCGGCAATTCTTCCTGCTGACAGACAGAAAGAGGTTTTCCACCGTTACGTTCTCGGCACTTACGAGGTTATGGACAGACTTACAAAGGCCTTCCCTGATATGCTGATTGAAAACTGTTCGGGCGGCGGCGGACGTCTTGACCCCGGAATTCTTTATTATTCACCGCAGATCTGGACCAGCGACAACACCGACCCGATTGAACGTCTTATGATTCAGTTCGGCACTTCGATGTGCTATCCCGCATCAACAATGGGTGCTCACGTTTCCGCTTGCAGAAGAACGGGCTACGAAACAAAGGGCAACGTTGCTCTTTGGGGTACGTTCGGCTACGAGCTGAATCCCAACAAGTATACCGAAGAGGATGCAGAGCTTGTAAGAGCGCAGGTTGCCGAATATCACAAGTATTATGACCTAATCCATTTCGGTGAGCTTTACAGACTCATTTCTCCCTTTGATAACGCTTACAGGGCGGCATGGATGTTTGTTGCAGAGGATAAGAGCGAAGCGCTTGTTACAAGTGTAGTTATGCGTGAGCCTTATGACAAAGCATTCTTCCTCAAGCTCAAGGGTCTTGATCCCGATAAGTATTACCGTGACGAAGAAACAGGTGAGGTTTATTCAGGCGCATTGCTTATGAATGCAGGTCTTAGCCTTACCTGGACAGACGAACATGACGGTTCAAGCTTCAAAAAGTATTTTAAAGCAATATAATTTAAAAGCTCCCCTGACTTTGGTCAAGGGAGCTTTTTGTGTGCATTCTATTTTTTCTTGATAAGCTTTTTGATAATAAATGCTGCCGTGCCCACACCGAGAGCAACAACCGCAGCCTCTTTTACGAAGGTTACAACAGCCGAAACACTTGACGGTGCATAGGAATAAAGGGCAAATTTAGCTTTGTTCGTTACGTCGTTCTTTTCAAAGATTTCTTCAAAAGTAACGGTTTTTGTTTCAAATCCGCCGTTTTCGTCAAGGTCAAGAATTCTGAAACCTCTTTTGTAGCCGGGACCGTAAACGTTGAATCCACAGCCCTGAGTATAACCGAGCTTTATGCCTTTATAATCGGCAACAAAGCTGTTATTGTGGTCGTGACCTACAAACAGACCTTCGACCTCTTTCTTTTCTAGAAAAGCATCGATTTCACCGCTGTTGCTGAAAGGTGCGGCAGGTGACTCACCCATAAAGTCACGCAAGGTGCAGTTGTGAGGGTCAAGAGCATACCATTCGTTTTTATGGTTACCGTAGGCTCTTACACAGCCGTGCGAAAAACGTTTTACTTTCTTGATGACGTCAAAATATTCAGGTGTGGGAATGTGCTGGAATGCGATTGAAGGCAGGGAATTGGTATATGAATCGCGCACGTTGCGGTACCAATCAAGCTGATACGGTAAAACAGCGCTATATCCGCCGTCTCCTGCTTTGGCGTGAGAGTCAAAGAGATAAATAAGACGCTTTACTTCACCGCTGTTGTTTTTTACTTCAAGGCAAAACGTTGCCTTGTCATCATCTCTTGCACCGTCGGCATAAACAAACATCGGCGATTCTTTATAAATCTCAAACTGCTCGCTGTTTGAAAGGGCTGAGTCACCGTCGTGATTACCGAAAGTCATTGTGAAAGGTATACCTCTCATCTCGATAGGAGCCAGAAGCTCTTTGATAACACGCTTTACGTTATCTGCACCCTTTGAACCTTGAAAGCTCGAAGAATAGCCTTTTATCTGGTCACCTGTAAAGATGATGAGATCAGGCTTCTCTTTTTCAATTGCGGCAGAAATGAATCGAATGGTGTCAATTGCTACCTTGGCGGATTCCTGCGTGTCAGCGATTTGCATAATGCGGAATTTACCGTTTCTGAATTTCAGTTCTTTGTTCTGCATAAATATTACTCCCGGTTTTTAGTTACTTCAGACCGTATTTTTTTCTGATTTTTCTATGGAAATGTGAATAGTAGTAAACGGTTAAAAATTGTTTTACTGAAGAGTATGTGCCATAAATAAAGCCTTTGAAGCCGTGTTTGAAAATCCTGTTGAATGTATCACTTGCAAGTTTTTTGATAATGCCGTAGGAATCATCTTTAACTGTTCCTTTGCCTATAAATGACTGCCAGTGAAAATAGTTGTGCACAACCTTAAGATCAACGTTATCAACATTGGAAAGATTAACAACAACCTTGTCGGTTGCATTTTGTTCAACTTCAAGCGCCAATCCTCTGATCGAATCGGGAAATCTGAAATTCTTTTGCTTGTATGCGTATTCATAAATTTCTGAATTCGGAAGGGGAACAAGGATGTTGACGTTTATAATGCTTGAATTAAGATCTTTTGCAAAGCTGACGGTGTTTCTGATTTCTTCTTCTGTTTCTTCCGGGAAACCTATTATGAAAGAAGCTTGAACGGTCATACCTGCTTTTTCGCACCATTCAATTGTTTCTTTGGCAATTGACAAATCAATATTTTTTCTGATTGATTTTATTCTTTCGGGGTTACCGCTTTCAATTCCGAACAATATCCAGCGACAACCGGCTTTATACATAAGTTTGACATCGTCTTCATTTAGCACGCCAAGACGCATTTGACATCCCCATGTGAGGTTATAGTTGCGCTCAATAAGCATTTCGCAAAGCTGAGTGCGCAGTTCTCTTTGGGGCACAAAAAGCTCGTCGGAAAAATAAATACCGTTAGCGCCCTTTGAATAGAGGTAATCTATGTCACGCATAACCTGTTCCGGTTTACGGCATCTGTTTTTATGCTGGTGGAAAGTTTGGTTTGAACAAAACGTGCATTGAGCAGGACAACCCTTTGATGCGTGCAAATAAAGCATTTTGTCGCAGCCGAAAAATGAAGAAAAATAGTTTTCGACGTTTATCAGGCTCCAATCAATATCGGGAAATTGCGATATATCGGCAACATCTCTCTGCTTTGTATAAGTAACTTCACCGTTTTCGGTGTAAGCAAGACCGTTGACGCTTGAAATTTCGTCACCGCTTTCCAGTGTATTTACGAGCTCGAGCCATGTTATTTCGCCTTCACCAAGAATGATAAAATCAGGCTTGGCTTCTTTGAGAATAAGCTCGGGTGCTGCGGTTGCAGCCTGACCGCCCAGAACAACTTTTATTCCGTTTGAATGAACAAGTTCGGTTAGCCTCTTGGCTTCAATGCTGCTTAAAAATGATATAGCGGATATGCCTACTATATCAGGCTTGTATTCTTTGAGTGCTTTTGAAACGTCGCTTGACTCAACAAGGCATTCAATTATTTTTGCATCGTGTCCGTAAGCTTTGAGATAGCTTGCAATTGAAACCAGACCAAGCGGTAAAGACGGCACTCTGCCGAATACAGGCATAGAAGGGTTGATAAGCATTATTTTCAATTTTTATCACCTGATTTAACAAAACCGCCGAGCTTTTACTCGGCGGCTGATGTTTTTATTCTTCGCCTTCTTTTTTGAAGCCGTATTTGGTAAGAATTCTGTTGATTCTGTCTTTGGGGTCAAGAAGACCGCTGATAGAATCGTCGTGGTTAAGAGTGTCGATGATATATGAGCAATATTTTGAAAGATCAACGCTGACGTGCCATTCTCTTTCAAGAAGCTCGGGAGATGAATAAATAAGATTGGTGGTGAACACCTTATCGATAAGACCATCGGCATAAGCCTTATCAAATGTTTCAAGACCGTTGCAGAAAAGACCGAATGAAACGCAAATGAAAATACGGTTTGCTTTGAGCTCTTTGAGCTTTGTAGCAACTTCGATCATTGAATCACCTGATGAAATCATATCGTCAATGATGATAACGTCTTTACCTTCAACGTTTGTGCCGAGGAATTCGTGAGCAACGATGGGGTTTCTGCCGTCGATGAT
>JAZNBM010000118.1:0-2029 GCA_045587045.1 Acutalibacteraceae bacterium | reverse complement strand
GTATACAGAATTGTGCTTGGAATTGCTGTAATTCTGATATGTTGCATATAAAAAAGCCCACCGTATGGTGGGCTTCATCCTTTATTCCTTTTCGCCGTTTCTGATTGCAACTCGTCTTACTTTGCCGCTGAATGTTTTGGGCAGAGCGTCAACAAATTCAACGATACGGGGATATTTATAGGGTGCGGTGTTGACCTTAACGTAGGTCTGAAGCTCTTTTACAAGCGCATCGGAGCCTTCAAAGCCGTCTCGCAGAACAACAGTTGCTTTAACAACAAAGCCTCTTACGGGGTCGGGTACGCCCGTAACGGCAACTTCGAGAACTGCAGGGTGCTCAAGCATAACGCTTTCAATCTCAAAGGGTCCGATTCTGTAACCGGATGACTTGATAACGTCATCGTTTCTGCCAAAGTAAACAATACGTCCCTGTTCATCTCTGTATGCAAGGTCGCCCGTGTGGAAGAAGCCGTTTCTATAAGCGTGAGCAGTTTCCTCTTCATCAAAGTTATAGCTGGCAACAACGCCGCAGGGATGCTCTTCGGGTGAAGCTGACTTGATGCAGATTTCGCCGATTGTACCTCTCTGGCAGTGGTTGCCGTCTTCGTCAAGAATATGTACCTTAAGACCGGGGGCGGGGAAGCCGATTGCACCGGGTACGGGCTTTGTCCACGGATAAAGCGTGCAAATGCTGACGGGAGTTTCGCTCATTCCGAAGCCTTCGTGAATTTCAAGACCTGTTGCCTCTTTCCACTTGTTGAAGATATCGGCGTTGAGCGCCTCGCCTGCAGTGCAGCAGTGAACAATTGATGAAAGGTCATATTTGCTGACGTCATTCTGAAGCATAAGGCGGTACATTGTTGGCGGTACGCAGAAGGTGGTAACTTTGTATTTTTCAAGCTTTGAAAGAATATCAGCGCCGTCAAACTTATCAAAGTCATAAACCATAATAACGCTTTCGCCCATCCACTGACCGTAGTATTTACCCCAAAGGGATTTTGCCCAGCCTGTGTCTGAAACGGTGAAATGAACTCCGCCGTCAACAACGTGGTGCCAGAAAACGCCCGTCATAATGTGACCGAGAGGATATTTAAAATCGTGAGCGATGATTTTGGGATAACCTGTTGTGCCTGATGAGAAGTTGATAATCATCGTATCTTTAACGGTTGTTGCTGCATCGCCCGTGGGTCTTGTCCAGCTTTCGTCGGCCTTCTCAAAGCCTTCTTCAAAATCAATCCAGCCGTCAATGGGTTTGTGCTTTGTGACAAACTTTTTGAGGATGGTTTCGTACTGACCTTCGCCGCCGTCAAAATATTCTGTGCATTCATCGTCGCCTGTGATTAGGGCGTATTTGATTTCAGCCTTGTTGCAGCGGTAAACGTAGTCTTTGGCTTTGAGCATATTTGAAGCGGGAACCATAATTGCGCCGATTTTGTTCAGCGCAAGGGTAACGATCCAGAAAAGGTAGCTTCTTTTGAGAACAAGAAGAACGGGATCGCCCTTCCTGACACCCTGCGAAGCAAAGTAGTTAGCCGCCTTGTCGGAAAGTCTTTTCATATCGCCAAAGGTGAAACGCTTTTCCTCGCCTTTGTTGGATATATAAAGGAGAGCTTCTTTGTCGGGCTTTTCCGTACCGAGAACGTCGATAACGTCATAGGCATAGTTAAAGCTGTCGTCGCAGGTAATTTTGAAGTTCTCCTGGCAGTCCTGAAGAGAAACAAAAGAATCTCTTGTTCTGCCTATAAATTTTTCGTAAATTGCCATAAATCTTTCTCCGTTTGGATTATTTCAGAACAAGAGCAATAAACTGTGCGGGGCTCTCGCCGATAATTTTGTGCGCATGGGGGATAGTTGAATCAAAATATGCGCTGTCGCCTTCGTTAAGCTCATAGCAGATGTCGCCGATGTAGAGCATCAGATGACCCGAAAGCACATAGTCAAATTCCTGACCCTCATGTTCATCCATAACGGGAGGGTTGCCGTTGGGTTCGATAGTTACAAGGAAGGGCTCTGCCTTCTTATCCTTAAAGGT
>JAZNBM010000117.1:0-44985 GCA_045587045.1 Acutalibacteraceae bacterium | reverse complement strand
AAACACCGAATCAATTGCAAGGTGTGCACTCTCCTTGCGTTCACCGATATATCTTGCAAAAACATTGCAGGCAATGCGGTAGATATAGCCGTTGATGTTTGCTATTTCGTCTGCCTTAAGCAAAGATGAATAAACCTCAAGGGTTATTCTTGAAGCAAGCTCCTCTGCTTTATCGATGTCTGTAATTTTTGAAAGAGCAAAGCCGTAAAGCTTTTTATAGTATTCGGTGATGATTTTGTCGGCTCTTGACTTCTCCATTTTTTGCATCCTCTCTGAGCGTTTTCGAATATATAGTGATACAGTTTGAAAAAAGGTTGGAAAAAAAATAAAAAACTTTTCTGAATATATTTTACAAGATATGATAATCAAAAGCAATGTTTTTCATTATAAGAAATAACAAAAGAGCTGCTCCAAACAAGAAGCAGCCCCGATTAAATCTTTCACTTGAATTTCACTGTGATTTTATGGTTACCTGTGCCTGTTTTGATTTCGATATGGCTTCTGCCTGTTTCTCCGAGAGGAATTAACTTATATTCACCGTCGGTTTCAATGCTTTCAATCTCTTTATGAGCAAAAACAACAGTAGGAACATCATATTCTTTATCCTGATTGAATTCAAGCATAAAACTGTTGTTCTCTCTGTCGTGACGGTATTTTACGATATCGCCGCAAACAGCAACGGGGAAAGGCCTTGTGAGATGCTTGAAAAACGGCATGTCAAATATAAACATATCCATAAAAAATGTATAAAATGCCTGACTCCATTGATTTTGGTCAAAATAATCAAGAAGGAAATCAATATGCTTAAAATAATTCTCACTCTCTGAATAAGAACCCCATTCACCAACAATAACGGGAACATTCCATGCTTCCTGAGTGTTTTTCTTTTCATCAAAAATAGTCTGCACTCTCGCATCGCTCGGGAAATCATATGCGGGAGTATCAACCATAAGGTCATATCCGTGAGGAGAATAGCAAAGCTTTTCTTCACGCTTGCCGTCATAGTTTACGGCAGGCATGCTGAACGGAATGCTGATGTTGGTATAATAGGAGCTTTCAACGATTATAACGCCGTTATCGGTAACTTCTCTTATTCCTTTTGAAAGTTTGTTGACAAAATCGTAATAAACGCCCTCGTCAAACTTCTTTTCAAGCGGAAGACCCGCTCTTGTGACTTTTCTGAAAAGGTCGGGGTCTTCAAACGGTTCGAGAACACTCGGCATATCTTTTTTCAGTAAGCTTTTGAGCATCTTCATTTTTGGGCAGCGCTTATCCGTAATTATCGTTTTGGCAAGACTCATAATAAGCGTTCTGAACATCTTGCCGCCATCGCTTCCGGGGAAAGGCTCGTTGAAAAGGTCAAATCCGAAAAGAGCAGGATGGTCTTTGACTCTTTCTGCAACATGCTTCCACATATTGATAAAATATGTCTGCAAACCGACTCCGTTTACCTCTTTGTTTGCCCAGAAGTTGTCAAAACAATTGTGAACAACCTTGCCCCAAAAATATCCCGTCGCCCATACAAGCTTGTTCTTTTTTAACTTTGCACCGTCAGTCAGAGATGCCCATTCGGGTGCACCGTCCGAACCGCCGGCAGGTCCGTACAAATCCTGATGCATATCAATAAAAACATACATTCCGTATTTATGGCACACATCCATAAAATTCACAATTTTGTCGATATATTCCTCATTGTATTTGCACGGTTCGGGTTCGATTGCTTCCCAGGTTACACCAAGTCTTATGATATTAAAGCCGCATTCGCTCAATTTACGCAGGTTGAGTTCTGTGTATTCGTTTGGGTTTATAAAGCAATACTTCACGTTTTTATCGGTATAGTTGACACCGTTAAAAATTCTGTGTCTGCCGTGTTCATCAATGAAGCGTTTTCCGTCAATGTTTATTCTTTCCATAGCAACCTCCGAAACCATATAATTCAATTATATTCCAAATTGACATTATTGTAAAGTTTTTGTGTTTTTTGATTATATAGTGATGCATTCCGAAAAAAGGTTGGAATATTTTTGAATTATTTTTTTGCTTTCTTGTATTCACCGAAAAGTGACTTCGTATGATTTACATTTAATGCTTATTTAAGAACAGAAAGTATTTCTTTGAATTCATCAGTCGCCTTAAAATCATCAGACAGAGGATATTTTTGAGTTAACAACTCCTTAACTCGGCTTTTGGCTATAAATGTACTGCCAAGAGTGTGCTTATCAAATTCCTTACCTTCAAACATTGTTGAGTGCATAGTGGTAATTCTGTCCATGCTGTCAAATTTAATTGCAAGTTCGGCAGACTTTTTGAAGTTATGAATTGCATTTTTATAATCATTAAGTTTGAAATATTTCACTCCCAGATGACCGTAGAGATTCATCATTATTCTCCACATCTTGCCGTAGTTTCCGTCATCATAAGCAAATTCAAGATATTCAATTTCTTTTTGTACGGATTTTATCTGCCATTCATCGGTACATCTGTCGTTGTAGAAATAAAAGTGCGAGTAAAATGTTGTACGGAGTAAAAAGCATTCTTCAATTGCATTTTGAATTTTGGTATTGTGTTCCGGATGATCTACGGGGTAGAAAGTGCCAAACATTTCTTGGCCATCTCTCATTCTTGGCATCTCTTTTATGATTTTTTCACAGTCCTCAAATGTTATGCCGCTTCCGTCTTTTAACGAAAGCTCTTTATAAAGTTCGGCGATATGTCTTTTGGCAGAAATCCGTATTTTATCGTTGCTGCAATTCTGCTTGATATTTTCGTATATCGCAATTATTTTTGCAACATTATCAACCGTCTTTTCTTTGAAGTGAACAAGACAAGTCATATATCTCAAAAGAACACGAAAGTCATTGGGAAATTTTTCTTTAAGTCTTTCTATTATTTCCTGTTTTAATTTTTCATCTGAAAGATTATCATAAACTTCAAGTTCTTTGGTGATTTCTGCTTCATCCTCAACTCTGTTAATACCGAGCAACTCATCGACGCTTACCTTGAAAAATCCTGCAATTTCAGGAAGCATAGTGATGTCGGGAAAACTTTCGCCACGTTCCCAATTGCTGACACTTTGAAAAGTAACTCCCAGAAATTCTGCGAGAGTTTCTTGAGTGAGTTCTTTTTCTCGTCTTAATCTTTTGATATTTTCGCTTAAATAAATTGTCATTGGTTTCGTCACCTCTGATTATATTTGTTGACCGGTCTGTTCATATAATATCGCATCGAAACACAAAAAACAATAAAATATCCTTTGAATGCTTTTCAAGCGATGCTTGAAAAATTCAATCACAAAAACAAGGAGGTAAAATTAATGTCAAATACAAATCTGCCTGCAAATTTGAAAGCAAAATAAAAGTCGAAAATTTGCGGATAATCCCGAAGGGCGCACTTCTATACATATCTTTCAGAAATGTATATGTGCGTAGCTCCGCTAATGAAAAATCAAAGATTTTAAACAAGGGTTTTACCCTTGCGCTGCATTGCAGCTATAGTTTCAGAAGAACTATGGAACGATGCACAGGTGAAGCACCTTGCAATGGCAAAGAAATATGAGAAGGTCAATAACGGCAAGGAAAACAAAATACATTTGCTGACGGGTTTACTTAAGTGTCCGGTTTGCGGAGCGGGTATGTACGGCAACAAGAGTATCAAGCACAAAGCTGACTGCCGACAACATCTACAAAGTGTTGATTTACTTTGACAAGCTGTACGCCGTTATGGATGAATATGAACGACGTAAATTTATGGAATCTCTTGTTTCCGAAGTCCACGTTTATGAAGAACGTAAGCCAAACGGTCAGAGGCTGAAATCCATAAAATTCAAACTCCCTATCATAGAAGAAGATATGGAAATATGTTTGGACAACGAAACGCACGTAGAAACGGTTGCTCTTTTGTCCCAACACAAAGGCGATAATATCTGATTTGGTAAATCCGCAATCCGCATCACAAAACAGCCGAAAGAAAAAACGATATAAAAAATGCTATGGGCAAAACCGCTCATAGCATTTTCTTTGTTATTAAATGCGTATTTACTTGTTTTCCAAAGCCAGCTTTCTGATTTTTCCGGTATCGTCAATATACGTTTCGATATAGCCGCATTGAGGACAAACCGCACATTTGATTTTTCCCAAAGAACCTTTGAACATTCCTTTTTCCCTGACATCTATGCCATAGCCGCCATTGGTAACCATAACCGTCAGATTCTCAACCATCTCTGTTTCACATCTCAGGCATTTTCTCATATATAATCTCCTTAACCAAATTCTATGCCTATGTTTTATTTTATAAAATCCGCTTATCAGAACACACTTTCTCTGCTCACATACGTGGGTTGAGCAGTAAGCTTGATATTAATCGGAAAATACTCTTCAATATTATCAACCGTCAGGCGGTTGCCCTCCGAATTCAGAATATAATATTCAAAGCTCCTTGAATCATCCACAAAGCAACCCGAAACCGTTTTGTGTGTTCCGTCATCTTCAAGCACAGGCATAAGAATAAGATCTTCGCCTTTCGCACTCTGCGCAGGCTGAGGCATAGCAGTGAATGAAAGATATTCGTTTTTATACTGATTCAAAGGACATTGCTGATAAACTCGGAAATAAATATCACCGCTGTTTTCTTTTTTGTATGCATCACAGTAAATCATATAGCCGTTATAGTACTCTGTGTTGATGCTGTTACCGAGTGCAACGTCGCCTTCATACTCAAAAACGGCATCCACCCCTTCAAAATAGAGATATTCGCTGTAGTACTCAATAACACCATAGCTATAATTATCATCAAATCCGTTTTTGTTGAAGTCATAAGCGATGTAACCAAGCGAAACGGCAGACACGGTTGAAATAAATGCAGGCACTATCGCCGCAACAATGATGAAAGCTTTTCTGATTTTTCCCCTGACTTTTTTATTTTTGCTGATTTTGCGTGTTATTGCGGCAACGGCAAGCTGAAAAACAAAAATAAAAATGCTGGTCAGAACCAGATAACTGCCGGGGGTAAACAGGTCATAATGACGAGCTTCAACCTTGCCTGCACCGCAGAGAAGCAAAGCCGCAGATAAAAATGAAGATGCCAGATTGCCCACAATAACGGGATAAATCTTATCCAACAAACCGTAAATAACAGGCAGCAGCACAATCATAACGTTTATTACCGCCATAAATCCTTTAAAAGGCTCCATCATAAAAACACACGCAAAGGCTGCAGGGAAAGCAAAAGGAAGGGTCCACAGGATCTTTTTTAAATTTTCTTTCATATCGATCACTCTTTCTTGTTTTTTAAGGTTTTTTGCCCTTTCACCTTAATGACGAAACAGAAAACGGTACGGTCTATGTTTTTTGATTGTTTTTTCAAAAATTTTTTATATATAAAATCCTTGACTTTAATGCATTAATTGGTTTAATATTATTGTATATTATTACAGGAGGAATTTCAATGAAAACTTTCAGAAAAGCATTATGCGTAATCCTCAGCGTTATGTTCTGCCTCCAGCTCGGCATTATGGGTACCGCCCAGACCGATGCAGCAGCAGAATATACCATCACCAATCCCTATGCAGCTGTTGAATGGAGCGGTGACAAAGCTTGGGGCGCTTACAAAGGCTCTCTCCACTCACACACAACATACAGCGACGCTGACTACTCACTTGAGGTTATGGTCAAAGAATCCTATGCCAGAGGTTATGATTTCCTCTGCGTTTCAGACCACGGCGTAACAGGTGTTGAATGGGACAAAGCACCTTACAGACACCCCCTCTATTTCTATCAGCCCATCCTCGGCAACGAATTCAAACATCTCACAACAGAGGACTATGAAGCAATCAAAAACGGTACATACGATAACAGAGGTTACGGTATGACTCCCGTTCTTGGCGGCAACGAATTCAACAACCTTTCACTCACAAAGAACCACGTCAACGGTCACTTCCTTAAGGCTAACGAAGGCAATGCTTTCCCCGGCGCAGAAAATGAGCAGGGTTATGAACAGGCGCTTGCTTATATTGACGAGCACGACGGCCTTTCATACATCAACCACCCCGGTGACTGGCTTGACAGTAACTCCAACCCCGCTATCGTGAACGATGAATACAGTATTGAATTCCTCAGCGGTCTTATTCTTAAATACGACAGCTGCCTCGGCATTGAAATTCTTAACGAAAGAAACGGCACAACAGGCTATGACAGAATCCTTTGGGACAACCTGCTTATGTACTGCCTTCCCCGAGGCAAGAACGTTATCGCTTTCAGCAACAGCGACGCTCACTGGCCCGGCACCATCGATTCTTCTTTCAGCGTGTTTATGATGAAAGAGAATACAGAAGAAAACATTAAAGCAACAATGCAGAGCGGTGCATTCTTCGGCATCACAAGAAGACTTCGTGCAAACGACCTCAACAAAATCGGTCCCACAACTGAAATCGACTGCATCGATTCAGGCATTCCCTATCCCATGTTCACAAACATCGCTGTTGAAGGTCACAGCGTTTCAGTTTCAACAACCGATGCAGAAACACTTCAGTGGATTGCAAACGGTGAGGTTATTAAAACCGTTGACGTTTCAAACGGCGGCTCCTACACCCTCAACCTTGACGAAATCAAAGGCGCTGAAAACTATGAGTACATCAGAGCTGAGCTCTTTGGCCCCGGCGGTCTTTGCTGCTCACAGGCTTTCGTAATTAATGACGGCAGCGAGCTCCTTGAGCACGAAGAATTAACAGGCGTTCAGGCTCTCCTCAACAAAATCGTTAATTTCTTCAAGGGCACAAAGCTCTGGGCAATCATCATTGAACTCACAAGACTTTAATCTTAAATAAAAATCACGGCTGATTCAGTTGAATCAGCCGTGATTTTTTTGTTTTATAGCTGTTTTTTATTTGCCCACGCAGAAGCGTGAAAACACCTCATCAACAACCGCCGCCGTGGCCTTTTCTCCCGTCAGCTCAAGCAGAGCATCAATGGCACAGTCGGCACAGACGTTGACTGCATCAAGAGTAACGCCGCCCATAATTGCGGCTATCGCTTCGTCAATGTGGCTTATCGCTCTGATGCAGCACTGCCTTTGTCTTTCGCTCGTCAAACAAGCGGCAGCCGGGTCAAATTCATTTGTCATCATAATTTCGGCAACCGCCTGCTCAAGCTTATCTCTTCCTGCACCCGTTGATGCGGAAAGCTCCACGGTGAAGGGGAAGGCTTTTTCAATAACCTCTCTGTCTGCGGCGGCAGGCAAGTCTGCTTTATTAAGTATGGCAACGCTTTTCTTTGTTTTGCATTGTTCAATTATGTCAAGGTCATCAGCATTCAGCGGCACGCTGGTATCAAACACCGCCAGAGCAAGCTCCGCCCTCTCAAGGCGGCGTTTTGCAAGGCTTACACCCATATTTTCAACCACGTTTTCGGTTTCTCTGATACCTGCTGTGTCTGCCACACGCAGAATGATTTCGCCAAGCATAATCCGCTCTTCAACAACGTCACGGGTTGTGCCTGCAATATCGGTAACAATTGATCTCTCATAGCCTGTGAGCATATTCATCAACGTAGATTTACCTACGTTCGGCTTGCCGACAATAACGGTATCCACACCGTCGGTCACAGCTTTGCCGCAATCATAACGGCGCACGATTTCCGCAAGGTCTGCCTTTGTTTTCTCAAAAACAGGAAGCATCTGTGCGGCACTTATATCTTCAATATCTTCGTCGGGATAATCAACCCAAGCTGCAAGTGAAGCACAGACACCGATGATTCCGTCAGCACATTCTCTTATTTTTTTGCTCAGGTTGCCGTCAAGAGTGTTGAGTGCGGCAGCGGCGGCCTGTTTACCGGAAGCGCCGATAAGCGCCATAACACTTTCACTGCCTGCAAGGTCAATTTTTCCGTTAAGGAAGGCTCTTTTTGTGAATTCACCTGCTTCAGCAGGCTCTGCACCTGCATCAAGCACGGCGCGCAGAGCTCTTTTTGTTATATAAAGACCGCCGTGACAGCTTATTTCACAAACATCTTCGCCCGTGTAACTTCTGGGCGCACGAAAAACGAGGCACACAGCCTCGTCTATTTTTTCGTCATTATCGTAAACCGCACCGAAAGAAGCGGTATAGCCCTTGAAATCACAAAGATTTTTATTGCCCACGGGTCTGAAAACCCTTGCAGCAATTTCAAGTGCGTTTTCGCCCGAAATGCGTATTGTTCCTATTCCGCCCGGTGCATTGGGGGTTGCAATTGCGGCAATTGTACGGTTGCTCATACGGTTTTTCCTTTCATTCGCAAACAAGAGGTACTCTTTTGCCCGTGATACGCTTTGCTATGCGTGAAAAAGCAAGAGTTGACGGCGCAAATTCGCCCGGTGTGATGCCCGTAACGGAGCAATAGCCAAGCTTCGGGTCACGGGGCACAATGCCGAGAAGCTGTACGCCCGTTTCGTCAATACACTGGTCAATATTGAGAAGTCTGTGCTTGCAAACAGGCTTGACCTCAAACATATTTATAATCAGTCTGACGTCTTTTATTCCCTTTTTCTCAAGCTCATCAAAGGCTCTGCCGCAGCTTCGCACACAAACGCTGTCAGGCGTTGAAACAACTATCGCTCTCTCCGCACCTGCGGCGGCAAGCTCGAAGCCCCTGTCTATACCCGCAGGGGAATCAATGAAAATATAATCATAATCCGTTTTGAGCGATTTCACCATAGCCGCCACGGATTCAGGGGTAAATGCGCTGTTAAATCTCGGCGGAGCGGCAAGCAGATCAACCTTTCCGCTGATTACCGCTTGCTCTGCAGTGCATCTTTCAAGCAAAAGGTCACCCCAGTCAAAAACAACCTTATCGCTCACGCCCAGAAGCAAATCGAGTGAGCGCAAACCGATATCACAGTCAATGGCAAGCACCTTTTTACCGCAATCGGCAAGGGCTCTGCTGACGCCTGCGGTGAAAGAGCTTTTGCCCGAGCCGCCCTTTCCCGAAGAAACAAGGATTATTTCAGCCATCGGCAAACTCCTTTCTGAGGGAATAAATGTATTCTTAACGTAAACTTATTATCAGGGTATAAAAGTATTTTCGGGTTGAAACTCTTCAAAGGTTCCGCTCTGTGAGAAATAGAAATCACAGATATCTGCAACAACGGGAGCAACAAAAACACCCGAAGTCATACCTTCGCCCACAACCGCAATTGCGATTTCAGGGTTCTCATAGGGAGCAAAAGCAATAAGGAAACCGTTATTGATTTTAACCGACTGACCGTCTATTTGTCTGATTTCCTGTGAAGTACCTGTTTTACAAGCCACTTTTACGGGAAGGCGGTCAAAATAATCGGCACAGTAGCCGGTTGTACCAACCATAAGCATTCCCCTTCTGACAATATCAAGAGTTTCTGCCGAAATGCCTGTCCGGGCAACAACCTCGGGTTTGGTTTCGTATACCGTCTGTGAATAATCGTGACTTTTTACGCTTTTTACAAAATGAGTTTTATATCTTGTGCCGCCGTTTGCAATAGTGGCGGTGTAATTAGCAAGCTGAATGGGTGAGAAAAGGTTGCCCGCCTGACCGATTGCCGACTGAACGGTGTAACCGGGAAGCCAGGTCTGACCAAGCGACGAACGGTATTCCGGGCTGTCAAGCACGCCCGATGCCTCCGCAAGTTCACAGCCCGTTTTGGCACCAAGACCAAAGAGAATACGGTATTCATTCATTTTTTCAATGCCGATATTCTTGCCGACTTCATAAAAGAAAGTGTTGCAGGATTCGTCAATGGCATTAACTACGTTTACGTAACGTGTATCGTGGCTCTGTTCGCACTTGAAGTGCTGACCGAGATATTCGTAACTGCCCGAGCAGTAAACAGTTGTATCCTCTGTGATTTCGCCGCATTCAAGCGCGGCAACCGCAACAGACGGCTTCATTGTGGAGCCCGTAGCATAAGTCGAAAGCAAGGCTCTGTTCCAAAGGGGTGAGCCTGTTGCCGTGTTGAGCTGTGCAACGTTTTCGGCATAAGTTGAAATATCGTAAGTGGGATAGGTCGCACAGGCAAGAACCGCACCCGTGTTGCAGTCAATAACAACAACCGCGCCTGCGTTGTCAACCAGATTGCCCTTTGTATCGGCATAATCAATAAGCGCATCCCTCAACGCATCCTGCGCAACCTGCTGCAAAGGTGCATTGATTGTGAGCACAACGTTGTTGCCCTGAACGGGGGCTGTTGTGACCTCTGATGTTCTGTTGCCGTCCGCATCAATGTAGACGGTTTCAACACCGTCAACACCTTTCAGATAGCTTTCCATTGCGTATTCGATACCGCTTTTGCCGATCATGTCCGTAATTTTGTAGCCCTGAGCCTTCTTTTCGGCATACTCCTCGGCATCAATTGCGCCCACTCTGCCCAGAATGTGCGGAGCAAGCTTGCCGTCAGCATAATTTCTGACAGGGTCAACTCTTACGTCGACGCCTTTATAAAAACCGCTGTTTTCTTTGATAAGAGCAACGGTTTCGTCGGGCACATCCATGGCAAAAACATAAGGCGTGCCGATTTTAAAATATATGCGCTTCATTCCGTAGCAGACCGATGCAATTTTGCGTGCCTCCTGCGGAGAATATTTTTCAAGTGAATAATTTGCAACCAGAGTATCGAAGCAGTTTTGTGCCGTTGCATACTCATTCAGATTAAGCATATCGGCACTCTTCATCTCTTTGATAAGCTCTTCAGATTCCTCTTTGTATGCAATTTTTCCGTCAGCACCGAAAACAAGAGGCAGAATATCCACCCACTCAAGCGAATTTTCTTCAAAATGCTTGATAAGGCTGAGAATTATCTCGTTTCTCATTTCCTGCTCGTTGCCAGACGGGAAATATGCCGCATCAAAAATGATGGTGTAGCCCTGTGTGTTGTAGATAAGCTGTGTTCCGTTGCTGTCAACAATTTCGCCTCTTGCCGCGGCAATTGTTGCTGTTTTTTCAGATATGGCAAGACTTGCGGCGTTATATTTTTCGCCGTCAACAAGTTGTACCTTAACAAGGTCAAAAACAAAGAATGCAAAGAAAAACAGGATGACGCAGACCGAAACAAGTCGTCTGGCCGGGGTCATTTTAACGTGCATAGCCTGCATCTCCTTTCGTAAATGATAGAAATCTTTATAACTTATTCTTCAACAAATATTTTCTCAATCGCTCTGATAAATATGAACATCAGCGGCAATAACGCTACCGTGTAAACAATACCCGGCAGATAATAACGCAAAAACATAAACCCTGCCATATCGAGACCGACTGTGACATAGTGGAAAAACCAATATCCGACCTCATAAACAGGCACAAATATCGCCGTCAGCAAAAGTGCGGTTATTATGTTGTTGCGCATTATTGTGTTGATAAGCGTACCGCAGATAAAGCCAACCGTGAGCAAAAACAGCGCGTTAAAGCTTGCACCCGAAGCGTGCATATCCCAAAGCGCACCAGCAAACAAGCCGAAAAACATTCCGGCTATATCGCGCTCAAACATTGCAATGCAGATAACCGCAGGAATAAGCAACAAAGCCCTGACTCCGAATATCTGCGGAAAGAAGCCGTCGGTGTTCTGAAGCACCGAGAGCCCAAGCAGAATCAAAGCAAGGCTACCACGTCGCAATATCAACTTTTTGCGTTCGGTTTCCATTGTCATATCGTTAAATGCGGCGGCACAATCCGTAGTGTTTTTATGGATTTCCGCCTGTATCCGTTAATAATGCCGTTACTCTGCAATCTGGACAGACTGACCGTCAAAAGACGTTATAACAAAAACGTCGGTGAGCTTGTTGAAATCAACACCCGGTTTTATGATTGCGCTTGAAGAAATATCAACCGTTGCTTCAACAACGTCATCCACCTTGCCTATGATAAGGTCTCTGGGAAAAACACCGCCGATACCCGACGTGCATACGATTCCGCCCGTTGTTATGGCGGTTGATGCTTTCAGACCGGGCATACAGCAATAGCCTTCTCTTGCAAGTTCAACACTTGAGGTAACAAAACCCGAATCACGTGACCTGACCTCATAGGCACTTACGTTGACTTTGGGATTTAAAACGGTGCTGACCTTGCACTGTGTGGGGGTTACACTCTCAACAACACCCACAAGATATTCGCCGTAAATTACGGGGTCATTCTTGCTGATGCCGTGAAGCGAGCCCTTGTTGATGGTAAAATATCCGAGGTTGTCGGCAGCATCTCTGCCGATAACCGCCGCTTCAACAAACTCATAATCACTATGCTCTTCTTTAAGCTCCAGAAACTCCTGATAGAATTTATTCTTTTGCTTAACCTGCTCATAATCAACAAGCTGGTCGGTAAGGGTGTCAACCTTTTTTTCAAGCTCATCAACCTGCGCGGAAAGTGCAGATGAGGATTTAAAAGAAATGGGTAAATCCTCAAACTGCGCCGCAACGTAAGTTGAGAGCCTTGTCAGCGGACCGAAAACAAAGCTCACGGCGCTGTTGACGGGCGAAGAGCCGCTCCTTGAAACAAGCGCAAAAAGCGAGCCTGCCAACAAGGCGGCGGCAACAACCGCAAATATTTTAAATGCCGTGCTCTTAAAAAAACGGGCCATCAGATTGCTCCTTATGAATTACTGAAATCAGATATATTTCTTGTTGCTGATAATGTTGAGATTATCGTTTTCAAGACAGATGCCTGTGCCGTCTGCAACACAGTCAAGAGGATTAACTGCAATGTTTACGGGAATCTTTGTTTCTGCGGAAATAAGCTTGTCAAGACCTCTGAGAAGTGCGCCGCCGCCTGTAAGCATAATGCCGTGATCAATGATATCCGCGGCAAGCTCGGGGGGAGTTTTTTCAAGAGTGGACTTAACGGCATCAACAATCTGTGAAACGGTGTCCGCCATAGCCTCTCTGATTTCTTCTGAGGTGATGTCAACGTTCTTGGGCAGACCGTCCATAAGGTTTCTGCCCTTGATGTTCATTGTGCCTTCGCCCTCATAGGGATAAGCTGAACCGATTTTGCTTTTGATATCTTCTGCGGTTCTTTCACCGATAAGAAGATTATATTTCTTTTTGATGTAAGCAATGATAGCTTCGTCAAAGTTGTCGCCTGCAACTCTGCAGGAGTTTGCTGTAACAACGCCGCCGAGTGAGATAACGGCAACCTCTGCAGTACCGCCGCCGATGTCAACAACCATACTGCCTGTTGCTTCGCTGACGGGGAGACCTGCACCGATAGCCGCTGCCATAGGCTCTTCGATAAGGCTTACGTATTTTGCGTTTGCAGCCTTTGCGGCATCGTAAACTGCTTTTCTTTCAACCTCTGTAACGCCCGAAGGAATGCAGATAAGCACTCTGATACGAGCAAAGGGGTGACGCTTGGTTGTTCTTTTGATAAAAGAAGCAATCATTTCCGCAGTAATTTCAAAGTCGGCAATAACGCCGTCTTTAAGGGGACGAACTGCGATAATTGATCCGGGAGTTCTGCCGATCATTTCTTTTGCTTCACTGCCGACGGCAACAACTTTGGGCGGATTGCTCTTCTGGTCAACTGCAACAACCGAAGGCTCTCTGATAACTATACCCTTGCCCTTAACAAAAACAAGTGTGTTGGCAGTACCGAGGTCGATACCGATATCCTGTGTAAATAACATAATATTTTTCCTCCCGAAAAGCGATTAGTGAACAAACTCGATGGTGTTTATGATAGAAGCAATGGTATTAATATCGCCGCTCATATCACGGTTGGAATCAAGTCTGCATCTGTAAACAACGCCCTGATGTGAAAACGTAATGAAGCCAAGGAAAACGCCTGTGCCGTTAACTGATGTATATGCATAGATAAGATTTGCGTCCTTGCCTGCAACCTTTATTGATTTATTGGTTGTTTTTCCGCCGGGGAAGAGCTTAAAGAATTCGTTGTTATCTGCTTCAACGTCTGTAAGACTTTCGTTTCTCATTGATGAAATGGAAATCTGGTCCTCTGTGCCGTCCTTTTTGATGTGAAGATCTTCATAGCTCTTTGAATCAGACCAACCGTCGGGAATATTGATAGCGTAGTCGGGCATTTCAATTCTTCTGCCTGTAACGATTGCGTGCTCAACAGCCTGTGACTTTGTTACTGCTTCGCCTTTGTCGTCTTTAACAATAACTCCGTCTTTTTCTGTAACGTAAACAACAACGTTACCTGCATCGTCACGGATAATGCCGCCGCCGTTCTTTGTAACAGCAGCAATGGCTTCGCCTGCGAAATCTGTGTGTGTTTCTGCTTTTTCTTCTTTTTTACAAGCAACAAAGCAAGTAAGCATAAGAATAAACGTAAGTGTTAAAGCAATTGTTCTTTTCATAAGTGTATTTCCTTTCATTAAGCCTATTAAGGCACCTTTTATATGATAAACTCAAACGAGTATATCGGCTGATTAACCGTTCAAAGCCTTGAAGGCTTTTTTGTTGTTTGCATAAAGAGACTTATAAACCTCATAGTTACGGTCATAAATCTCCTTGTTTGCCGCATTAGGTTTGAAAGTTTTACTTGCAGGGATAAGCTTCTTTGCATCTGCAACACTGTCAATCATTCCGAGACCGACCGCCATAATAACCGCCGCACCGACTGCACCGACGTTCTGGGGACTGTCAACGGTTTCAACGGTTCTGCCCGTAACGTCTGCAAGAATCTGGCAAGTTACGTCTGAAAGAGCGCCGCCGCCGACAAAGCGGATGACAGATGAGGTTTTAATTTTTTTATCCTGTGTTTCAAGGAACCAACGAAGGTGCATGCATACACCCTCAAGCACAGACCTGATAAGCTCGGTTTTGCCTGTTTCAAGGCTCACGTTGAAGAACATACCTCTTGCATTGGGATCTTCAAACGGACAACGGTTGCCGTGAAGCCACGGTGTGAAGATAACACCGCCGCTGCCTGCGGGAATTTCAGACACAACCTTTGACATATAGTCATAGAGGCTTGTATAAACCGATTCCTCTGACTCTGCAACATGGATTTTCTGCATAAAGATACCGATCTCATCAAGTGCAAGGTGGTCTTTAACCCATTCAAGACACTTGCCTGCGGTTTCAAGCTCTGCAAAATAGTTGAATCTGCCCTTCTGTGCGCCAACGATAGCAGCTATCATTGCCGAGGCATCAACAACGCTCTTGTCAACAACGGTTGAAACCCAGCCCGAAGTGCCTGAATATGCGTGGGTATCACCAAGCTCAACGCTGCCTGCGCCAACACCGATAAGCGATGCATCACCACCGCCGCCGAAAACAGCTGTGCCCTCTTTAAGACCGAGCTCTGCCGCCGCCTGAGCTGTCAGACCACCTGCTTTTTCTGTACAGTCAATGATTTTTGCAAGGTGATCGGGATTAACGCCCAGAAGCTTGCAGATTGTGGGGCTCCAGTCCTCGTGACCCTTGCGGATATCATAAAGCAACGTACCGAATGCCGAGTCTCTTGTCATAACGAACTCGCCTGTCATACGGCTGATTATGTATTCCTTAACATCAAGCCACTTGTGGATTCTCTTGAAGTTTTCGGGTTCATTGTCCTTAACCCAGTTGTATTTCCATACGGGGTCTTTGACACTTGCGGAAACGGCACCCGTAATCATCAGCGAGGGCAGAAGCTTGAAAACGTTTGCGCCTGCAACCTGAATACCGTTTGCCATTCCTTCTTTTATCTGCTTTCTCGCACGCTGGTCCATATAGCTGAATGCTCTGTGAACGGGTTTACCGTCTTTATCAACAAGCACAAGACCCTGCATCTGTGAGCAGAAAGAGATACCTTCAACCTGCTCGGGTTTGATGTCACAATTTTCAAAAATTGTTTTTGTTGTGGAGCAGATTGCTGCCCACCATTCGTCGGGGTCCTGCTCTGCGCCGCCGTCAGGCATGATATAAAGCTTATATCCTTCCATTGCCGCACCGACAAGCTTTATTGTTTTTTCAATTTCAAAAAGACAACTTTTAACACCTGTTGTTCCTATATCATAGGAAATGACATATTTCTTACTCATATTTTCCTCCTTGAAATCGGTTTATTCTCCACTTTCGGGAATTTTACAAACGTCAACCCACTCTGCCGCCTGTGAGCTTTCAAAAAGCTCATCGCAGGTCAGCCTCACAGCGCTGCCTGCACTGCCCGCGGCAGGAAATACACTTTCAAAGCGTTTCAGCGATTCATCAAGATAAACGGTAACGCCCTCATTGACCGCAAAGGGACAAACACCGCCGACGGGATGACCGACAAGGTCGATTGCTTCCTGTGCGGTAAGCATTTTTGCCTTGGCACCGAATTTATCTTTATACTTGCGGTTATCGATTTTTGCATCGCCTGCCGCAACAACAAGAATAACCGCTTCATTCACCTTAAAAGAGAGTGTTTTTGCTATTCTTGCAGGAATAACGCCGACAACGGCGGCGGCAAGCTCAACGGTTGCCGTTGATTCGCTGAACTCGGCAATTCTGTCCGCATAGCCGAATTTTTCAAGATATTCTCTGACTGCCTGAACCGACAATTATATCCGCCTTCTTTCTTTTAAGGTGCTGTCGCTGAAAAAACAGTGCCAAACCCCCAATTATCCTATTATGATGTTTATTATAAATACTTTTAAAGAGAATTACAAGACTTTATTTTATTTTTTGTGTAAAAAGTGTGTAAACAATTTATCTCTTTTGCCCCCTTTTCTTCCAAAAATGATAACACTTGACAAATATCGCAAAGCTATTTAAAATTTTTTTGAAAGGAGCGTTGCAAAATGATTAAAAAAATGCTCAAAGAGCTTAATATCCCCTCTCCGCTCGAAGTCGGCGGCAAAAGAGTTTCTTCCGTTGAGGAATGGGAAAAAATCAGACCTCTTGTTCTTGATACAATGTTCAGAAGCGAATACGGCTATATGCCCGAAGAGCCTGAAAAGGTTGAGTTTAACGTTATCGCATCCGAAATCGGTCGCTTCTGCGCCGGTAAAGCAAATTTTCTGACCATTGAAGCAAAGTGCACTGTTTACGGCGAAATTTTTAAGTTTCCGTTTTCATACGTCTACCCTACAAAAGGCGAAAAATTCAGTACTTTTGTTACCATAAATTTCAGACCCGATATCCCCGACAGATACATTCCCACAGAGGAAATTATTGATAACGGATTTGCCTGCGCATCGTTTTGCTACAAGGACGTAACAAGCGATGACGGCGACTTCACAAACGGACTGGCAGGCTTGATATATAAGGATTCTGAACGGTCAGCCTACTCCTGCGGCAAGATTGCAATGTGGGCATGGGCAGCAATGAGAGTTATGGATTTTCTGCAGACCCGTGACGAGATTGACAAGGAAAATATCTGCGTTGCAGGTCACTCCAGACTCGGTAAAACAGCCCTGCTCACAGGCGCCGTTGACAAGCGTTTTTCCGCCGTTCATTCCAACTGTGCAGGCTGCAGCGGCGACTCCCTCAACAGGGGCAAAACAGACGGAAACGAAACCATTGCTCACATCACAAAGAACTTTCCGTTCTGGTTCTGTGAAAATTACAAAAACTTTATTGACAAAGACAGCGAAACACCTTTTGAACAGCACTTTTTGCACGCTCTGATTGCACCGAGAAAGGTACATATTTCTTCTGCCCTTAAGGATATCTGGGCAGGTCCTCAGGTACAGTTTCTCTGCTGTGCCGCGGCTTCCGAGGTTTATGAACTTTATGGAGAAAAAGGCTTTGTTTATGAAGATTCCGACTTTCTTAAGCCAAAATATCTGCACGAAGGCAAAATCGGTCTCTGCACCCGTGAAGGTACCCACTATTTCAGCCGTGATGACTGGCACGGACTGATTGATTTTTTGAATAAATAAAAACAGGGCGGAGATTTTCCGCCCTTACTTATTAATTTAATGTGGCAAAATGATAAAAGACGGAGAACGCGCAAATCGTTCTCCGTCTTTTATCGGATGGCTCTGACATTGTTGCTCACAAATGCAGATGTATGGTATAACCATACGGTTAGAGTATAACCGTTTTTTTATCAAAGGTCAATAGTTTTTTGAAAATTCAGTCGATTTTAACTGATTTCTCCGCTTTTTTTATGCTTATTATTCTTAATCAGCAATTCAAGGGCGTGTTGTTTGTGCCGTAACGGCCGGTGCAGGTGCGGTAACGGTTGCTGTTTCGGGTGCTTTTTCAAGGTACTGTGCGCTTACCCAGCCCTGATATTTGCCGTATTTTACGTAAGCCCAGCTGCCGTCATAGCTCGATACTATTACTACACTTCCGTTGGGAATCATGGCAATTTTTGTTTCGCCGTTAGGCTCGTTTCTCATGTTGAGAGGGCTGCCCGAAGTCTTTACGATATAGTTTCCGGACTCGATGGCTGCACCGCCACTGCTGTTTCCGCCTGTCTGCGTTGTATCAATCTTTATTGTACTTTCATTGACGATAAGTTTGCCCCATTTGCCGTCTTTTTTGGCTAAGTAAGAACCGTTTTCTCCGGGAAGAATTGCTTCAAAAACAAAGTTTATAATAACCTTACCCGAGGTGTCGATAACACCGTATTTTCCGTCTTTTTTTACGGGAACAAGGCTGTCACGAAAAGCAAACGCACGGTTTTCACCCATAACGTCAAGCTCACTTACAGACTCGTATTCACTCTTGATTACGGTAACGAAATCCGAGTTTATGTAACCCCATTTTCCGCCCTCACAAACGGCAGCATAACCGCCGCAGAAATCCATTGCTTTATCATAGCGAAGGTCGGTTTCAAGGCTGAGGGTTCTGTTGATGAAGCCCCATTTTCCGCCTGTTTCGGATGGTGTTGAAACGGGATAAAATCCGCTTTCAAAAGCCACTTCGCTCATTTTAACCTTACCGATATATCCCCTTTCGCCGTGCCAGGCAAGATAGTCATATTTTTCTTCCCAGTAAGCGATTTTTTCGGGCTCCGTGAGACCGTGATACTGTCTTGCGGTTACCGTGCCCGTTTTTGCGTCAACAAGAAGCTTGTATTCAGAAGCAGACGTTTCAACAACGTATCTGTTGCTTCTCCACGCATCGCTGACAACGTAAAATTTATCGTGCTTTGCCTCTTCCGTAATTTTTCCGTCAAGGTTCATTATGCCTTTTTTTCCGCTTTTGGCATCTGTAAATATTATCATTTTTTCGTCAAGCACTTTAGCATCTTTGACATTTTCATAGCCCTCTGTTTTCCAGCTGCCGTTTCCGATTGTAAGGGTCGGCAAAGGACCGTCGTCTTTAAGCATATAGACTATTGCGAAAACAGCCGCCACAACAACAACCACAGCCGCCGTGATGCTGAGCGTAACTATAAGCGCTTTGGGAACTTTAGGCTTTCTTCTGAACTGAATACCCTGAGTCATCTTTCTCCTCCGTTCGGTTTGCATTTTAAGATAAATTATGATTTTTCTCTCTCACGATATGGATTATATCACATCGTTTTTTAAATCGCAATTACAAAAGGGTGACAAAAAGATTAATTTTTAATAAAAATTGTACTGTTTCGTTCACAATCACTTAATTCTTTCATGTTTAATTGCCTGCACTTTCAAAAATGTCTTGACTAATTATGATAAAAGATTTATATTATAAAAGTACAGTACTTTACAGTACGATATTCAAGGAGGAATATAATTATGAAAGTGTTTATGATTGGCGGCACAGGCCTGCTCGGCTGCGAAGCTGCACGCATCTTCCTCGAAAGAGGTCACGAAGTTAAGAGCGTTGCACTCCCCCCCCTTCCCGAAGGAGCTCCCATCCCCGAAGCAATGGAGCTTGAATTCTGCAATATCTATGAAAAATCAGACGACGAAATCAAAGCTATGATGCAGGGTTATGACTGCTTCGTTTTTGCCGCAGGCATTGACGAAAGAGTTGAATTCCCCGCACCCGTATACGATGCTTACTACAAGTACAACATAGCTCCTCTCAAGAGAATTCTTCCCCTCTGCAAAGAGGTTGGTATGAAGAACGCTGTTATCCTCGGCTCATACTTTGCATACCTTGCAAAAGAACGCCCCGATATGAAACTCACAGAAAAGCACCCTTATATCAGAAGCCGTATCGATCAGGAAGAAGTTGCTTTCTCATTTGCTGACGATAACTTCGACGTTGCTGTTCTTGAACTTCCCTACATCTTCGGCACACAGCCCGGCAGAAAGCCTGTTTGGGTTATCCTTATTGAACAGATCAAGATGATGGATAAGCTTCCCCTTACAATGTATCCCGGCGGCGGCACAGCAATGCTCACAGTCCGTCAGGTTGGCGAAGTTATTGTTGGTGCAGCCGAAAAATCAAAGGGTGCAAAAGCATGGCCCATCAGCATGTATAACCAGACCTGGAAGGAATTCCTCAAGATCGTTTATGCCGCAAGAGGTATGGGCGACAACAGAAAGATTCTCAGTGTTCCCCCCTGGATGATGAGAATGGGTCTCGGCAAGGTTAAAAAGGAATATGCAGAAAAAGGCATTGAAAGCGGTATTGACGTTGACGGACTTGCCGATATCATGGCTCTTAACCTCTTCATTGATAAGAAGTATTCGGTTGAGCTCGGCGCAACAGAAGATGATATCGTTTCTGCTATCACAGATTCAATCAAGGTTAGCCAGGCCGCTTATGACGGCAAGGTTAAGCTCCTTGAAATGAAGGGCGAATAAGTAACAGAAAAAATAGGAGCTGTTTTTTAACAGCTCCGTTTTTCCGTTTTTATAATTAATTGTTCCAAAATCACAAATTCCATTGCAAAAAGGTGAAATACTATGGCACAGCTTAAAATGTACTGGCTCAAAGGCACTCCCGTCAGAGACCTTGAGCTCCCGGAAGGATATACAATCGTCAACTACAAAGATTGCATTGAAGACAAAGCAGCCTGGGTTGAATGCTGCAAAAACGGTCTTGTCGGCGACGACACCGCTCCTGAATTCTTTGATGAATGCGTTGCAGACGTTGATGACTGTGTTCCCGAAAAAGATGTTTTCTTCCTCGATTACAACGGTGAGCACATCGGCACGGTTTCCGCCATTTACCACCCCGAAGAAAAAGAGGGTCAGGTTCATATGGTCGGCATCAAGACCGAATTCAGAGGAAAAGGTCTCGGCAAATACCTTAACAACACCGCTGTTAAAAAACTTGCCGCACAGGATGCGGATTATATGTATCTCACAACTGACGAATGGCGCAAAGGTGCCGTTAAGAGTTATCTTTCAGAAGGCTTTATTCCCGTTGAATATGAAGAAGGCGAGGATATGAAGGGTCGCTGGGAGTGGATGCTCTGCGAGCTCGGTGTGGACAGCGTTGATATGGTTTATGAAGACCGTTCGTTCTGCAGAAGGCTTGAAAAAGCTCCCGTTATCAGAATAGGCGTTGTCGGCGTTGGCAGAGGCAGAACAATGATTAACCACTGTGAAACCGTCAGAGGCGCAAAAACAGTTGCAATCTGCGACAACTACGATATCCTTCTTGACAAAGCAAAAAAAGACTATGCTGACAGAGATATCACTTTCTACGATAATTATGAGGATTTTCTCAACCACGATATGGACGTTGTTGTTCTTGCAAACTTTGCAACCGAACACGCTCCTTTTGCCATAAAGGCTCTTGAAAAAGGCTTCCACGTTCTCAGCGAAGTTCTGCCCGTTCAGACAATGAAAGAGGCAGTTGAACTCATTGAAGCCGTTGAAAGAACAGGCAAAAAATATTTCTACGCAGAAAACTACTGCTATATGGGCGCTCCCAAAAAGATGAGAGAGCTCTACCGTGACGGTGAGCTGGGTGAATTTGAATACGGTGAAGGCGAATACCTTCATAACTGCGAAAGCATCTGGCACAACATCACCTTCGGTGACCCCGACCACTGGAGAAATACCATGCATGCGTGCTATTACTGCACACATTCAATCGGTCCGCTTATCCATATCACAGGTCTTAAGCCTGTTAAGGTAACCGGCTTTGAGCTTCCTTTCAATGCCAGAATGGCAAGAATGGGCGCAAAGGCAGGTCACACGGGCATTGAAATGATTACCCTTGAAAACGGCGCTGTTCTCAAGAGCATTCACGGCGTAGGTCCTTCAAGAAACTCTGTCTGGTACAGCATCTACGGCTCAAAGGGCAGAATGGAATGCGCCCGTGAGGATGCCTGCGAAGAAGGCCACGTCAACGTTCTTTACACAAACCTTGACGAATATGAAGGTCAGAACGAAAACGAACCCGTTCTCAGATCAACAGGGGACTGCTTCACACGTCTTGCCGCACCTTCAGGCCACGGCGGTTCTGACTGGTACGTAATGCATAACGTTGTTGAAACCGTAAGAGGCAGAGAAAATATGGACGTTATTGACGTTTATGAGGCAATGGATATGTTCCTGCCCGGTATGTTTGCTTACCGCTCGGTTCTTCAGGGCGGAATTCCGCTTGATATCCCCGACCTTCGTAATCCCGAAGAAAGAGAAAAATGGAGAAACGATACCGAGTGCACCGTTGCCGGGGTTGCAGGCGATATGCTTGTGCCCAGCTACTCAAAGGGTAACCCCGATGTTCCTGCCGAAATCTATGAAGGCATCAAAGTCAAATTCGAAGAAGAATGGGCAAAAAAGATTGCCGAAAATAAATAAAGGGAGGATATTTTATGCAGGATAAAAAATACGTCAGCAAAAAAGAGCTGTGGATGTATGCTCTCGGTGCAGGCGGTCAGGGTATGATTTATGCCGCAATGTCAGGCAAAATCAGTGACTACTACACCAATGTTCTTCAGCTTGACCTTATGTTTGTTCTTATTCTTATGCTCGCCGCACGAATCTGGGACGCAATCAATGACCCGATGATGGGTATGATTGTTGACAGACATTCGCTTAAAACAGGCAGAATGAGACCTTACATAATCATCGCAACCCCCATTATTTCAGTTCTCACCATTCTTATGTTCCTCAGCCCCAACCTTGAACCCGTACCCCTTATGGTATTCACGGCTGTTGTTTACGTTCTCTGGGGTATGGCTTATACCCTTGCAGACGTTCCGTTCTGGACTCTGCCCAACGTTCTTACTCCCAATTCAAAGGAACGCAGTGACGTTATCTCGTTCACAAAAATCATCAACAGCATCGGCTCTGCTTTCCCCGAAATTTTCTTCTTCGTTGTTCCCCTTGTTGTCGGCGTTTTCATCAGCGAAGATACGGACCCCATCGAATTCGGCAAAATGAAATATCTCATTATTGCCATTCTGACGGTTGTTATCGGCGGTATTCTTTATATCAACAGCTATTTCCACATCAAAGAAAAAGTTGTTCTGCCCGATAAGAAGAAAGTTCCCGGTCAGCGCGGCAGCCTTTACCGAATCTTCAAGTGCAAGCCCCTTATGCTCATTGTTATTATGGGCGTGCTTTCAAGCGGCAGATATCTTGTTCAGGCTGCAGCAGCTCACGTTGCACGTTATTCTTTCTACGTCGGTCCCGAAATCACAGAAACAATGACACTTGCACAGAAAACCGCTGCTTATGAAAAGAGTATCGGCTCTGTAAATACCATTTTCCTTATCTGCACGGTTGTGGGTATGTTCGGCACAACTCTCTTTATGCCCAAGCTTATGAGAAAGTTTGACTATAAAAAGATCGTTATCGTTACCTGCCTTGCAGGCTTTGTTGCCAGCGTTCTGACAACACTTATCGGTTATCTCACAGAGCTTTCCAGCATTTATATCCTTGCTCCGTTTATCATCGTTCAGTCAATTCCTCTCGGCGTTATCAACGTTGTTTCCTACGCAATGATTTGTGACAGCCTTGACTATATGGAGCTTACCACAGGTCACAGAGAAAACGGTCTGGGCTCAGCTTGCCAGGGCTTTATCAACAAAATCGGCAATGCCTTTGCAACATCAGGCATCATCGTTCTCTATATGGCAATCGGTATGGACCCCAAAAATATGCTTTCATCCGAATCAGTTAAATTTGCTTTTGAAATTCCCATGGATCAAAGATTCTCAATGTTCCTGCTTGTTTCACTTATCCCCGGCATCAGTATGCTCCTTTGCGCAATCCCCATGTTCTTCTATAAAATTGCAGGCAAAGAAAAAGAAGATATGCTTGCAGCTCTCAAGGAAAAGCGTGAAGAAGAAGGCTTTACCGTTACAGAATAATTTCTTCTATCCGTCGGGGCAGGTTACGGCACCTGCCCCGATATTCGGGAAAAACAAAGCCGTAATCTAACACGAAAACAATATCAGATTTACATAAACACTTATTTCCACGGAGGAGATTCCTATGTCCCAGAAAAAAGATTTAAGAAACGTTGCCATAATCGCTCACGTTGACCACGGCAAAACCACCCTCGTTGACGAAATGCTCAAGCAGAGCGGCACTTTCCGCGATAACGAGCAGGTTGCAGACCGTGTTATGGACTCCAACGACCTTGAGCGTGAAAGAGGCATCACAATTCTTTCCAAAAACACATCAATTCACTATAAAGATACAAAAATCAACATTGTCGACACTCCGGGTCACGCAGATTTTGGCGGTGAGGTTGAACGAATTCTGATGATGGTTGACGGCGTTTTACTGCTTGTTGACGCATTTGAAGGCTGTATGCCACAGACAAGATTTGTTCTCAAAAAGGCTCTGGGGCTTAAAAAGAAGGTTCTTGTTGTTATCAACAAGGTTGACCGCCCCAACGCAAGACCTTATGAGGTTGTTGACGAAGTTCTTGACCTTTTCATTGACTTGGGTGCGGACGAAGATCAGCTTGAATTCCCCGTTGTTTATGCCAGCGGCAGAGACGGCTATTCAAGTCTTGACCCCAATAGCAGAGGCGGCAATATGCAACCTCTTTTTGATGCTATTCTTGAGAATATCGATGCTCCCACAGGGAATCCCGAAGAACCTCTTCAGGTTCTTTTCTCAAGCCTTGATTATGACGATTACGTCGGCAGAATCGGCGTTGGCAGAGTGGAGAGGGGACGCATCAAAAGGAATCAGCAAGTCACTCTCTGCAAAGATGACGGCAGCTGTCAGAACGTTAAGGTTTCACGCCTTTATCAGTTTGAAGGTCTTGCAAGAGTTGAATGCGAAGAAGCCGAAGCAGGCGATATCATCTGCGTTTCGGGCATTGAAGGCATCAACATCGGCGAAACTGCCTGTGACCCCGAACACGTTGAGGCTCTGCCTTTCATAAAAATAGACGAGCCCACAATTTCAATGAACTTTATCGTTAACGACAGCCCCTTTGCAGGCAAAGAAGGTAAGTTCGTAACGTCAAGAAACGTTCGTGACCGCCTTTTCAAAGAGGTTGAAACAAACGTGAGTATGAGAGTTGAAGAAACCGACAGCACAGATACCTTCAAGGTTTCGGGCAGGGGTGAGCTTCATCTTTCAATACTTATCGAAACCATGCGCCGCCAGGGCTACGAATTCCAGGTTTCAAGACCCAAGGTTATTTTTAAGGAGCAGGACGGTCAGCTTCTTGAGCCCATGGAGCTCCTTATTGTTGAAGTGCCCGAGCAGTACGTCGGCGCCGTTATTGAAAAACTCGGCTCACGTAAAGGCGAGCTCGAAAATATGGGTGCCCGTGAAGGCGGCTCAACCCACCTTGAATTCAAAATTCCCTCAAGAGGACTTATCGGCTACAGAGCCGAATTCCTTACAGATACAAACGGCAACGGTATTATGAACCAGCTCTTTGACGGCTATGCTCCCTATAAGGGCGATATTCAGACCCGCGAAAGAGGTTCAATCGTTGTTCACGAAACAGGCGTAAGCACTGCTTACGGTCTTTTCAACACACAGGACAGAGGCAGACTCTTTATTCCTGCAGGCGTCGACGTTTATGAAGGTATGATTGTCGGCGAATGTGCAAAAAATGAAGATATTGTTTGCAACGTCTGCAAAACAAAGCATCTGACCAACACCCGTGCATCAGGCTCAGACGATGCTCTGCGCCTTGTGCCTCACAGCGTGCTCAGCCTTGAACAGTGCATGGAATTTATCAAAGACGACGAGCTTCTTGAGGTAACACCCGTTTCGCTCCGTCTGCGTAAGCGTATTCTTTCAAAAGAGCTTCGTATGAAGCAGCAATTCAGAAAAAAATAATCCGATAAGGTTAATCAAAGATGGCAAAAAATAAAACGGCTGTCGCTCTTGGCAGCTTTGACGGACTTCACAAAGGTCATATGTCGGTAATCGCCTGCGCTCTTTCTTTCAAAGAGTGTGGGCTTATCCCGCTTGTGATGCTTTTTGATTCCCACCCGTTAAAGTACCTTACGGGCAAAGCTCCCGCTGAAATCCTTCAGCCTGAGCTTCGGACTGAAATCCTTGAAAACAGGGGAGTGGCAGCAAGGATTATTTCTTTTGAAGAAATAAAAGATTTGTCTTGCCGTGAGTTTTTTGTAAATATTCTGCTAAAAAAACTTAATGCAGGCGCCGTATGCTGCGGTCTTAACTACAGGTTCGGTGTCGGCAGTTCAGGCGGCGTAGGGGAGTTGAAAGAACTTTGTGATGAATTCGGCGTTGAGCTTAAAATCAGCCCCGAGGTTATGCAAAACGGCTCTCCCGTAAGCTCAACACGCATCAGGCAGGCAATTGAATGCGGAGATATTCCCCTTGCAAATTCTATGCTCGGCAGAGAATTCCGCTATAAATATACCGTTGTCAGCGGCGATAAGCGCGGCAGACTGATGGGTGCGCCCACAATTAACCAACATTTTGGCAAGAATTTTGTTATACCCCAAAACGGTGTTTATGCATCTGTAACGGTTGTTGGTGACAAAGAATACCCTTCCGTTACAAATATCGGTCTGCGCCCATCATTTGAGAATGCGGATTTACGCAGTGAAACCTGCATTCTCGGCTTCAGCGGTGACCTTTACGGTCAGGATATTGAAGTACGCCTGCTGCAGTATCTGCGCGGAGAAATGAAATTTGAATCAATGGAAGCTCTCGGCAACCGCATAAAAGCAGATGCCGAAACTTCAAAAGAAATCTATAAAAAACGAGGTGACAACGGCGATGTATGAAAACTGGGAAAAGCTTAAAGCCGACTGTATGCAGTGCCGAAAATGCGACCTGTGCAAAACAAGAACCAATCTTGTTTTCGGTGTAGGCAACGAAAATGCCGAAGTACTTTTCATCGGTGAGGGTCCGGGTGAAAACGAGGATTTGCAGGGTGAACCCTTTGTTGGCAGAGGCGGCAAGCTGCTTGATAAATATCTTAATGCAATTGACCTTGACCGCAAAAAGAACATCTACATTGCCAATATGGTTAAATGCCGCCCGCCTCAGAACAGAGACCCGAAACCCGAGGAGCAGGATGCGTGCATTCAATGGCTGCGTGAGCAAACAAGACTCATTCGCCCCAAAATTATTGTGTGCCTGGGCAGAATTTCTGCGCAGAAGCTTATCGATAAAGATTTCAGAGTTACGAAACAGCACGGTCAGTTTATCGAAAAAGGCGGTATCCTCTTTATGGGCACCTTCCACCCCGCCGCATTGCTGCGTAACCCGAATCAGAAACCCGATGCGCTTGAGGACTTTCTTGCTTTACAGCGTAAAATCAAAGAAATCTGTGACCACACTTATTGATAAAAAACAGGTGGAGCAATCCGTCAAATATTCAAGTTTTCAGATTTTTGAACTCTGGTTTCCAGCCGATTACGTTGCTCTGATTTAACTCTGCATCGTTTCAAAAATTTCTATCGGCTGTAAACGGAAATTAGCGTTTTTAATTCTTATTCAGAATAATAATATCCGATTTTTACACTTTATTTTTCTTTGGTGACAATATGGAGTATATTTCCGAAAATTATGATGTTGCCGTTATCGGCGCGGGTCACGCAGGCATTGAGGCAGGTCTTGCCGCCGCAAGGCTCGGTTGCAAAACGGCTGTTTTTACAATTAACCTGGACTGGGTGGGCAATATGCCCTGCAACCCGTCAATCGGCGGCACGTCAAAAGGACACCTCGTGCGTGAGATAGATGCACTCGGCGGCGAAATGGGAATTGCCGCTGACCACAACACTCTGCAGAGCCGTATGCTGAATCTCGGCAAAGGTCCTGCGGTGCACAGTCTGCGCGCCCAGATTGACCGCCGCCTCTATTCCGACTATATGAAAGCGGTTATGGAGAAACAGGATAATCTTTATCTGCGTCAGGCGGAAATTATTGATTTGCGCAAAGACGGCGATGAGTGGATTCTTAAAACCCGACTTGAAGCTCTTCACAGGACAAAGGCGGTTATTATTGCAACAGGCACTTTCCTTGCCGGCAAGGTTTATATCGGCGATATTGTCTATGACAGCGGTCCCGACGGAATGTTTCCTGCAAACGAGCTTGCAGTTGCACTCAAAAATCTGGGAGTTGCAACAAGACGCTTTAAAACAGGCACACCGCCCAGAATAAACCGCCGCAGCGTTGACCTTGAATCGCTTGAGGCACAGCACGGTGATGATAGAATAGTCAAGTTTTCGTATGTGAGCGATGCAGAGGTTAAAAATACCGAGCCTTGCTACATAACATACACCGGCGCTGAAACAAAACAGGTTATTCTTGATAATCTTCACCGTTCTCCGCTTTATTCGGGCAAAATCGATGGCATCGGTCCCCGATACTGCCCGAGCATTGAAGATAAAATTGTTCGTTTCTCTGAAAAGGAAAGACATCAGATATTCGTTGAGCCTTGCGGCGCAAACACAGACGAAATGTATCTTCAGGGTCTTTCGTCATCATTACCTGAGGACGTTCAGCTCCGCATAGTCAGAAGCATTCCCGGTCTTGAAAAAGCTGAGTTTCTGCGCACTGCATATGCAATAGAATATGATTGCGTTGACCCTCTTTCACTTAAGCAGACCCTTGAATTCAAGGATTTCAGCGGTCTTTACGGTGCAGGTCAGTTCAACGGTTCAAGCGGATATGAAGAAGCTGCCGCACAGGGACTGGTGGCAGGTCTTAATGCCGCCCTCAAGATTCAGGGCAAAGAACCCGTTATTCTTGACCGCACAACATCTTACATCGGCACACTGATTGATGACCTTGTCACCAAAGGCTGCTCTGACCCTTACAGAATGATGACCTCACGCTCCGAATACCGTCTGATTCTGCGGCAGGATAACGCAGACCGCAGACTGACCGAAATCGGTTACAGAGCAGGTCTTGTTTCACAGGAAAGATATGACCGTTTCTGCGAAAAGCTTCGTCTGATTGAGCAAGAGAGAGAAAGAATTGCGGCTCTTTCCGTGCCCAAAACACCTGAAATTGATGCAATGCTTGTTTCACGTGAAACATCTCCGCTTGAAAAGGGTGTTAAGATGATTGAGCTTCTTCGCAGACCGCAGATAAACTATGATGCCCTTGCTCCTTTTGACAAAGAAAGACCCGACCTGCCGTTTGAAGTTTTTGAGCAGGTTGAAATTGATATTAAGTATGAAGGCTATATCAAACGCCAGCAGCAGCAGATAAATGAGCTGCACCGCCTTGAGGTTAAGCGTCTGCCTGAAAACCTTGATTATAATAATATAACGGGTCTGCGCCTTGAAGCGATTGAAAAGCTTTCAAAAATCCGCCCCGAAACTGTCGGTCAGGCATCCCGTATCTCTGGCGTTTCGCCTGCAGACATCTCCGTTTTACTGATTTATCTTGAGAGGAACGGTATTAATGTTAATTAATAAAGACCTTCTTAAATCTAATGCCGCAACGCTCGGCGTTGAGCTGGGTGACGAAGCTCTTGAAAAGTTCGATATGCTTGCAGAGCTTCTGATTGAGCAAAACAAAACAATGAATCTGACTGCGATAACAGACCCCGATGGAGTGGTTATAAAGCATTTTGCAGACAGCATTTCGCTGCTTTCGGCGATTAATCCCGAAGAAGGAGCAAAGATTCTTGACCTTGGTACAGGTGCGGGTTTCCCCGGTTTACCTCTGCTGATAACCCGACCCGATATCCGCCTGACTATGCTTGACAGTACAGCCAAAAAGCTCCGCTACGTTTCTGACACCGTTGAAAAGCTTGGTCTGGAGGCAGAAACTCTGCACGCAAGGGCAGAGGAAGCAGGCAAAAGTCCCGATTACAGGGAGCAATATGATATTGTTTGCTCCAGAGCGGTTGCAGCACTCAACGTTTTGAGCGAATATTGTCTGCCGTTTGTTAAGGTCGGCGGCGTGTTTGTGGCTATGAAAAGCACAAAGGCAGAGGAGGAAATTGCTGCCGCAAAGAAGGCAATAGGAATTCTCGGCGGCAAAATAATTGATAAAAAGACCTTTACACTTTCAGACGGCGGCGAAAGAACCCTGATTATTATAAAAAAGATATCGCAAACTTCGCCAAAATATCCCAGAGTTTCGGCTCAAATATCAAAAAAGCCTCTTTAATTTAATATTTTTTGTCATTTTACCGTTGTTTTTATCAACCGAAATGATTGGACAAACCCTCCGTTTGATGCTATGCTTTAGTCAACGAAGCAACCAAGCACCGAACGGGGGGATTTTTTGAAAAGCAGCAAATACAAAATCGGCGGTCAGATAATACTTATTCCTCAGGAAGATATATACCCCAACCCGAATCAGCCTCGCAGACGCTTTGATTTTGACGAGCTGGAGGGTCTGGCACAGAGCATAAGGCAAAACGGAATCATTCAGCCCATAGCCGTCAGAATAAACGGGCAGGGGAAATACGAACTGATTTCGGGCGAGCGACGTCTGCGTGCATCAAGACTTGTCGGCATAACACGTTTGCCGTGCATCATAATGGATGCCGATGACGAAAAATCCGCTCTGTTTGCGCTGATTGAAAACGTTCAGAGATGCGACCTTGAATTTTTTGAAGAAGCATGTGCCATTGAAAAACTGCTTACCGATTACGGTTTAACACGTGAAGATATCTGCAAGAAGCTCGGCAAAGCACCTTCAACCATATCAAACAAACTTCGTCTGCTTCGTATCCCTGAAGAAATACGCCACAAAATTACACTCGAAAATCTTACGGAGCGCCACGCAAGGGCACTTCTCCGCCTCACAAACTACAACCAGATGGAGCGTGCAATTTCAATTATTGCAGAAAAACGCTTGTCCGTTGCAGAAAGCGAGCAGCTTGTGAACCGAATTCTTGCTAATGATTCCGGCAAAAAGCAACCACCCGTTAAGCTTTTTAAAGATTTAAGAATATTTGTAAACACATTAAACCACGCCGTTGACACTATGAGGCGCGCAGGAATTGAAGCGGATTCCGCCAAAAGCGAAACCGAAGAATACATTGAATATATCGTGCGCATTCCCAAAAACAAGGGTTGCGTAATAAAGGCAAAGAAAAGTACGGCTTGATGCCAAATAAACAGAGTTCCACCAATTACCATATCTTTCTCTTTCACACCCACATCCACAGCGGAAAAAGCAGGCTTGATTGCCTGCTTTTTCTGCTTTTTGAGCTGTGTTTCACGTGAAACATAAAAATTTACAAAAATATGTTTCATTTCACGCTCAACTATGATATACTGAATACATTATTTAATGTAATATTATTAGGAGCGATAATTTTGGGAAAAACCGTTGCAATAGTAAATCAGAAAGGCGGCGTCGGCAAAACAACGTCTGCCGTTAATCTTACCGCCGCACTCGGCAGCAAAGGCTATAAAGTTTTGCTTGTTGATATTGACCCACAGGGTAACTCCACAAGCGGTCTTGGTATAAACAAAAGGGGACTCACATTTTCATCATACAGCGTTCTTATCGGCTCATGCCCCGCAAGCCAGGCAATTGTTCAGACTCCTTATAAAAACGTTTCCGTTATGCCCTCAAGTATGGACCTTGCAGGCGCAGAGCTTGAGCTTGTTGAAATCCAGAAAAGAGAGGCACGTCTGCGCAACGCTCTTGCCGCAGTCAAAGATGAATTTGATTTTATCTTCCTTGATTGCCCTCCGTCTTTGGGTCTTATAACCCTCAACGGTCTTTGCGCCGCAGATACCCTCATGGTTCCCATTCAGTGCGAATTCTATGCGCTTGAAGGTTTGTCACAGCTTATTTCAACCGTAAGAACCGTCAAGCGACTTTACAACCCCTATATCGAAATCGAAGGCGTTCTGCTCACTATGTATGACGGCAGGCTCAACCTCACACAGCAGGTTGTTGAAGAGGTTAAAAAATGCTTCCCCAAAAAGGTTTATTCAACCTTTATTCCCAGAAACGTGCGTCTTTCCGAAGCACCCAGCTACGGTCAGCCCGTATTGTATTATGATAAATCATCAAAGGGAAGCCAGGCATACCTTGATCTGGCAGACGAATTTCTTAAATTAAACGGAAGGTAAGGTGAAGCTTTATGGCACCCAAAAAAGGCGGTCTCGGCAGAGGTATCAACTCTCTGCTTTCTGATAATTCTTTAGAAGAAAATATGTCCTCGCAGGCAATCAAGCTGAATATACTCGATATCGAACCCAACAAAGAGCAGGCGAGAAAACAGTTTGACGAAGCGGCTCTTTCAGAGCTTGCAGATTCAATAGCTCAGCACGGTGTTTTGCAGCCGCTTCTTGTGCGCCCCATTTTCGGCGGCGGATATCAGCTTATTGCAGGCGAAAGAAGATGGCGTGCAAGCCGCATTGCAGGCCTCACCCAGGTTCCTGTTATTATCAAAGAGCTTTCCGATGATGAAGCCGCTGTAATTTCTTTAATAGAAAATTTGCAACGTGAAGACCTGAACCCTGTTGAAGAAGCTCTCGGCTTTGCAAGTCTCATAAAGGACTTCGATTTAACTCAGGAAGAAGCGGCAAAACGTGTCGGCAAATCACGTCCGGCCGTTGCAAACGCACTTCGCCTTCTCAAGCTGCCCGAGAAAGTGCTTGATTACACAAGCGAAGGTAAACTTTCTGCAGGTCACGCCAGAGCAATAGCCGCAATTGATGACGAAAAAACCGCTCTTTTTGCAGCAGAAACAGTCATCGAAAAAGGTCTTTCCGTAAGAGAAACAGAAAAACTTGTCAAAGCTCTCACCGCAGAGAAAAAAGTTAAAAAGCCTTCAAAATCAAGACATTCATTCTTTGACGAAGTTGAGCTTTCTCTCAATAACAGCCTCGGCAGAAAAGCAAAGGTTGTCACAAAAGACGGCAAGGAATGCGGCACACTTGAAATTGCATTTTTTGATAAGGATGACCTTGCGAGAATCGCGAACATCCTTTCCGCATTAGAATAAAAAATGGGTCTGTCATCAGTGACAGACCCTTATTTTTTATTCTTCTCTGATTCTGTTAAGTGCGGCAAGCGGATCAACAGTTTTGCCGTCGACTTTAACTTCAAGGTGCAGATGCTCACCGTCTGCCGCTTCGGCAGGTACGGTGCCCAGAGTGCCGATTTTTTCTCCTCCCTTAACGAAAGTACCCTCTGCCAAAACAGTTCCCGGCTTCAGACCGCAATAACTGACCGTCATTCCGTTACCGTGGTCAATCTCAACAACAGTGCCCAGAAAACTGTTGTCATAAACGGCGGTTACTTTACCGTCTGCCACTGCATCAACTCTGTTACCCGAGGCACCGCCGAAATCAACACCGTTGTGCACACGCCAGTCACCCATCGTTTGATTATAAACCATTTCTCCGTTACTGAAATCCTTTGTGATGTCGTTGCCCATAGGCAAAATGAATTTGCCTTCAAAAGGCTTATTATTTACCGTTGTTGCTTCGGTTGCATCGCGGTCATCTTCAATGCCCGTTACTCCAACATCGACTGCAGCTGTTTCGGGTACGGTTTCTTCAGTAACTCTCTCGCTCCACTTTATGCTCACTCTTGAAAAACCTGTTTCCTCTGCGGTATCTGTTTTGCCCGGCACAAGATTTATAACCGAGGCAACCGCAACCGCAACAATACAGATGCCGAGAGCTGTATATATATTTACGTTTTTGAGTTTCTTTAACATCGTGATTCTCCTTTGAAAAGATTGCACCGTTATTTTGGGCATTTTATGGCTCGTTTATTCCAAACTCAAAAATAATTGCACTTAAAGTAAAAAATAAGCTTTTTTGAAGAAAAAAATTAACATTTTCTCTTGATACTTGTAAAATTTTCTGTCATAATAATAGGGTATAATTATAAATAGACTGGAAGTGTTTTTTTGGATAACAAAAAACTTGCTCAGCTTTTGTTTCCTCATATCGATAAAACTCCCGACTTCTTTGAGGAGCTATACCCCGAAAGAGGACTTGCCGAGGGTGCCAGAGTAACAAGGTTTGCCCCCTCACCCACAGGCTATCTTCATATCGGCGGACTTTTCGGCGCACTGGTTGATGTGCTCACCGCACAGGCAACAGGCGGCGTTGCATACCTGAGAATCGAAGATACCGACAAAAAGCGTGAGATTGACGACGGCGTTTCGGCAATCATCAACGGCTTTGATTATTTCGGCGTTGAATTCAACGAAGGCGTTACAGGCTTCGGCACAGAAAAAGGCTCCTACGGACCCTATACCCAGAGCCAACGTGCAGAGGTTTACCAAACCATCGCAAAAAGCCTTGTTGAAAAAGGACTTGCCTATCCCTGCTTCTGCACTGCAGAAGAAATCGGTGAAATCCGTGAGCAGCAAGAAAACGGCGGCGCTCTTATCAGAGGTTATTTCGGCAAATGGGCAAAATGCCGTGAGCTGACTCTTGAAGATATCGAAAAGAATCTTGCCGACGGCAAGCCCTGGGTGCTTCGTCTGCGCTCAGGCGGCAGCGAAGATAAAAAGATTATCTTTGATGACGTTATCAGAGGCAAAATCGAAATGCCCGAAAACATAATCGACGAAGTTCTTCTTAAATCAGACGGAATTCCCACCTACCACTTTGCACACGCCTGCGATGACCACTTTATGAGAACAACCCACGTTATCAGAGGCGAAGAGTGGATTTCCTCCGTACCCAAGCACATTGAGCTTTTCAAAGCTTGCGGATACAAAGTTCCCAAATATGCGCACACACCTCAGGTGCTCAAGACCGATGAGGAAACAGGCGACAAGAGAAAGCTTTCAAAGAGAAAAGACCCCGAAGCAGCCGTCAGCTACTTTGTTGAGGGCGGCTTCCCCAAGGAGAGCGTGCTTGAATATCTGCTCACTCTGATTAACTCCAACTTTGAAGACTGGCGCAGAGCTAATCCCAAAGAGGATATTTCAAAATTCCCCTTCAACCTCAAAAAGATGAGCTCCAGCGGATGTCTGTTTGACCTTGTCAAGCTCAATGACGTAAGCAAAAACGTTATCTCCGTTATGAGCGCAAAAGAGGTTTATGAAAACGTTGCAAACTGGGCAAAGGTTTATGACCCCGAGTTTTATGACATTTTCACCGCAGACCCTGATTTTTCAACCGCTGTGATGAATATTGACCGCGAGAATCCCAAGCCCCGTAAGGATATTGCAAGATGGAGCGAAGTTAAGGATTACGTTGCATATTTCTTCAAGCCTCTTTATCAGACTGACTACACTCTGCCCGAAAACATCGCCGCAGAGGATGCAAAGGCAATTGCAGAAAAATATCTTGCAGAATTTGACCTTGCAGACGATAAAGACCAATGGTTTGCAAGAATCAAGGATATGTGCGAGCCTCTCGGCTTCACACCAAACGTTAAGGAATACAAGAAAAACCCCGATGCTTTCAAGGGTCACGTCGGCGACGTTTCAACCGTTATCAGAATTGCCCTTACATCACGCAGAAACACACCCGACCTTTATTCAATAATGCAGCTTCTCGGCGAGAATGAAATAAAAGCAAGACTTGCCGAAGCAATCGCAAGCTTTAAATAATAAAATAAATCGAGTGTGGGCAATGCCCACCAAAAACTCTCACTCTTCATTAAAAAGGATGTATGACAATGGACGAAATCAACACCAATTCAAATTTTATATATGATTTCATTGACGAAGACCTTGCAAACGGTGTCAACACAAGAATTCAGACCCGTTTCCCTCCCGAGCCCAACGGCTATCTGCACATAGGTCACGCAAAGGCTATCTGCATTGACTTCAGTACAGCCGAAAAATACGGCGGCGAATGTAACCTGCGCCTTGACGATACCAACCCCTCAAAAGAGGACGTTGAATACGTTGACGCTATCAAAGAAGATATCGAATGGCTCGGCTACAAGTGGAACAAGGTTCTCTATGCTTCAAGCTACTTTGATTTTATCTATGAATGCGCAATCAAGCTCATCAAAAACGGCAAGGCTTACGTTTGTGACCTTTCCGCTGATGAAATCAGAGAATACAGAGGCACACTCACAGAACCGGGCAAAAACAGCCCTTACAGAGACCGTTCAATCGAAGAAAACCTTGAACTCTTTGAGAGAATGACAAAAGGCGAATTTGCCGACGGTGAAAGAACTCTGCGTGCAAAGATTGATATGGCATCGCCCAACATTAATATGCGCGACCCCGTTATTTACAGAATCGCTCACGTTACTCACCATCAGACGGGTGACAAGTGGTGCGTTTATCCCATGTATGACTTTGCTCATCCTCTTTCGGATGCCAGAGAAGGCGTAACTTATTCACTCTGCTCACTTGAATTTGAAAACCACAGACCTCTTTATGATTGGTTTATCAAAGAAATCGGCTTTGAAGAGCCTCCCAGACAGATTGAGTTTGCCCGCCTTAACCTCAACTATTGCGTAACCAGCAAGAGATATAATCTTGAAATGGTTCAGAAGGGTATTGTTGAAGGTTGGGACGACCCCAGAATGATTACTCTCTGCGGTCTTAGAAGAAGAGGTTACCCTGCCGCTGCAGTGCGTGAATTCATCAACCGTATCGGCGTTTCAAAAGCTGACAGCGTTGTTGATTACGGTCTGCTTGAAGCCTGCGTAAGAGATAATCTCAACGAAAATGCTCCCAGAGCCATGGCAGTGCTCCGCCCCCTCAAGGTTATCATTGATAACTATCCCGAGGGTCAGACAGAGGCAATCGAGGTTGAAATCAATCCCCTCAAGCCCGAGCTTGGCACAAGAACAGTTCATTTCTCAAGAGAAATCTTTGTTGAGAGAGATGATTTCATGGTTGAGCCTGCAAAGAAATATTTCAGACTCTATCCCGGCAACGAAGTCCGTCTTAAGAGCGCATATTTCGTAACCTGCACCGGCTATGAAACAGATGATGACGGCAACGTTACCTGCCTGCACTGCACCTATGACCCCGAAACCAAGGGCGGCGATTCAGCCGACGGCAGAAAGGTTAAAGGCACAATTCACTGGGTCAGCGCAGAAGACAGTGCTCCCTGTGAAATCCGTCTTTATGACCGTCTTTTCGGTGCAGAAAACCCCTTTGCTGACGGAAAAGAAAACTATCTCAACCATCTTAACCCCAACTCACTCGAAATTCTTGAAGGCTGCCTTGTTGAAGGCTCCATAGCCAAAGCAAAATGCGGCGATGCCTTCCAGTTTATGCGTCAGGGCTATTTCTGCGTTGATAAAACATCGTCTGAAGACAAGCTTGTTTTCAACCGCACCGTTGCCCTTAACACCTCTTGGAAATAATCGTAAAGAAAGGATTTTTGCGATGAAATATTTAATGAAAGCAATCAACGTTATTATTGCGGTACTGATTTACCCCGCCGCATATTTTCTCAGCCTTGTTTTTGTTCAGATAGGCACAAACGAAGCTGCGCAACCTCTTGTTAATCTTCTTAACAAGGATTTGCCCGGCATAGGTATTGAAGAAGAGCTTTCAATCCATGAAATCGTTCAGATTGTCAGGGGTGAGCACGCCTATTCAAACATATTTGAAAATGTTTCAGGCTCATTAACCTGGCCCGATGCACTTAACCCCATAAAAGGAAGACTCATAGCTTTTGCTGTTTTCTTTGTTATCTGCCTTCTTATTGCTCTTTTTGTTATCGTTTTTTCAATCTGCAGCAGCAAAAGACTCCCCGTGCTTATCGCAGGCGCATCAGGTCTCCTTTCTTCAATCCTTATGATAGTCTGCTTCAACTCCGCTGCAGGCGTACTTACAAGCGGTGAAATTTCCATGCAGGATATTTTTGCGGAATCAAGCGGCTGGTTGGTAAATATGGCTCTGGGCTTTGTCGGTGTAGATACCTTGATGCTTGGTGAATTCCAGTTTGGATTTATAGGTGTATTTGTTGCCATTATCGTTTGGACAGGAGCGTTTGCTCTTATCGAAATCGGCGAAGATAAAGAACCTTCCGCAAAAAAAAGCAAACATTAAAAAATTAAGGAGCTGCGTTTGCAGCTCCTTTTAATTTGCCAAAAAACTTTTTGCTTTTTATTATTTTGAAGCAAGGTCAATTGCCGTGTTGCGGTTGCCATCGCTGAGAACAATGTTCGTTTTGCCGTATATTGAAATCTGAAGATCCCTTGCCGCCTTTACATAGTCAACAATCCATACAGAAAGGTTGCCTGTGTGCGTTTTATATGAATTGAAACCTCTGCGGTTTGCTTCTGACGGCGCAGTCACACTGATAATTTCATATTTAAACCACTCGTCTGCAATTGCCTGCGAACCGATTGTTGCAAGCTCAAGCTCATTCAGATCCGTTGTAACGTAAGGATAAAGAGCTTCAATAACACCCATAAGCTCATCAAGTGAAGCTCCGCCCATACTGCTGAAGCATGCGGTGATAAGTCTTCTCTGTCGTTCGGTGCGCTGTGCTTCACCGTCAAGCTTGCGTATTCTTGCAAAATAGAGTGCCTGCGCACCGTTAAGCTTAACGTTTTTACCGCTCGGTACGTTGTGTGAGCTTGTGCTGTTAATATAATCCGCTTCCGCCTGAGTTACCTCAACGGTAACTCCGCCAAGAGCATTTACAATGCTTACAAAGCCTTCAAAATCAAGAATAACATAGTGGTCGATTATGATTTTATAGTTATCCGAAATAACCTCTTTCAGCTTTTCAGCACCGCCCCAGGAATATGCGTGGTTGGTTTTGTCATATCTGTCCTCGCCCTTGATATTCATATAGGTATATGAATCGCGCAAAACAGAGGTCAGGGTGATTTTGTTGTTTTTGCTGTCAACCGAAATAATCATTGCCGCATCGGAACGGCTTGAACCGTCAACGTTGTCTTCACCTATAAGCAGAATGTTGGTAACGTTGCGGCTGTGAAGCTTATCTCCGCCGTTGGTTGCCCAGGTTTTAACAAGCTCCTTAACGCTCTTTGCGTCGGTGATATCCGCAATCGGTTTAAAATTTAGGCTTTCTTCGCCGCTGATTCCCACACTCACAGCTTCGGTTGTCTGTGTCTGATTTTCCTGCTGTGCAGACTGTGTATTTTGCGGTGCATCGGTTATTACGCTCTCTTTATTGCTTTTTGTGCAAGAGGCAAGGGTCAAAATAATTGCCGCAAAAAGCAAAACTGAAATAATCTTTTTCATTTTTTATCCCTCATATTTTCAAAATAAAATATACCGTACAGATTAAAGTATACTACACAAACACATAAAAAACAAGAAAACATTTTTCCATAATAAAAGCAGGGACTGTGAACGGCACTCCATAAAGAATTTATGCCTTAAAAAGGATATTTTGGTATATAACTGCGTTAAAAATGCTCGAAATCCGTCAAGGATTTATACGCTTTTTGCCTTGTACTATATCCAAACTATCTCATTTTAAAGTGCTAAGCAGTTTTTATCAGGTTATTTTCGTTCAGACAAAATGACAAAAATCCCGCAATACTTTGTGTATTACGGGATTTTTTCGTAATATATTAACGGAAAAGAATCGATAAAAACCTTAACTTCTTTATGAAGTACCGCCCAAAAACATTCCCTTTAAGTTTATGTTTCGGGAAACACCTTCCATTCTCCGTTTTCCTTGACAAACGAAATATATTGATTGTCAGTTTCTGTTGTTCCGTCAGCATACGTGATTAGAATTTCAATTTCTGCCGTTGAATAGTCCGTGATACCGATATCGGAAATTCCCTCTTCTGCAAGTTTTTCTTTTAGCTCCGTGATTTCAGACGCCGGTAACTTTTCGTAATTGATAACTTTTAACACCCTTATGCCCGTAATATTACCTGAATCTGTCATCAAAACGGCAAAATATGAGTAAAACGCATCGGGGTCAGAAAAATCAATTCCGTATTCTGCTTCATTTGCGGCTTTTTCTTCCGCAGGCAGGTCTGCAAACGGGTCTGCAAGCTCAAGCCTTTTTGCAAAAATGGCTGACATTGCGTTTTTTAATCTTGCGGCATCCCAGTCAATAATCGCATCATAATATTCTGTTGCCGCAAGCAAAACCGCATCATCATATAAAATTGCAGTTGTTGCTTCGTTATTTTTGCCGTCACAAGCCGTCAGACCTGATAACAAGGCTAAAACCGTCAGGATTGCGAAAAGTTTCTTCATTGTGAATCCTCCAACACATTAAAGCCGATGAACTATGCCTTTTCATCACAAATCAAATTATACTCCAACGCAACCCGTTTGACAAGCTTCAGAAATATTTATAATTACTTTTATTTTAACCAGCCAAAAAGAGAATTGAAAATATTTTTGAAAAACTCAACGATTTTCTGCCAGAAAGTAAGCTCTTTATCTCCGCCTGAAGGCTCGTCGTTGCCCTGAATGTGAACCCATTTGTAGCCTGTAACGTTAATCGGATCAAATTCAACAGCACCGCTTCCGTCTGCTTCAGCGCTTGCAGTTACGGTAACACCGTCGCCAAATACTGTTCTTGTTTTGCTGTTGATTGCAAAATAATCAGAGCAGATAAGGGTCAGGCTGCCACTGCCGGAAAACTTCTGGTTAAGGTCACACTGAAGAGCAGGTGCCTGAGCGCATTCCACCTTGTTTTCGCCCTCAAGAACAATATTTGCACTGCCCAAAATGCGAAGAGGCATTGCAAGCTCCGCATCTTTGAGAGTAAGGGTATTTGTCATCTGGTCATAATGGATATTCCAGTTATTCTTTGTGCCGAATGTAACGGAGCCGTTGACTGTTCTGAAATATCCGCCGTAAATATTTTCATAGGGGTTAAAAATGCTGTTGCCTGCGTTGATATAAACCACCGAATATTCAACTGAATCGGGTGTTATTTTAGCAGTCATTGAGCCTGTATAAATCTGGTTGTTTCGGTCATTGTTGATAAGCGCATTACTATAAGCAATTGCACTGCCCGAGCCTGTTGAATCTGTAATTACTGTATCAACGTAGCTGTTTTGGCAAACAAAAACATAAGCAAAAATGCCGCAGGTTGTGTTGGTTCCACCGCTTTGGAAAATATCAACTTTGCTGCCATCAATCAAAACCGAATAAATATTAAAACCGTACGACACTGCGCAGCCGTCAAAATTCATTTCAACATCGGAATCAAGTACTGTTGCGCTGCTGTTTTCAGGCTCATCAAGAACGCCGAAAGCATAATAAATGTCTTTGAAATCAACGTTGAAATCTGATTCTTCAACCACTACGCCTGCTGCTTCAATACCAACAGCAGTAACTTTTCTGCTTGCTTTTCCCGTGCCGCTGATGCTGACGGAGGTGTTATAAATATTTACGCTTCCGTTTTCAGAAAAAATACCGCAGCAATCGGTCTTGTTTTCAATGCTGATTGCAAGCTTGCCGGCACCGCTTATTGTAACGTTGCCGTTAAGGCTCTGAATTGCGGCGGTTTCTTCTTTAACCGTGCGTGTGTCGGAAACAACACGGATTTTATTTTCGCCTTCAAGAATAATTTCCGTATCTCCCGAGGTTGCAATTGCACAGCTTCTGAAAATGTCATAAGAATCGTATTTCTCGAGGTCAGAAGTTACAAGGTTTGCATCTTTAAGGGTAATTCGTGATGCTGAAGCATCATATGCAATGTTATAGTTATCAGCCGTGCCCGGAATTGCCTTACCGTTTGAATCAGTAAACCAGTATCCGCTTTCGTTTGTTGCAATACCGCCTAAATAAACAAAATCAGGCAGAGCATCAAAGCTCTCTGCAAATGCAGGCAGACATACTGACACCGCCATAATCAGCGAGATTACCGCGGCAAAAATTTTTTTGGATAACGTCTTCATACTTTTCTCCCTTCATTTTATACTCCGTTTAAATAACGGCAGATGTATTGTATCATATCAACAACGGTTAATCTATCAACTTAAGTTTACATATGCAAAAAAGAGTGCAAATTTTGGTTGCACCCTTTCAGAAACAGATGATTAATTCGGTTATTCGTCAGTATTCTTTTTCTTTTTAAATTTACTGACCGCATATTTTATAACCCATGCGACAAGCGCAACAGGCACAAATATAACTGCTGCAATAACAAGCTTGTCCATGGGCACATAGTCATAAAGTGCATCGCCGAAAAGGGTTGAAAGATAAACTCTGGGCAATATTCCGCCAAGCGACACCGCTATATACTGACCGAAAGGTGTGCGCATTGCGCCAAGAAACAAACTTACAAGGTCAATCGGACAGGGTGAAATTCTGATTGCAAGTAAAGCAGAAAGCTTGTTTTTATTCTGCATCTTCATAAGCTTTTCGCCGTATTTTGTGGATTCAACCTTTTCGATAACCCTTTTGCTGCCCATAAATTTGCCCAAAAAGTAAGTCGACGTTACTTCAAGTGCAATACCTGCCGTGTTGATAAGCATTGCCGCCCACCAGTCAAACGCCATACCCACAGCAATATAAACAATTGAAGCAGGAACAACAAACGTCACCGACTTGAGCAGATAAACGCCGAGTATGCTGATAATTGCAACGGCAATTGTGCCCGAAGCATCAACAATGGCACGCACGTCAATATTTTTCAGCTCATCATATTTCCAGAAAATAACGGCAATAATAACAATTGAAACCAGAATTCTCATTATCAGACCGAAGATATTCTTATTTTCAGTTTTTATTTTATTCAAAAAATTTCCTCCGAGTTACAACCTTACCTGTTAATAATAACCTATTGTAACCGTCAAAGCAAGAAAAAATCAAATAATTAACAATTTTTTTATAGACACACTTTAAATCCTGTGATATAATAATTTGGTATGTAATATAAAGAAAGGAGAGATTGGTTATGATGACTGCAAAAGAAAAACTTCAGAGAGCATCCGCATCTGTTGCTTTTGACGGTATCTTCAAATATATCAAAAAAAATCCTGCCGAAAACCTGACAAAGCTTATCAATCTTTCCGAAAAGCTTATCGGCAACACCTTCCCTGCAAAGAATTTTGACGCTTTCCGCAAGGCTGTTCTTGATGAAAACAACGTCTGGAACAAATTTGCAATGAATATCATTAACGAAGTTGACCCCGGAGTAATTAAAAATATGCTCCTTGCCCTTGGTCTTGGTGCAGGTGTCAACGGAACAAAAGCTGTTCGTGAAAACAGAGAAAAGTATAAATGCAACGTACCGTTTATTCTTCTTTTTGACCCCACAAGCGCCTGCAACCTTCACTGCAAAGGCTGCTGGTCTGCAGAATACGGTCATAAATCCAATCTTTCTCTTGATGAAATGAGAAGCATTGTCAATCAGGGCACAGAGATGGGCACTCACCTCTATATGCTCACAGGCGGTGAACCTCTCATCAAAAAGGATGAGATTTTAACCATCTGCCGCGAAAATCCCGATTGCGCTTTTCTTGCTTACACAAACGCAACTCTCATTGACCAGGCATTTTGTGATAAAATGAAAGAAGTCGGCAACCTTGCTCTTGCTTTAAGCATTGAGGGCACAGAAGAAAGCAACGACTTCAGACGTGGCAACGGCGCTTATGCAAAAACCATTGCCGCAATGGACCTTCTTAAAAAGAACGGTCTGCTCTTCGGCATTTCCGTTTGCTACACAAGCAAAAACGTACCTTCGGTCACAAGCGACGAATTTATGGACCTTATGGTTGAAAAAGGTGCAAGATTTGCTCTTTACTTTGCATATATGCCCGTTGGTCACGATGCAGTGCCCGAGCTTATTCCCCAGCCCGATAACAGAGTTCATATGTATAAATGGCTCCGTCAGGTGCGCAACAGCCAGACAGGCAAGCCCATTTTCGTTATGGATTTCCAAAACGATGCCGAATATGTCGGCGGCTGTATCGCAGGCGGCAGAAACTATTTCCATATCAATTCAGAGGGTGATATGGAGCCCTGCGTGTTTATCCATTATTCGGATTCAAACATCAGAACTCACACTTTGCTTGAAGCACTTAAAAGACCGCTTTTTCAGGCATATTACCATAATCAGCCCTTTAACGATAACCACTTAAGACCGTGTCCCATGCTTGAAAATCCCGATTGTTTGCGTAAGATAATTGCCGAAACAGGTGCGGAATCAACAGACCTTATCGAACCCGAAAGCGCAGAAACTCTTTGCTCAAGATGCGATAAGTTTGCCGCTGCATGGAAGCCTGTTGCGGAAGATCTTTGGAATTCAACAAAGCATCCTAACCCCAAAACGCAGTTTTACCGTGACACTCCCGAGGGAAAAGCCGCTCTTGAAAAATCCAAAAAAGAATAATATACTGATTTGTAAGTGATTCTTAATCACTCAGGGGGTGCTGACAAAACGTCGGCTGAGATCATACCCTTAAACCTGATCCCGATAATGCGGGCGTAGGAAAAGGCTGCAGTGCATATTTTTTACGCCCGGTGTTTATCGCACCGGGCGTTTTTATTTTTAATATGCATATTCCTTTACAATACGCGGCAATTCCGCAAAAGAAAGGAAGTATTTACGTGCAAAAAAAGCTCAAAAAAACCCAGGTTCTTGCCGAAAGCGCAATTATGCTTGCTCTTTCAATAGCTCTGTTCGCAGTTTCCGATATGATTCCGTGGCCATATGCCTACGGCGGAGGTTTCAGCCTCTTCGGTCAAGTGCCGATTATCATTGTTTCATACCGTCACGGACTTAAAAACGGTCTTGCAGCTTCAACCTCACTTGCAATTTTTGAAATGATTATGGGATTCAAAAATTTCAGCTACGTCAACGGAATTGCTGCGCTTATGATTGTTGCGCTTGCCGACTACATTGTTGCATTCGGCTGTCTCGGTCTTGGCGGAATATTCAAAAACAAAATCAAAAATCAGACTGCGTCACTTATAACAGGCGGAATTGCGGTTTGCTTAATCAGATTTATCTGCCATTTCATAAGCGGTGTCACAATCTGGAG
>JAZNBM010000116.1:0-1903 GCA_045587045.1 Acutalibacteraceae bacterium | reverse complement strand
CAATGAATAATAATAAGAAAACAATTTTGAACGTAATTTTTTATGCTATTGCTTTTTCAATCTATAACATAATTGCGTTTGCTGTTCCCTTTGTGCGTGAAGGTGTTTTCTGGTCAGCATACGTGTTTGGTCTTGTTGCGCTCGTTTCACAGATAGCCTTTTCCGTGCTTGCGTTCTGCGGCACAGTATCTGTCAAAGAAAAGCTTTATGCACACCCGGTAACGGTTTGGGGTACCGTCTATGCAATAATCCAGCTTGTAATTTCATTTGCGCTGTTTTTCGTTCCCTTCTTCACAGATGAGTTCCCCACGTGGGTTGTTTGGGTAATATGCCCGATTCTTCTCGGCGTTTTCATCGTTCTTGTTTTCACAACGGATTCTGCCAGAGACACCGTTAATAAAATCGAAGAAGAAACCGAAAGACAAACCATTCAGGTTAAAACTTTCAGAGTCAGTGTTGACAGCATTCTGCGCCGTGTTCAGGACAGAGAGCTTTATGCCTTGGTCAGCAAGCTCAGCGATATTGCAAAATACAGCGATCCCGTTTCAAATGAAAGCCTTTATGATATTGAAGCGGAAATCACGGATAAAATCACGTCAATTATTGCTTGCGTAAACAGCGGTGACGTTCAGAATGCAAAGATTTTCACCCAGCAGGCGATCGACCTTTTTGAGGACAGAAACGCACTTTGCAAAATGACAAAAAGATAATAGCTTCTGCGGAGGAAACCGATGGCAATCTTTAAATGCAAGATGTGTGGAGGAAGTCTGGAAGCGAGCGGAGAGAGCAGTGTCGTAACCTGCGAATACTGCGGCTCCGTGCAGACTTTGCCCAAGAAAAACGATGAAATAATCACAAATCTTTTCAACCGTGCAAACAATCTGCGCATCAAGTGCGAGTTTGACAAAGCGGCAGAGGTTTATGAGAAAATCCTCAATGAGGATAATGCCGATTCCGAAGCACACTGGGGTCTTGTGCTTTGCAAATACGGCATTGAATACGTTGAAGACCCCAAAACTTACAAAAGAATACCAACCTGCCACAGAACGCAGTATGAAGCCGTGCTTTCGGACGTTGACTATATTGCTGCCATTAAAAACGCAGATCCTGTTTCTGCAGGAATCTATAAGGCTCAGGCGGAGCAGATAGCAAATCTGCAAAAGGATATTCTTGCAATAGTAAGCAACGAAAAACCGTTTGACGTTTTCATCTGCTACAAACAGACGGATGAAAACGGCAAGCGCACCGTTGACAGTGCACTTGCAAACGACATTTATTATCAGCTTACCCAGGAGGGTTTTAAGGTTTTTTATTCCGCAATCACTCTTGAGGATAAGCTGGGTTATGAATACGAGCCCTACATCTTTGCCGCTCTCAACAGCGCAAAGGTGATGCTCGTTGTCGGCACAAAGCCTGAATATTTTGATGCTATATGGGTCAGAAACGAATGGTCGCGCTATCTCAAGCTTATGAAAGCTGACCGTTCAAAGCTTCTTATCCCTTGCTACCGTGATATGGATGCCTATGATTTGCCCGAAGAGTTTTCGCACCTTCAGGCGCAGGATATGGCAAAAATCGGCTTTGTGAATGACGTTGTCAGAGGTATCAAAAAAGTTCTGAAATCCGAAGCTCCTGCGGCAGAAACGGCTGTTAAAGAAACCGTTGTTTCCTCGGGTAACGCAAACACTTCGGCACTGCTTAAACGTGCGTTTATGTTCCTTGAGGACGGCGATTTTAACAGTGCAAACGAATATTGCGAAAAGGTGCTTGACAATGACCCCGAGTGTGCAGAAGCATATCTCGCCAAGCTTATGGCAGAGGGCTCGGTCAGAAAAAGAGAAGACCTCAGGAATGCGGCAAATCCGTTCAACGGCAACGCAAACTACGTCAAGGCGGTGCGCTT
>JAZNBM010000115.1:0-18861 GCA_045587045.1 Acutalibacteraceae bacterium | reverse complement strand
CTCCTTGGCTCACAGAACGACATGGCTACGATCCGACTTTCAAAATATACCAAATCCGGTTATCTTTTGTAAACTTTTCTGTTATTGACTATTTTTGTGCCTTGTGGTAATATAATTAAACTGTAAAAAACTAAAATGGGTGCGAAGGCGCCTTTAACACGAAAATACAACTTATCAAAGGTGATTTGAATGAAGAAAAAGGTTCTTGTTCTTTTCGGCGGCGTTTCAAGCGAGCACGACGTTTCGCTCAAATCCGCTTCATCTGTTATGAAAAACATTCCCACAGACAAGTACGATATAGTAGCAATGGGCATCACCAAGGACGGCAAATGTTATGTTTTTAACGGTTCGCCCGACCTCCTGCCCGACGGCAACTGGCTCAACGATGCCTCTCTGCTTGAACCTGCGGTTATTTCCTGTGACCGCTCACACCACGGCATAATCCGCCTTGCAGACGGTGCAAAGGTTGAATATATCGATGTTGTTTTCCCCGTGCTTCACGGCAAAAACGGCGAAGACGGCACAATGCAGGGTCTGCTCGAGATTTCAGGCATTCCCTATGTCGGCTGCAACACTGCAGCAAGCGCAATTTGCATGGATAAAGCCTTCACAAACGCCATGGCGGACTTTCACGGCATCCCCCAGGCAAAGTGGACTGCTTTCGACAAATACGCTTATTCGGGCAATAAAGCCGCCCTTCTGGCATCTGCCGCAGAAAAACTCGGTTTCCCCATTTTCGTTAAACCCGCAAACGCAGGCTCTTCCGTAGGCATCAGCAAGGCAAAAAACCTTGCCGAGCTCGAAGCCGCCTGCGAAAAAGCTTTTGAGCACGATACCAAGGTTGTTCTCGAAGAAGGCATCGTCGGCGTTGAGGTTGAATGCGCAGTCATGGGTAACAGCGAGCCTGTTGCTTCAGTGGTCGGCGAAGTTGTTCCCTGCAACGAATTCTACGATTATGATGCAAAATATCTGGCAAACGAGAGTGAGCTTCATATCCCTGCACGCCTTTCCGATGATATGCTCAAAGCCGTTCAGGAAGCCGCTGTAAGAGCTTACAGAGCACTCGGATGCACAGGCTTCACAAGAGTTGACTTCTTCGTGTGCAAAAACGGCTCAATTCTTCTCAATGAGCCCAACACCATTCCCGGCTTCACATCAATCAGTATGTATCCCAAGCTTTTCGCAGCTTCGGGTGTACCCTATTCAGAGCTGCTTGACAGACTTCTGCAGCTTGCAACGGAGAAATAAAATGAAAGACGCAGTTATAAAAATAACAGACCGTCATGTTCAGGACGGCGAAGAATACACCTGCGAGCTGACCACGGGCGGCTCGTTGGACTTCGGCACCGACGGCTTTACGGTTGTTTATAACGAAACCGATGAGGAGCTTAAAGGCTGCACAACACAGCTCAAATACTCAAACGGCACAATCGTTATGACCAGGTCGGGCAAATACAACACCGAGCTCATCATCGAAAAAGACCGCCGCCACACCTGTTTTTATTCAACCCCCTACGGCGAGCTTATGATGGGTGTTTACACAAACAATCTTTTCACGGATATGAATGAAAACGGCGGAACACTCCGTTTTTCTTACACGATTGATTTCAATAACGACCTTGCATCGGAAAACGATTTAACGGTTACCGTTGCAGTTAAGAATCAGGAGGTATAAAATGTCACTTTTAGTTAAACAGGCTGTCAACGAAATCAGAACAGCAATCCTTGAGGCAGCAGGCAGAGCCGTTGCAGACGGCGAATTCCCAGCAGTGCCTCTGGGTGATTTTATCGTTGAGGTGCCGGCAAACAGAGATAACGGCGATTATTCGTCAAATGCTGCTATGGCGTGGGCAAGAGACCTCCGCTCCGCTCCCCGTAAGATTGCAGAGGCTATTATCAGCCGCCTTGAGCTTTGCGATACTTTCATCGACAGATGCGAGGTTGCAGGTCCCGGTTTCCTTAATTTTTATCTCAAAGAGAGCTTTAATGCCTGCATCATCCAGGATGTTCTCGAAAAAGGCGATGATTACGGCCGTTCAAATTATGGCGGCGGCAAAAAAATCAATATCGAGTTCGTCTCCGCAAACCCCACAGGACCCATGCATATGGGTAATGCCAGAGGCGGCGCACTGGGCGACTGCCTTGCAGCCGTTATGGACTGCGCTGGCTACGAAGTAAGCCGTGAATTTTATGTCAACGATGCAGGTAACCAGATCGAAAAATTCGGTCTTTCGCTCGATATCCGCTATCAGCAGCTTTACAAAGGCGCAGATGCTCCCGAGCTGCCCGAAGACAGCTATCACGGCGAAGATATTATCACAAGAGCCAAGGAGTTTGCAGAAATCCACGGTGACAAATTCATTGACGCAACCGAAGCCGAGCGCAGAAAAGCGCTTGTTGACTACGCTCTGCCAAAAAACATAGCGGCTATGAAAGAAAACCTTACCAAATACCGTATCGAATATGACACCTGGTTCCTTGAAAGCACACTCCACAACGGCGGCGAGCTTGCAGAAACTCTTGATATTATGAAAAGCAAGGGTCTCACTTATGAAAAAGACGGCGCCGTATGGTATAAAAACAAAGAAGTTCTCGGCGCAAGACTTCTCAAAGAAGGCAAAACACCCGAGGAAATCGAAAAACTTGAACTCAAGGATGAAGTTCTTATCAGAACAAACGGCAACCCTACCTACTTTGCCGCCGACATTGCCTATCACCGCAACAAGCTTCAGATAAGAGGCTTTGACAGGGCAATCAATATCTGGGGCGCCGACCATCACGGTCACGTTGCAAGAATGAAGGGTGCGCTTGATGCCATCGGCTGCAACGGCGACGACCTTGACATCATTCTTATGCAGCTTGTCCGCCTTACACGTGACGGTGAGGTTGTCAGAATGAGCAAGCGTTCAGGCAAAGCAATCACCCTTGTTGACCTGCTTGAAGAAATCCCCATCGATGCCGTCCGTTTCCTCTTCAATATGAGAGAGCCCGGCTCACAAATGGATTTCGATCTTGACCTTGCAGTTGAACAGAGCTCGCAGAATCCCGTTTACTATTGCCAGTATGCACACGCAAGAATCTGCAGCATTCTCAAAAAGCTCGAGAGCGAGGGCAAGGCTGCAAGAGAATGCACAATCCCCGAGCTTGCACTTCTCTCCGCTCCCGAAGAAAAAGAGCTTATAAAGCATCTCTCGGCTCTTACAGACGAGATTATCCTCTCTGCAAAGAATTATGACCCCGCAAAGATAACACGCTACGCCGTTGACCTTGCAACGCTCTTCCACAAGTTCTACAATGCTTGCAGAGTAAACTGCGACGATGAAGCTCTTATGCAGGCAAGACTCAGCCTTTGCCTTTGCGTAAAGAACGTTCTGAGAAACATTCTCACAATGTTCAGCATCACCGTTCCCGAAAGCATGTAAAAAACTATCCGCCGTCAGATGACGGCGGATTTTTTTAACAGAGTGTCCGAAAGTAAAAAGCCGCCTAGGTCTATGACCCAGACGGCTGATTTTATGTATTGTTTAATCAAAGAATTTCGCCCATCATACCGGGAACAGCGCCTGCAGCGTTGCTTTCGTCTGTATCGATATGCATTGCAAGAGCAAAGTTAGGGTTAACTCTGACAACAACGTCATCAAAAATGAGTGAACGGCCATCAGATTCAATCTTAACGTTGACAACCTGCTTGTCTTCAAGACCGTATTTCTCGGCATCGGCAGGTGTTGCGTGGATGTGTCTTTTTGCTGTGATAACACCGCAATCAATTTCAACTTCACCCTTGGGACCGACAAGCTTGCAGGTGCCTGTGCCTGCAATATCGCCACTCTCTCTTACAGGAGCTGTTACGCCGATGCTGCGTGCATCTGTGAGCGAAAGCTCAACCTGTGTTGAGGGACGAACGGGACCAAGGATTGAAACTGCGGGGAAGCTGGACTTTGAGCCAACAACTGCAACTCTCTCTTCGCAGGCATACTGACCGGGCTGTGAGAGATCTTTTTTGTGTGTCAATTCATAACCTTCGCCGAAAAGGATGTCAAGGTCAGCGCGGCTGACATGAACGTGACGGGCAGAGGTTTCAACAAGAACTTCTTTCTTCATAAGAGTGCTCCTTTGCTATGTATTTACGCAAATTCGGCGACCGCCGTAAAGCGGTCACCGATTTGATTTGTGTGTTTAATTAATAAGCGATTTCGTACTTGTCAGTTGTTCTGAAAGGAAGAACGATGTCTGAACCGAAGTTGATTGTCCAGTTCATAACGTAGTCAGCCTTAACAACCTTACCTGTGTCGAAGTCGATGTAAGCAACAACTGTGCATTCGGGATAGTTCATTGCAGCTTCGCCGCCGAGCATGCTGGTTACGGGGCCGGGAACGTTGTCGTTAACGATGCCGGGAAGAACAACGTTGAAAGCCTTGGGAGCATAACCCTGACCGTGCTTAACTGTTGAGCTCTTAGCGTCGCTCTTTGCAACAATCTTAACGATGAGATATTTGCCGTCTTCTGACCATGTAGCGCCTGCGCTTGCAACGTCGTTAGCTGTAAGCTTGCTTGCGTAGTCTTCGCCTTCAACAGGGAACTTAGCCTTGATGTCAGCGCCTGTGTATGTCTGTTCACCCTTGCTGTTCTTTGCAAGCTGGTCGCCGATGAACTTTTCAGCGCCGCCAAGAACCTTCATAGCAAAATCAATTGCACCGGGGATCTTGAGAGAACCGTTGAGTGTGATAGCTGATGACTTGTGAACAACCTTTGAAGCGTTGGGCTTAACGCCGTTGATAGCTTCGTTGAAGTATGCAACGATTTCTTCTTTTGTTTCGGGAACTTTAGCTTCAGAAACGGGTTCTGTAACGATTTCTGTTTCACCTTCAGCGTTTGTTTCAATTTCAGTTTTTTCTGCCTGAGTGGGTCTTGTGCCGGCAGGTGCATCAAAATCGATACCTTCGTCAACACTTTCAGCAGTTGACAGAACAACGTCTGTTTCGTCTTCTTTGCCGCCGCAAGCTGCAAATGCAAATGCGAGTGAGAAAACAAGAAGTAATGCAAGAATCTTTTTCGTCATGTTTATTCCTCCTGATGGTTTTGCGGCTATGCCGCTGTTTAAATTTGCCTGCAGTTTGCACCGCAAAGCACGTATGAAACTAGTATAATATATTTTATTCGTAATTTCAAGTCAAAAATGATAATTCGATGTTCAAATTTTGTTGTAAAAGTCGATTGATTACATTTTCAAATTGTCGCTTCATCAATTGCAACAAAAAGGCGAGCTGAATTTTATTGATTATAACGAATGCAAATTTATCAAAGACCGTAATACACGCTTTCTGCCGGTACACTTACGTCTGCACCGTTATCAGCATAAAAATCAATGTTTGCTTCAAATGTTTTTTTCATTTCTTCTCCGCGGAGATAAACAAAACCTACGGCAGAAATCGATTTCTTGGCAAGATCAAAATCAGAAAAATATCCGTTAGCGGTCAGAATCTGTGCCATATAACCGACACCACCCTCGTTGTCAATGCAAGAATTTGCAGCCATTTCAACATCAGAAAGCAGCTCGTTAAAATATTCGGGCTCAGCCGCAATATAGTCCGCCCTTGCTACAATGCAGGTCGCCGCAGGAGCAAAATCTTTATCCCAAAGGGAAACCAGCGGAAACTTTTTGGCGTAATCCGTGTTTGCACTCACAAGACGGGTACCTTCAAATTCGGGCAGAATGCAGATTTCAGCTTCACCGCTCTTCATTTTTGCTTCAATGTCGCTGACCGTTGTATAAACAATATCCGCCTTTATGCCCTTGCTTTTAAAAACATAATCCGTTATCCACCGGATATAAGTGCCTTCGCCGCAAGCATAAACTGTTTTTCCGTTAAGGTCTGAATATCCTTCTTTTACAGCATCACCCTTGGCAATAACAGAAAGTACAAGATTTGTGTTTATGGCAATGATTTTAATATCTGTCTGTGTCGCCAGCTTTGCGGCATCCTCAAGCGTAAGCACGCCAACCTGTGCTTTGCCGCTTTTAAGCTTTTCTGCAGCAGCAGCCGACGTAACGCCTTTCTGCTCAAGGGTATAAGCATAGCTGCGGTCAACGGCAAGCTTTGAAAAAGTAAGACCGCTGAAATCTGCAGGAGCAACTAATTTTATTTTGTCTTCTCCTCTGTCAGGGTCAGGCGGCAATTCTTCCTTGATTTCCTTGTCGGCATAGTTATTAAATGCAGTTGTTGTTGCGGTGTCTTCTTTTTCGTTGCCGCAAGCAGCAAACGATGCCAAGCAAGCCACAGCAAGCATCAGGGCAATAATTCTTCTGAAATTATTCATAACCGTCATCCTTTTTGTCAAAATTTTGTCATTATAAATTGTATATTAATCGCCACATAATGTCAAGCAATGTTATTCTTGACTTTTTTCAATAATATTTATATCATATTAGTAATTCCACTATACAAGGAGATTACTATGTCAGCTCCTCTTGCGGACAGACTCCGCCCACAAACAATTGAAGATATAATCGGTCAGCCTCATCTTCTCGGTGAAGGCAAGCCTTTGCGCAACATAATCAAATCAGGTGAATTGCCAAACATGGTTTTTTATGGTCCTCCGGGTGTCGGCAAAACAACGCTCGCAAGCATAATCGCCAAAACAACTGACCGCCATCTTGTCAAGCTCAACGGCACAACGGCAGGCACAGCAGACATCAAAGACGTTGTTGCAAAGCTGGACACTTTTCTTGCGCCAAACGGAATCCTGCTTTACCTTGATGAAATCCAGTATTTCAACAAAAAGCAGCAGCAGACACTTCTTGAATACATCGAAAGCGGAGCAATTACACTCATCGCCTCAACAACGGAAAATCCTTATTTTTACGTTTACAGCGCAATTTTAAGCCGCTCCACGGTGTTTGAATTCAAAAGCGTTACTCCTGACGAAGCGGAAAAGGCAGTCCGCAGAGGCTTTGATTTTATGGCGAATGACCGCAACGAAACCTACGAAATCGAAGACGGAGTTTTCAGCCATATCGCCACCGCCTGTGCAGGTGATGTGCGCAAAGCTATCAACAGCGTTGAGCTGTGCGTGCTTGCTTCGCAAAACGAAAACGGCGTAAAAAGCATAACCCTCGACAGTGCAAAATCATTAACTCAAAAAAGCGCCATGCGTTACGATAAAGACGGCGACGAGCATTATGACATTATCTCTGCATACCAGAAATCAATGCGCGGCTCCGACCCCGATGCAGCCATTCACTATCTGGCGCGTCTGCTTGAAGCGGGCGACCTGATTTCCGCTTGCCGCAGATTGCTTGTGTGTGCGTGCGAGGACGTTGGCCTTGCCTATCCGCAGATAATTCCGATAGTCAAAGCGGCAGTTGACACGGCAATGATGGTCGGTCTGCCTGAAGCAAGGCTTCCCCTTGCAGATGCGGTTATCCTGGTTGCCACAAGTCCCAAATCAAACTCCGCTCACGATGCCATTAACGCCGCCATGCAGGACGTTTCTGCAGGCAGAACAGGACCTGTTCCGCGTCAGCTCCAGAATATGCATTATGACGGTGCAGACAATCCGAACAAAGGTCAGTTTTATAAGTATGCCCACGATTACGACCATCACTGGGTAGACCAGCAATATCTGCCCGATGCCATCAAAAACCGCCGTTATTATGATTTCGGTGACAATAAAAACGAACAGGCGGCAAAAGAATACTGGGCAAGAATCAAAAAGAAATAAACTCATTCGGGTGTGGGCAGCGCTCACCCGAAACTTTTCACCATCCACTTTTATTATTCACTAAAAAAAGCGTACCGTCCAAGGGCGGTACGCTTTTATTTTTATACTGTCACGTCAATCAATCTTGCACCGATATATTCGGCAAGAGAATCGGGGTCAATGCCGAGCATCGCACCCCTGACACCGGCGCTGACGTAAATTTTATCAAAAAGACAGGCAGTTTCATCAATCACGGTGGGAAACTGCTTTTTCATTCCAATCGGAGAACAGCCGCCTCTGATATAACCCGTCACCTTGAGCAAATCCTTAACGTGAAGCATTTCAACCTTCTTTTCGCCAAAAGCTTTTGCGGTTTTCTTCAAATCAAGCTCGTCGCACGCAGGGATACAGCACACGCCAAAGCCGTTTTTCTCGCCGTTGAAAACAAGGGTCTTGAATACCTGTGAAGCATCCTTGCCTGTTTTTCTTGCGGTGCTTTCGCCTGAAAGGTCATTTTTATCAACCTCATATTCTAGCAAATCGTAGGGTATTTTTGCCGCCTCAAGCAGCCTCATAACGTTGGTTTTGTTCATATTATTTCTTTGAAATTCTGAATGTGAAGCTGTATGTCTTACCGCACTTGAGTTTATAAGGCTTATGAAGATAAGCACAGCCGGGCATATCGCCGCCGACGCCTCTCATTGCCGCATCAAGGCAAAGGGTTATGCAGTTATCCTTTTTAAGCTCAAAGAGGTGCTTTGCTTTATCAAGCTTTTCGGGGTTATAGTAACCGAGGTTAAAACCGAACGGAATATCCATTGAATCAATAACCACACCAAAGCCTGAATCATCACTTATGCAAAGGCTTCTGACATCTGTGCGGTGACCGTTTTCCTGCGGTCTCATATATCTGTGCTCAAGCTCGGCAACGCTCATTGCATGGCGGGCAATTTTTGCACCCGTTTTGCGGTCACAATAGGTTTCGTGGGGACCTCTGCCATACCACTCAACATTTTCAAGCTTACTGCTGATACCTGCTCGCATACCGACCTTAAGCATCGGCAGAGCAAGACCGACAGCACTGTGGCTGACAGTTACTTCGCCCGAGGGAGAGAAAACGTAAACCGTTGAGAGACCCGCAACAAAGGGAGCGACCCAGCTTACGCTGACCTCAACGCCCGAGGGTGTTGATTTTGCTTTAACAGAGCAAGCTACGGTCTGTGCGGTGGAGCGCTTCCACTGGTAAATGGGGTGGATTTCACTCAAAAAAGGCACAAAGTTTATGTATCCCCTGTCATTATCCGTGGGAGCTCTGAAAAAGTCGGGGCGGAGAGGTGAAGAAGCATCGATAACTTCTTTTTCACCGTATTTAAGTGAAGCAAGAGCACCGTTTACAACTTCGGCACTAAAGGCTTCGCCCTTGATTTTAACGGAGTTGCCGCTCTGTGAGAATTTAAGCTCACCGCAGGCAGGTCTGCGTTTTGCCGCAACCGCTTCACGAAGAATAAGCTGACCGAAGTTATGCTCAAAGCCTTCCTTTGCCCAGAGCTTGTCAACAGCAAGCACAAAAGCAACCGTCAGTATAACTTCACCGTCGGGATAATCGTTGAGATTAACGGGAAGCTGAAGCTCTTTTTCGGTAAGAGGCTCAACAACAACGTCGTCAACAACACCGTTTTTAACTTTTTCACCGTTTACGGTAAGAGTCCACTCAAATCTGTAATCCTTTGTGGAAATAAAGAGATTCTTATTCTTGATTTTAACCTTGCCGTTTCTGCAGTCAGAATCAACAAGCTCAAGGTTTGAATATACTTTTTTAACCTCATAGTATGAGGGCTGGGGCATTCTGTCAGCGGTGATAATACCGTTTGCGCAGAAATAGAAGCTGGTGTTACCTTCGTCAAAGTCACCGCCGTAAAGCCACTTTTCTTTGCCGTTTTCCACCTTACGGATTGACTGGTCAACATAGTCCCAGATAAAGCCGCCGCACATATGCTCATACTTTTCAAAATCGTCAACGTATTCCTTGAAGTTGCCCAGGCTGTTTTCCATTGCGTGAGCAAATTCGCAGTACATTACGGGGTGAGTTTCATAAATCTCCGCAGGCACGGGTTTGTTATCCGCCGCAAGAGCGTTTGCAACGTTATCGTAAAGTGTGGGAGTAAGCGCAATTTTGTGGCGCATTTTTTCAACAACGCTCTCAACGGGATACATTCTGCTTATGAAATCGCTCTTTCTGAAATCGAAATCGCCCTCATAGTGAATGGGTCTTGTGTTGTCAAGGGCAAGAATAGCCCTTTTTTCGTGCATAAAGTTTTCGCCGTCACCCGCTTCGTTGCCGAGCGACCAGAAGCAGACACAAGCGTGGCTTCTGTCACGCAAAACCATTCTCTCGGCCCTGTCCTCAACCGCCTCTTTGAAATCGGGGTTGTCGCCGGGACAATTCTTGCGGCGAACACCGTGAGTTTCAACGTCGGCCTCGTCCATAACGTAGAATCCGAGCTCATCGCAAAGCTCATAGAAAATCTCGGCGTCGGGATAATGGCTTGTTCTTATAGCATTAATATTAGCCTGTTTCATCAGGTGGAGGTCCTGATAGTACCTCTCAAGCGGCACTGCCCAGCCGTTGTCGGGGTCAAAATCGTGGCGGTTCACGCCCTTGATGATAACTCTTTTGCCATTCATATAAAGCACGTTGCCCTTGATTTCCATTTTGCGGAAACCGATGCGCACGCACTTTGCGGAAAGCACTTTTTCGCCCCGCTTCAGAACAATAACCAGCTTATAAAGGTTAGGCTCTTCTGCAGACCATTGCTTTGCCTTCTCTTCAATATGCTTAAAGTTCAGCACCGTTTTACCAGCAGCGGCAGTAACGTTTTCGTTTGCAATATTCTTCTGCTCGCCGTCAGCAACAAGAATTGCCTCTACCGTGCAGTCAACAGGCTCGCTATTATAATTCTTAAGCAACACCTTAAGGTCAAGAACACCGTTTTCATATGTGTCATCAAGAGATGAGTTGGCAAAGAAATCCCTGACACAGAGGTTTTCTTCGGCATAAACAAAAACCTCTCTGTAAATACCCGAAAGGAACCACATATCCTGGTCTTCAAGATAAGTGCCGTCTGTGTAGCGGTAAACCTCAACCGTTATTCTGTTTTCGCCGATAACGGCACAGTCAGTAATATCAAATTCTGCAGGAGTCATTGAGCCCTGTGAGTAACCGACCTGTTTGCCGTTAATATAAAGGAAAAAGCCTGCCTTTACCGCACCGAACTGAATAAAAATACGCTTACCCGCAAAGGTTTCGGGGATATTGAAGGTGCGGCGGTAGACGCCAAGCTCGTTAAGCTTATGGCTGATTTTGGGAATTTCACTCTTTACGTTTGAAATCGCCTTGGGGTAAGAATTGCAAAGATAAATCGGCTTGCCATAACCTTTGAGCTGCCAGAGTGAGGGCACCTCAATATCATCCCAGGCTGAATCGTCGTAGCCGTCTGCATAATAATCGGTGTTCAGATTATCAACACCCTGCTGCCATCTGAATTTCCAGATTCCGTTAAGAGTTACACGCAAAGGTGCATCCTCGCCGTTGATTGCGGCTTCAACAGAGGGTCGGGGCAAAACAGTGTTGTGACCGTCTTCCTTGTTTTCTTTGATAATATACGGGTTTTCCCAATATTTAAGCTCTGTCATTCTCATCTTCCTTTCTTGTTCGGAATGCATATACAGATATATTTTATAATAAAATTCTTTTTTTGTAAACAGTAAAAACAAATATATCCGTTATGTATATTACCGAAAAACATTTTCATTATTAAATCGTTTCTTTTGTTCTTCACCGCGAAGGCTGTCGGGACTGCCTGACACATGGGAAGAAGACGTTTTCTTTCGATGACAGGCGTATACAATACGCCAAATCGAAAAAAACGGCTAAAAAGAAACACACAAAATCCGGTCCGATAAAGATAAAAAACATATAATCTGAAAAAATTTTCATCAATAATTCGTTTCTTTGTTCTTCACTGTGTCAGGCAGTCCCGACACAGTGAAACTCCCGAGGCTTGGGGATACCTCGGGAGTTTCATAGGTTCATTATGTTAAGAGAAGATGTAACTTAATAGTGTGCTTCACCGCAGATGCATACGGGATTAAGGCCGAAAATCATCTGGAAGAAACGCAGAATCTTCCACAGGAAACCAAGGAATCCATCCTTGTGGCACATATGTGTGCAATCATCAGAAGGATCGTCAGGTTCAACGGGAGGCTCTGAAGCATAAATCTTTATTCTGCCTTCTCCGTCGGGATTACCGTATTTTTCGGCAGTTATTTTGCCGCCAAGGATTTCGGTGAAATATTTGACGAGCATCTCGGAATCGCAAAGAATGTTATCCTTTTCAACAACCTTGATGCCGTCAAGCATCGTCAGACCGTCACCTCCGTCAAGAAGAACATACTGACTGCTTACAACCGTGTATGTTTTATTCAGGTCAACGGGTTCACCGTTAACCTTTACGTTTCTGACTCTTCTTTCCGCATCGTGGTCAATTGAAATAAAGTTATCCATCGAGTCTGCAATTATCGGCGACTCAACGTAGGTATGTATTTCGTAAGTCACGCCCGAAGTCTGGAAAAAGCTGCCCAACGGCTCGGGACATTTGCGTGCACCGTGCTCAAGTACAAGCACAAGCTGCTCACCCGTCATTTCAACAATGCACATCGGGTTGCTCCAGGGGTTCATATCCATAAGGTCTTTTCTCGAAACGTCACCAATCAGAATATCGCTGCGGATACCGCCGCCGTTGCAGATAGCAACGTCAGCATCCGTTACGGCACGGTAAGCATCGCACACAAAGTCGCCTGCGTTCGTTTCTTTTCTGCGCACAAGCCAGTTATATTCATCTCTTGTAACAAGATTTGCTTCCGACTTGCCGATGGGGTCAAAAAGATATGCCGTCTGCTCATTGTAGCCGTCAACCTTTGCTTTTACCGTATCATAAGCATTCTGTGCACTCTCTGACATTGTTTCAACCTCGATATCGTCAATATCAATAAGCTCGAACATAGCAAGAGGACCACTGAGTGTTATCTGACCGATGTTGCCGAGTTTTTCGCCTGTCTGGGTGACTGACGTTGACACACCGAGCTCGTTCTTGTGAATATCATTAACGATTGTTTCGTGTGAGTGTGCATCAATGAAAGCCGTAATGCCGCTTGTGTTTTCAAGAACGTCCGTAACCTTCCAGCCGTCCGTTGTTTCAAGAATGCCGAGGTGGCTGATTGCAAAAACAGTGGTTGCACCCTCCGCCTTTGCGGCATTTACGCTGTCCTGAACGTTTTCATAAAGAGCCTCGTTTGTCATTTCGCCGGGATAAACAGGAAAACCGTAAATAAAATTGCCGTTTTCCTCTTTGAAATATTCAGGATTTGCTTTGGACACCGTTTCAGGTGTTGAAATGCCCACAAAGCCGATTTTGCGTCCGTTTGCTTCTACCACTGCATATGGGGCAAGAACAGGGTCGAGTGAAGAAAGATTATAGAAGTTTGAGCTGAGATATTCATATTCCGCCTTGTTTTCTGCAAGGTCAAGGAATTGATCAACGCCGTAGTCAAACTCGTGGTTGCCGGGAATGGCATAGTCATATCCCACAGAGTTCATAATATCAACAATTGCTTCGCCCTCTGTGAGTGTACCTATAACCTCCCCGCTGACGGCATTGCCTGCATCAACGGTGATAACGGTCTTGCCCTGCGCAATAAGCTCTGTCCTGTAAGCTGCAAGCAAAGGATAGTTGTCAATGTTGCAGTGAACGTCGTTTGTGTAAAGAATGATAACCTCGTTGGTTTCAGTCTGTGCAAATGCAGCAAACGGAAATACCGTTGCAATCATAAACACAGTCAAAAATACCGCTATAAACTTTTTCATGTTTTTCCTCCCTTAAAATCAGGATTTGCCGTTACCCGAAGCCATAAGCTCCTCAAAAGCATGCTCGTTAGTTTTTTCAACGTAATCAAGAAAGCCCTGAATAACACGCTGACCGAGCGAAACATAGTCCGTTGCAAGTGCTTTTCTGATTTTTATTTTTCTTATATTTTCGGGCACGTTATAGATTGTCATTATCTGATTAAGTGCACCGGCGATTCTGGTATCAAGCGGCAGCTCACCGTCTGAAGCCATAAGTGTTGCATACTCAATGCCTGCAACAAGTATTTCCGCTTCGGCAAACTGCTCATCGCTCCAATCTCCGCAATATTCGGCAAAAATATTCTTTGCCCTTTCCGTGTCGTTAAAATGGATGATATCAAGACACATCCGGCTCTGATATGACGAAATAAAGAAGTCTTTCGCTATACCGTTGCCCTGGCAAATCGCTGCCATAGTCGTCAGTTCAAGGCAAAGTGCAAGCAGAGAGCTGATACCCTCGTCAGCTTCGGTTTTCATCATCTGCCACTGAAAACCGCAAAGCATATCCGTCAGTTCAGCCAACATATGCTCTTTGGTCGGATAATGAAAGGTCAGGTTGCCCGTGCTTATATCAAGCTTATCGGCAATCGTCTTTACGGTTGTTGTGGAATATCCTTTTAAAAGGAACATTCTTGTAGCAACCTGAATTATTTCAAGCCTTGTAAGCTTGGCTTTCTGAATTTTAGCCACACCGTCACTCCTTGTGCAATCACTTTGGGTTTACGGATAACTGCATAATAATTTTAGCACGTATGCTATTATCTGTCAATCATCCGTTTCAGCTGAATATATTATATATTTTTCCTAAGAAATCATAAAGCGCAATCGCAACGGGATTGAGAATATCCCAGAACCATTCTTCATAAATAACCGACCATTTATATGACTCTCTGTAAAGATAAAGCAGCTCGCAATCCGAAAGCAAATTTGTTCCGCCCTCCGAAAACAGAACGGCGTTCATCGCTTTGATATCACCGTGCAGCTCTTTGCCTGCGGTCATCCATATATACGGGAACTGGTTGCGTGAAAATTCACCGCGTTTGTTTGCGCTTTTCCAATATCTCCATGAAAGCTCCGACCTGCGAAGTTGTGCAAGCTGTTCTTCGTTTTCTGCGGCATCCTTTGCCTTGGCCCAGAGTTCGTTACACTTTTCAACATCCTCGTCGGTCATATTATAAAGTGTTTTCTGCGAAGCCTGATAAATAGAGAGATGCTTGCCGTCAGTTACCGCGTGTTCAGTTATAACATCAATGAATTCTTTGATATAGCAACCGCCCGGACCGTAAACACCGTTAAGATAACCGTTCATTTCAGCCTCAAAATCCAGATAAGGATTCTGCATGAGCTTTGATAGAAGATAAGTCCTCATCTCGGCAAACTCCGCATCACTGTTGTCAATATAATAATTCCCCTCTTCGTAAAGACCCTTTGCGTTGTTTTCATAGAAAATCTGAACGTTTCTCTGAAGAACGCCGAAATTCGGGAATATGCAAAGTGTCTGGGCATAGTTGTGAACGTAATCCCAGATGTAAATTCTGTTGCAGATTTTGCCCCATTCCCTGAGGTCTTTCATAAACTCAAGGTTCTGCTCGCACTTGGGGTCATCAAGAGTGTGACCGAAGCAGCACTCAATTGAGCAGAGGCGGACAATAACGTCTTCACGGGGTCTTACCTGTGAAGGAGCCTTTCTTGTGTACTGATAAGCAAAGGTATCAAAAACAATGTTTTCATAGCCGTAAGCCTTAACTCTGCCTGCAATATCATTGACAAAGCTTATCATTGTACCCGACTGCGAGCCGTTTGCACCGTCAAGTGCCTTGCAGTTATCGCACTGGCAGTAAAGCTGATTATCGTGCTGGGTCAGCGAAACAATCTGAACATCGGCTGCAGGATTATGCGCCGTATCAAGAAGAACAAGCACCTCTTCGGCAACAATTTCTTTTACCTTTTCGTTGGTCAGGCAAAGCTGCGAGGGGTTTCTTTTGCCGTTTCTCAGAGCAAAATACTCGGGATGCTCCTCAAAATAAGTTTCTGCTTTGCAGAAAAACGTTGTCAGAGTATGGCAGAAAGGTCCGACGTAACCGACCATTGAGCCCTGCTCGTCAGTCATTTGTCTGTAAACACCGCCCGTAAGACCGTTTGCAAGCGAAAACTCAACGTCGCGCGAGCTTGCGGTATCCGTTTCGGTATACTCAAAAAACGGCGTATACTCAACACTGATATCTGCAGGAATTGTCAGATTTTTATTTTCGGGCACAACAATAATCTGCGCTTCATACCAATGGCAACCGCAGTATTTTTCAAGGAAGGCATAAACACCGTTGATTGTGCCCTTGTTGCCTGCACCGATGATTACAACTCGGCTGTCTGTTGAAGATATGACGTAGCTTCCGTCGGCAGCAGAGTCAAAACTGTGCGTTGCTCTGTTTGTTTCGCCAACACAGATTTCGTAACCGTCAGCTTCTGCGGAATCGTCAACAATCTCAATGCTTTCCCCCGTGATTTGGTCAAGATAATACTTGAGCCTGCCTGCGGCATAGGTGTCCGTTTCACTTGCATCTGCAGCGATGACAATAACCGCATCTGCAACGGAATTTTCTGTTTCTGCCGCAAAAGACGGTACCGCAAATGTCATCACAACCATCACCACCACAAGAAAAACGCACATAATTTTTTTCATTTTCATTTCCACCTCATCCCGGATTTTATTTACAGATATTAATTATAACATAATAACGTATCAATTTCTACCTGCAAATGCAAAAATATATCATAAGTTCCAATGGTAAATTATTGACATCGTTTTTTTATGGAACTATAATTAGAATATAATTTATAAGGGAGAAATAAAAATGGATGCATTAAAAATAGCCGTTTCTTTTATCTTGATGATGGTTTCTATTCTTTTCAACACAATCGATGCGGTGATTATCCCCAAAGCCCCCGAACCCTTGAGCGAGCAGGCACTTGTTGAAATGAGTGAAAAGTTTGAAAAATTTGAGCTTGCTGAGGAAATAACAGTTGTTGAGGCAGCTAACGTTCCTACTGTTCAACGCCACACCGTTATCGTTCTTCAAGGTCTTGTTGCAAGAAAAAACCCACAGATTTTCATTGATCACGGAAACGCAACAAGCCGTTATGCTCTCAATGAGCTTCAGAATGCAGGTCACAAGCTTGTTTATAACGATGAAGCAGGCAACCCCTGGACACTTAAAACGCTTGTTGCCAGATTCAAATCATATATAGCTGACAGCGGTTACATACTCTTTGCGACCACAGAAAACCACGGTCAGCTTAACACGGCGGTAAACCTGGCAACAATCAACGGCTGGTTACCCGTAACACCCGCCGACGAAGAAACGCTTGTTCAGCTTGGATTTGAAAAGCGTGCAGATATCAGCAACGATAATATCGATCTTAAGTACCTGAAAAAATTCTATAAAGAGAACAAAGATAAATTCCGCAACGACGCCCTTGTTCATATGTATCATTATGCCGAGGGGGTCAGGGATTTTGCCGTTCAGCAGAATATATTCGTAATGTACATTGAAGACAGTGACTACGAAGGCAGACTTTTCCGTGACAGCGTTATGAGAAATCTTGATCCGTCGGCAACAATCCTTGGTTGGTGTCAGTATGAGGTCAAATTCACAGAATCCATATCACGTTTCGGTCATTACGTTGTTCCCTCAGACCATTCGCGGAATCTGAGCATTCTTGCTTCGTTTGAAGCAACAGACAAAAAATTTGATGCACCGTACAGCGGCAAGGTTGAGCTTGACCCCGATAAGCATTACGTTGCAATAGTTTACAGCGATGGCGACAATATGCAGTGGATTCAGAATGGCTTCAGCGAATTCCACACCTGGCAGAGCTACGGTCTGGATGTTCCCGTCACCTGGACTTATGCGCCGATTATCTCTGAGCTTTCCGATGTTGACGTAAAAAGAACACTTGCAAACTCAGACAACGCAACGTTTATCACGGGACCCACAGGCGGCGGATATGCAAGAGTTAGCAAAATGAACGCAAATGAACTTGAAGCCTTTTCGGATTACACCGCATCCGTTATGCTTAAATCCGGCCTCGGCATTATGACGTTTCTCGATGAAATCGACGGCAACAATTTTGATTCAAGTATGCAGAAAAGGCTCGGATATTTTTCAAGATATGATCATATAAAGGGCGGAATTCTTCAGATTGACCCCGACCGCTATGGAGCCGGAGGCGGCAGAGTTTATTTTTCAGACGGCAAACCGTTTGTCAGTGTCGGTTTCAGCCTGTGGCATCCCAGCGGAAACGCAAACGATGTAACAAAAGAGTGGCTTGCAACACAAGCAGCGGTTATAAACGCCAGACCTGCCGACATAAACACAATCAATGGCTATACGGTAATCAACGTTCATCCGTGGACTGTCGGACCCGATGACCTTGCATATTTCATCGGTCAGCTTGATGACAGCGTTGAAGTGATTGCTGCAGATGAATTTCTTGCCGCGGTTGAGCAGAATATCCCCCACAAATTCGCACAACCCGACTATAACTAAACCAATGTCAAAACCCACGAAGTCTGAAACTTCGTGGGTTTTCTCGTAAACAATGCCGTCTTGTAATAAAACACCGTAAAAAGAAACAAACCCTTGGAACCGTTGAGATTCCAAGGGTTTTCGATAATCCCCATTCGGGAAAAATTATCTCTTTGAGAACTTGAGTGTGATTAAAGCATCTTGTTTTTGCCTGTCACAACCTGCCGTAGCCTGTAAAATTGCTCAGATTGACATTGACAAACGGTCAAAAAGTCAATAAAAAGGCATTTGCCGTAACTTGCCGTAGTTTGTTCGCAACCCCGAAAAAGCTGTAATATCCCGACTTGTTGACAAAATATTGACATTTTTGAGGGCGAAACATTGTATACCATTTGAATATAACACCGTTCAAAAAACCAAATCAAAAAATCAGTCTTGAAAATATTAAGTTAATCGAATATGATATAGTAAACTGATAGAGGATTTTACATTATGAATATATTTGAACTGTTTTGCCTGATATATTTTGCACTTGATTCCGAATGGGATAAAACACAAAACGAGGAACTTGGAAATTATCTGAGCGACGCCAATCCGTTTTTGTTTGCGGATATCGGTTCTGCCGTCAGCGATTGTTACACTTCGTTTTGTGATTTTATCGGCAAAAAACAA
>JAZNBM010000114.1:0-6234 GCA_045587045.1 Acutalibacteraceae bacterium | reverse complement strand
ACCGTGTTTGAGCTGTGTCTGCCGCCGATGACAATCATACAGTCGCTCTGTTTTGAGAGTTCAGCTGCTTCTTCCTGCCTTTTTCGGGTAGCAGAGCATATTGTATCAAATATTTTCGCATTTGTACAGTATATTTTTATTTTTTCTTTTATTTTTTTCCATTCATTTTGAGAAAATGTTGTTTGAGAAACCGCTATAATTCTTTTTTCGCAAAAAGAAGGGTTCGCTTTGAAAAAACTCTCCGCCTCCTGCTCCGTGCTGAAAATGGCATAGTCACCTTTGCAGTAACCGCAGATTCCGATAACCTCGGGATGATTGGGATCACCGCCGATAACTACAGGCAGATCTTCCGCCGAGTTTTTTTCGACAATATCGTGTATTTTTTTCACAAACGGACAGGTAGCATCACAGACCTCGGCACCGATTTTTTCAAGCTCTGCATAAACGCTTTTTTTCACGCCGTGAGCTCTGATAACAACAGTTTCGCCCTGCTTTGCCTCATTCGGGTTTTCTATGACCCTCATGCCCTTGGATTCAAGGTCTTCCGTTACCGTTGGATTGTGGATAAGCTGACCCAGAGTAACCGCCCTGCAGCCTTTTTCGGCAAGGTCATAGGCTATATTTACAGCTCTGTCGACTCCGAAGCAGAAGCCTGCTGTTTTGGCAAGAGTTATTCGCAATGTCCTTCCTCCCAGAGGTCAACAATTTCGTCCATTATGTAGTTAGCCGCCTGTGTGAGATTGTCTTTTGTGCAGTCATCGCCGCCGATACCAAGCTTTTCAAAGGGAATAATCTTACCAAATCTGATTGTAATCTTTGCGCCTTTTTTAAGACTTTCGTCATCAATGAAAATTGAAACCGGCAGAACATCCGCTTTTGCGGCTCTTGCGATAACCGAAATGCCTCTCTTGGGTCTTTTGGGTTTTGCATCCTTCGAGCGTGTACCTTCAGGGAAGATACCCAAAACGTGACCTTCCTTGACTATTCTTGCGGCGTAGTCGAGGGATTTTGTGTCAACAGCACCTCTTGCAACAGGAAAACCGTTGGCTTTCTTGAATATCCAGCCGATAATCGGCTTTTCAAAAAGCTCTTTTTTACCCATAAAATGGAGCTGTCTGTTTTTGATACCGCTGCCGATAACAGCAGGGTCAAGTGCGTGAATGTGGTTTGATGCAAGAATGAAGCCGCCCTCTGCAGGAACATTTTCAAGGCCAACGAAATTAACCTTATACATCCTTTTATTAAGCAGCGGAGCATACTTCCTCATACGGTCATAAAGCTTGCTGCGTTTTATTTCTCTGTCATAATCAAAGCCTTTCATTGAACCTTCTCCTTTATGATGCTGATGATTTTCTGAACCTGCTCGTCAAGCGAAACACCTGTTGTGTCAAGCAAAACGCCGTCCTCTGCAGGCTTAAGAGGAGCAATCTCGCGGTGAGAATCATTATAGTCTCTTTCAATCAGTTCGTCAAGTACGGACTGATAGCTGACAGTTGAGCCCTTTGCCTGAAGCTCCGCAAAACGTCTTTTTGCTCTTTCTTCTGCCGAAGCGGTGAGAAAGATTTTTACCTGTGCATCGGGAAGCACAACCGTGCCGATATCTCTGCCGTCCATAATGCAGTTATTGCGTGAAGCTATATCTCTCTGTAAGTCAAACAGGAACGCTCTTACCTCCGGCACGGCAGAAACGTCAGATGCCGCCATTGATGCAGGCGGTGTTCTGATTTCAACAGAAACGTCTTCGCCGTTGAGAAGCACCTTCTGTTCGCCGTTTTCAAAAACGAGGTCAACAGAAATGCCTTCAATGCTTGCGGCAACGGCAGTTTTGTCCTTTGTGTCAACGCCCTTTCTTAAAGCATTGACACCGACTGCCCTGTAAAGCGCACCTGTGTCAACATAGATATATCCAAGCTCCTTTGCCGCCGCCCTTGCCGACGTGCTTTTGCCTGCACCGCCGGGGCCGTCAATGGCAACGTTAATAACGGAATTATTCATATTATACCTCCTGTGCGGCACTTAAGCCCGCAAGTCTTCCTGTTGAAAAAGCAATCTGAAGATTGAATCCGCCCGTATAGGCATCGGCATCAATTACTTCGCCCGCAAAATACAAGCCCCTGACGAGCTTGGACTCCATTGTTTTGGGATTAATCTGTGAAACGTCAACACCGCCGGAAGTGACAATCGCTTCTGCAACGGGTCTGAAATCCGTAACGGTTACGGTAAGATTTTTGAGCAGTATCGCAAGGTTGCGGCGTTGCTCCTTTGTGACCTGATTCACCTTTGTTGAAAGCCCTATTCCGCTGAGCCTGACTATAACCGGCACAAGCTTTTTGGGCAGCAGAGAATTGAGTGCATTGATGAAATTTCTGTTGATATTCTCTGAAAAATCACGCAGAATTCTTGCATCAAGCTGCTCTACCGTCAGCGCAGGCTTAAGGTCGATTGAAACTTTATATCTGCCGCTTTCCATTTGGCGCATATGAGCGCTTGCGCTGAGGATAACGGGTCCCGAAACTCCGAAATGCGTGAAAAGCATTTCGCCGAAATCGGAATAAATTTCTCTGTTGTTTTTCTTGGTATCGATAACTTTTATTGCAATATTACGCAGTGAAAGGCCCATAAGGTCACTACAGAAGCCCTCATGTATTTCAAGCGGCACAAGCGACGGTCTGAGCACCGTTATCTTGTGACCTGCCTGCCTTGCAAGCTCATAGCCGTCACCGGTTGAGCCTGTGCCGGGGTATGAAAGTCCACCCGTTGCGATTATCACCTTGTCGGCAAAAATCTTTTCGCCGTCCTCGGTTTCGCATCCTTTAACAACGGAATCCTCCACAATGAGCTTTACCGCTCTTCCCTTAATTATGCTTGCTCTCCTGCGTGCAAAATCCGTAAGAGCGTCAACAATTTCAACCGCATTATCCGAAACGGGAAAAACTCTGTTGCCCCTTTCTGTTTTAAGGGCAACTCCCCTGCTTTCAAAAAACTCGATAACATCGGCAGGCATAAACCTTGAAAATGCGCCGTAAAGAAATCTGCCGTTTTGCGGTACGTTTGAGATAAGTGTTTCGAGCGAGCTGCAGTTGTTCGTAACGTTGCATCTGCCCTTGCCCGTTATCATCACTTTTCTTGCAGGACGGTCATTACGCTCAAGCACAACGGTCTGCATACCCGATGCCGCCGCACAGCCTGCCGCCATAAGACCTGCGGCACCGCCGCCGATTACAAGCAAAGAGGTTTTCATGCTTTATCCTCCCTGTCTGTGCTGTTATAAACTCGGTATTCGTCCCAGATTTCTTCGAGTGCGCGAAGGTCACCGTAAACCTTGTCTTTCTTTTCTTTTGCACAAGCCGCAATCAGAGCGTTGATAACACTCAGCGGAGCAACAAGAGAATCAACAAAAGACACCATGCTGCTTTTTGCAACAAGCAGATGCGTTGCAAACGGTGCAATTGGTGAAGATTCGCCGTCTGTAACCGAAATTATGGTAGCTCCCCTGCTTTTTGCGAAAGAGAGCGCATTTATAGTCTGGTTTGAATATCTGGGAAAGCTTATTGCAAGGCACACATCGTCACTGCTGATTCTGAACATCTGCTCAAACAGTTCGCTTGACGATGAAGTGTCGATAAGCACAACGTTATCGTTAAGAAATCTGAAATAAAAAGCAGCAAAACTTGCAATTGCCGCAGAGCTTCTTACGCCGAGAATGTATATTTTTTTAGCCTTGTTTATAGCTTCAACACTGCCCTCAAACGCTTCTCTGGAAATGCTTTCACGGGTTGCCTTGATAAGTTCCGCATCGGCAGAAAAGGTTTTGTCGATAAAGTCACTGCCTTCGTAACGGCTTGCGGCAACCTCCATACGCTGAACGCTTGTGAGATGACTTTTCACCATTTCCTGCAGGTATTTCTGCAGCTCGGGATAACCGTCAAAGCCTATATTGGTTGCAAAACGCACAACGGTGGATTCACTCACACCAACGGTTTTGCCGAGGTTTGCGGCAGTCATAAACGATGCCTTCTGATAATTATTCGTTATGTAATCGGCTATCTTTTTGTGACCCTTTGAAAGACCCGGATAGACCGCCTCAATTTTAGTTTGAAAGTTTTCCGCCATAAAGACACCTCTAAAGACTCATATACAGTTTATTTTACACTATTCAGCAATAAAATGCAAGTGTGATTTGCCGGAATTGCAGGAATTAATTCATCTGATAATGATTGACCTTACATACTAATTGTTGTATAATATGTTTAATTCTGTTTATTAAGGAGAATTTCTATGGCTAACAGTTCGGTATTATGGTACACTTCGCCTGCAAAAGCGTGGACACAGAGCCTGCCCATCGGCAACGGTACACTCGGCGCAATGATTTACGGCGGGGTAAAAAAAGATATCCTCTGCCTCAACCACGATGAACTCTGGACAGGCACACCCAGAAACACAATAAAAGACGGCGCACCCGAATCCTTTAAAAAGGCGCAGAAACTTGCTCTTGAAGGCAAACTTCACGAGGCACAAAAAGAGCTTGAAGAAAACTTTCAGAGCGTTTTCACAAACGCTTACGTGCCCCTCGGCAATATAGAAATCGTTATGCAGACCAAAGGCAGAGTCAAAAACTACAAACGCTCACTTGATCTCAACACAGCCCTTGCCGCAACAGAATATACCTGCGGCGGCGTTACATATAAAAAAGAATATTTTGCTTCAAACCCTGCAAAGATGATTGTTATGCACCTCACCGCAGAGGGCGGTAAAATGACCTTTGAAGCACAGTTCACAACAAAACTCCGCGGCTCCTGCATCGTCAACGAGCCCGACAACATCGTTTACCTTGACGGTGAATGCCCCGGCGTACCTGACGTTGAAGGCTACGAAGAAAACTTCGGCTATTCCGACGAACCCGAAAAAAGAGGCATCCGTTACAGAGGCGGTATGAAGATTGTTTCCGACGGTGAAATTCTCAGAATGGATAACCACCTTATCGTTAAAGAAGCAACCTGTGCAGAGATTTATTTCACCGCAGAAAGCTCATTCAACGGATGGAACAAGCATCCCTACCTTGAGGGAAAGGAATATAAACCTGCGGTTGATGCAATCCTTAAGCAGGAGTATGACTATGAAGCGGTCAAAGCCGCTCACCTTGCAGACTACACCGAGCTTTACGGCAGAGTTCAGCTTGACCTTCAGAGCGACGACGAGGATATTCCCACAGATAAAAGACTCTGCCGCTTCAAGAGAAAGAAGAACGATGACGGTCTGATTGAGCTTGTTTATAATTTCGGCAGATATCTTTCAATCGGCTCTTCAAGAAAGGGTACACAGCCTTCAACACTTCAGGGAATCTGGAATGACAAAACAAATCCGCCCTGGCGTTCAAACTACACGGTTAATATCAACACAGAAATGAACTATTGGCCCGTACTGATGTGCCGTATGCCCGAGGTCAATCTGCCCCTTGTCGATATGGTAAAAGACCTGAGCATCAGCGGCGAAAATACAGCCAAAGGTCAATACAATGCAAAGGGCTGGGTAAGCCACCACAACGTTGACCTCTGGAGACAGTCAACACCCGTTGCAGGCGATGCACAGTGGGCATTCTGGCACGGCTCATCAGGCTGGCTTTGCGAGCACGTTTACCAGCACTACGAATACACAAATGATGTTGAATATCTTCGTGAAACGGCATATCCCCTTATGAAAAAGGCTGCCGAATTCTATCTTGATATTCTTGTTGAATATGACGGCAAGCTTGTGCTTGCACCCGGCACATCACCCGAAAACACCTTTGAATATGAAGGCAAACGTTGCTCCGTAGGCAAATACACCACAATGTCAATGAGCATCACAAGAGAGCTTTTCGAAAACTGCGTTAAGGCTTGCGAAGTGCTTGGCGAAGATGCTGAATTTGCCGCAACACTCAAAGAAACTCTTGCCAAGCTTGCCCCCTTCAAGCTCGGCAGTGAAGGTCAGCTTCTTGAGTTTGACGACGATTATCCGGAGATTGAGATTCACCACAGACACGTTTCACACCTTTATGCCCTTCACCCGGCAAACATTATCACCGTTGACGGCACGCCCGAGCTTGCAGCCGCCTGCCGCAAAACTCTTGAGCGCAGAGGCGGCAACGGCACAGGCTGGAGCCTTGGCTGGAAAATCAATTTCTGGGCAAGACTTTTTGACGGCGACCACGCACTCAAGCTTATCGAAATGCAGCTTCGCCCCGTTAAGAGCATA